>JAVVUQ010000142.1:0-1102 GCA_036653075.1 Clostridia bacterium | reverse complement strand
AAATATAAGTACACAAATTATATAAATATATATAAAAATTAAAAATATTATGAATAATAATGAAATAATTCTTCGATTAATTTATGTAATTCATACTTAAGTGATAATGGCGAAATTATCTCAATATCTTTACCAAAAGACAGTAATTCTTTACGAAGACTTTTATCATCAGGCTGCATTGTATAAACTAAATACCTATTTCCGCACGGCGTTACTTTTTCATTTCCCGACCAATCTTTTACGGCAAGATAAGAATTTTTGTTTACTAAAAATGTCAAATTTATATATCCGCCTCGCTCATTAATCGGCTTAAGTTCAAAATGTGTTTGCAAATTATATGGTTTTGGGATAAACTTTTCGCTTAACATCGTCGCTTGTCCTATGCGCATAAGCTTAAACGTCCTAAATTCGTTTTTGGTATGACAAAAAGCGTAACAATACCAAGCGCCATCACGTAGCAGCTTGCAATGCGGTTCTATAACCCGTTTAGTATATTCTCCATTACGATTTTCATAGTTTATCTCTAAACATTTATTTGTGTTTATCGCCACAGAAATTGTATTTATTAAATCGCTTAGATACTCCGAATGTTCAGTAGATGCAATCACTTCAGTCGTTTTTTCCGATTTTTTTATATGCGATAATGCGCATAATTTTTCTATTAACATTTTTTTCGTATAATCTGGCAAAGCGCTGTCCGTTACGCAAAGTATTAACTTTTCATATTCTTCAATAGTAAAATATGCGTAATTAATTTTATAATTCTCTGCAATTTCAAATCCGCCCTTATTCCCCGTATATGAAATAATAGGCACTCCGCCCTCCTCCAAAGATTTCATATATCTAATCACCGTCCGCTCGGATACCTCTAAACGTAGAGCCAATTGCGCAGCGGTCACTCTATTAGATGATAATAACATCATTAAGCAACTAAAAACTCTATCCGTTTTCATATTATCTCCCCTATACATTTGACTTTTATATATTATTTGGAAATTGCTAATTTGTATTATTATAATAACAACATTGTACTCTATTACTACTGTAACATAAAAAATTATATAAATCAACTGTTTAAATTTAATTAATCATATATTATTTA
>JAVVUQ010000141.1:0-1210 GCA_036653075.1 Clostridia bacterium | reverse complement strand
AATAAAGAAATGACACACGTAATTGCAACAGCTCCATCTTGGGATTATGACGGAATTTATGTAATGCCAAATACTGTTGAAACTATTGCTCCACGCGCATTTATTGGACCGAATTACTACTTACGTGAATTTGAATACACTATAAGTGGCGGTTGGACTGCAACAATTGCTCCGTCAATTGTAGTAAAACCTAACTTAAAAGGTGTCGTATTATCTGGTAACCTTAAAGAAATTGGCGACTATTGCTTCTGGGGCTTCCACGAATATGAATCAGAAGGCGAAATAAGAGAAAGAGGATTTAAGAATATTAAATCTATTACTTCACAAGAAACTACAACAGATAATAAACTAACGATTGGCAAAAATGTATTTGAGTATAACTTAAATCTTGAGATTTTAGAATTACCAACAAATACAGTACAAATTAACGAATTTGCCTTTGCAAATTGTACTAAATTAGCAAAAGTTGTATTACCAGAAGGCTTTGAACTTGTAGGCGCTATGTGCTTTGGATATTGCACATCATTAGTTGAAGTGGTTATCCCTTCAACATTAATGCCTTTAAACTTTGGCGTTGCCTTTATGGGTTGCACATCTTTAACAAAATATACAATAAGCGAAAACAATCCAAACTTTAATATTGTAAACGATTCAATCCTTGACGCTGAATGTAAAGTTTTATATTCATATCTTGGTAGTGCAACTGAGTACGTAATTGACGAAGGTATTGTTTATATTATGCCAAACGCATTTATGTACAACCAAACTTTAGAGTGCGTGACATTCCCAACAACTTTAAAAGCAATTGGAGATAAAGCATTCTTAGAAGCGACAAACATACTTACATATAAATTCTTATCTAAAGAAGCTCCAAAATTACAGTATTTATATGACATAGCATTAGAAGGCAACGGAATGACAAACTACTACGCTAACTTCATAGATTATCTATATTATATAGAAATTTTTGAAACAGAATTAACACTTTATTACCCAGAAGGCGGAAACTATACAAATCACATTTGGAGCAGCTATTTCCTAAATAGATATTCTGTCAACGAAGCAGGCGAAGCAACTGTAATCCATACAGCTAATCAAATGGAAGTTACAGATATGATAGGCTCATTAAATATGGATACTTTATCAATAGAAGACAAAGCAACAATTGAAACTATTCGTAAAGCTTATGATTTACTTACAGATGAAGAAA
>JAVVUQ010000140.1:0-1265 GCA_036653075.1 Clostridia bacterium | reverse complement strand
TATTAATACGTTCTACAATGATAAATATCAATCAATTATTTACTATTATAATTTTTATAATAAAACGATTAACTTATTCGCTTCGCTCGCTCAGCCTGCGGCTATCGCTCGCTTGTCGCAAAAGTGCGTAAGTATCAATAGTGTATTTATTCCATAACTCGCATTTAAATAATGATAAATATATATAAATTATTTGCTATTATAATTTTCACAATAAAACGAATAACTTGTTCGCTTCGCTCGCTCAGCCTACGGCTATCGCTCGCTTGTCGCAAAAATGCGCAATTATCATTACTGTAATTGTTCCATCGCTCGCTTTGCTCACTTTTAAATAAGGTTGAAATACTTAATTAAATAAACCATAAAAATAAAACTTGTTTATTAAGTTAAATTTTAGCGTAGGCGTAAGATTAAAATAAGTAATTTGAGCGTATGCGTATGATTAAAATAGGTAAATTTGAGCGTAGGCGTAAGATTAAAATAGGTAAATTTAATCGTAGCTGTACGGAATAATTTTGTGTTCGGGTAAACTTTCGGCAATTTTTGTTATTTCAGTTTTTAAATAGTTTGTGATGATTTGTCGTTCGTTGCGTCTATCTTCAAGCGGATTATAGATAATTGGTTTGCCGATATTTATTGAGTTTATTGTAGGGGCAGTGTAGCAAGGATAGAATTTTAAATATTTCCCGCTTTGTTTATAATAAATATGAGCAAGGTCAACAAAACCATCTTGCAACTCATTTATAAATTTGGAATATTTTTGACGTTTTTCAGGAAATATAATTATATTTTGCCCATTGTTAAGCGTTTCAAGAGATTCGCCGAAGGTTTCTTTAATGCGCATATCTTTATAAACAGCTATACCTTTTTCTCCACGCATAAGCGGTACAAGCATTAAAGCGGACAAAAATCCTAAAAATTTGTAGTATAACTTGTGTTTTTTATTTCCCCAAAAATCTTCGTAGGCGTATTTGGGCGCAGTTTTATAATCCATCATTGGCGCCGCTATCCAAGTACGTTGAGGCTTGTTGAAATATAATGAAAAAGCTATTGGAGAATATGCCATTGAATGATTTGATATAAATACAGCAGGTTCTTCGCTAAAATTTTGTAATTCTAAATTTATGTTGTTTTCTTTTAAATTAAAATCGGCTTTTTTAATATTTTCAACCTTAATTGACGTATTATCTTTTAAATCATTAGTAATCGCATTATCTTTTAAATCATTAGTAATCGCATTATCTTTTAAATCATTAGTAATCGCA
>JAVVUQ010000139.1:0-1414 GCA_036653075.1 Clostridia bacterium | reverse complement strand
ATTCAAATACTGCGTCATCGTTTTGTTGATATTAGTAATAATTTGTTCATTATCTTTGTTTAAATAAACTTCAGGAAAAATCACATTGAGCGTCGATGGACAATCACCGATACTTTGTTTTAGCTCCTCCCAATACGACGGTTCGCTTGTAAATTGGTCACAAGCGACAACTGCCCATTTCTCCATATCAACAGACGAATTTGGCAATAATATTTCAGGTACTTTAGTTGTTTTCATTTATATTCCTCCAGATGTTGTTTTATCAATTATATGATTATTCTTATTTTTATAATCTTATTTAATCAGCATAATTAAATCATTACAATTTAAAATATCGTGTTATAATAAATTTGATAGGTAATATTTTATTGTTTACTATAATAATCCCTTATTTATACTATAAACACAATTTTATATCATTCTAATACTGTTAAGCATATCCATAATAAAGCGGCAAGAAAAATCGCTAAAATATTTAAATACCATTTATTAATAAATATTTCTTTCATTAATTCGCTAAAGTTAGATTTAGGCGCTTTTTGTTTCTTGTTTTTTATCATTTCCAAAACTCCTTTCCCGATGCAAAGTTATACGCATATTCTAATGCTTGATTTAGACTTTCTGCGTCCATATATCTTTTGTACATTCCATCGTGCATAACGCTTATAATTCCTGTTTCTTCAGATACTACAATTGCTGTAACAGTCGGGTCATTTTCAGTTATTCCAATAGCTGCGCGGTGTCTTGTTCCTAATTCTTTAGGCAAATTTGGCTTTTGCGTGAGTGGCAAATAACAACCCGCCGACATAATTTTGTTTCCAATAACAAGCATCGCTCCATCGTGTAACGGCGATTTTGGATAAAATACAGTTTCTATCAACTCGCTTGTTAAATTGGCGTTTATCATTGTTCCGCTTTCTGTAACATAATCGGATAATTGCGATTGACATATTACAATAAGCGCTCCAGTATCGCTTTTTGAAAGAGATTGACAACTTTTGACTATACTTGCGATAATTGGACTCAATTCTTCTGGCGTTAAATTGACAGATTCTTCGCTATTGTAGCCTTGCGGTTTTATAGATAGTTTATATAAATCTCGCCTTATTTCAGCTGAAAATAACACTACCGTCGTAATAATAACCGTTACTAAAACAATGTAAATCACAATATTTGACTTAATTGCGCCAAGAACTGTCAACGTAACAATAAATACTAATACTAATGTGATTATGCCTGTATACCACCCCGAATGATGATTGGAAGAATAAGCAAGCACAAAACTGAGCATTAATAGCAACGCCACACCCCTAAGAATATCCGCAGGTAACTGCGCTAAATCATAATGGGTAAAATATCCTATTACTTTTTCAATAAATTCCATAATCACTCCATTTTTATTAATCATTACTAT
>JAVVUQ010000138.1:0-1511 GCA_036653075.1 Clostridia bacterium | reverse complement strand
CATTCCAACGTCTTTTATTGTCGCAGGAATAACTACTTCAAGTAATCCCGAACTGCAGAATGCATAGTTGCCAAAAGTAGTCACAGTTTCGCTAATTTCAAAATGTTGTAATGATGAGCAAAATTGGAAAGTAAACTCAGGAATTATCGCTAATCCTTTACTGTATTCAATATAATTCAATGAACTACAACTCTTGAATACTTCTTCTCCTAACGTAGTAACTGAATCAGGCATTATAACACGTTGTAAATCAATGCAACCTGCAAACGCTTTATCACCAATTTTAGTCAACGATGAAGGCATAATTATAGAAATTAAGTTTAAATTTGATGCGAAAACGCTATCAATTATTTCTGTAATGCCCTCTGGTACTATAACGTCTCCGCCTATGCCCGTATAAGCAATTAAAACTGTTCCGTCCATTTTAAACGGATTTTCTTCAAAAATAAATTTTGCATAATCAGCCCATTTTTCCGTATAAATAGCCGTTGTTTTTTCAGGTATTTCAATTACTAAGTTTGCATTATTTAAATCAATCGCTTCTGATCCCAATGTAGCTGGCGTTCTATTTGTAACTTTAAGTTTTGTCATCGCTGCATTGTCTTTAAACGCTCTGTCGCCAATAGTTTCAATCGCTACTGGTAATGCAATTTCTACTAATCCAGCTCCGTTAAATGCGTCAACTGGGATTTCTTTTAATGTTGACGGTAATTTCGCCGTTGTCATATTGATAGCGCCTTTAAAGCAATTCGCTCCAATTTTTGTTACAAATTCTGGTACGAATACGCCTGTAATTGCAGTGTTATTTGCAAATAAGTCAGCAGCTATTTCTGTAACGCCCGCTGGTACAACTACATATCCGCCTGTTCCATTATATCCAGTTAAAACGTTATCTGTAATTGTAAAGTTTGTTGTTATTTCTTCAAATTCTGTAGCCGCTACTTCACTCCAAGCTTTTGTATATGCTGCGAGTGTTCCTGTCGGTACATAAATCTTTCTATTTGGATTTCCTCTTTTAAAGGTCGAAGATACTACTGATGCAGGTATTGGATTTTGCACTGTTATTGATTCAAGATTTCCGCATCTATTGAATTCTTGAGCTCCAGTTAAATCACTTAACGCTTTAGGTAATACAATAGATGTTAAACTATTACATTGTCTAAATGCGCCATATCCAAGACTTTTTAATCCATCTGGTAATCTTATATTTCTAAGGTTAGTACATTCATAGAACATAAATGTACCGCCCCATTCTATAACTTCATCACCTTCAAATATGATTGTTTCAAATCCTGCGCTGTACATGAATAAGCACCAACCAATTGTTGTAACATTTTTAGGAATTATTAATTCTTTTATTGAGATTAAATCAGAGAAACAATAACCATCTATATATGTCAATGATTGTGGTAATTTTATTTCTTTAATTCTCTTCATTCCGCTAAATGCGCTATACCCTAATTTTGTTACGCCTTCTGGAACAACAACTTTTGTAACAAAGTCATTATTTA
>JAVVUQ010000137.1:0-1719 GCA_036653075.1 Clostridia bacterium | reverse complement strand
CAAGCATTACTTTATCGCCAACGCTTTTGTTGCCTGAATCGTTGCAAATTGCAGAAGAAAACTCTGCTACATAACCTACCCCAACAATTTTAAGAATTGATTTAAAAATTTCTTCGTTTAATGACGTTACTTCAGCCAAGTTATAAAAGGCGTAAACGACTTCATATAAGCCATCTAAAATCATTAAAAGAATAATTATTCCAGCGCCTATCGATAAGACGGGCGCAAGTTCGGGCTTTTCTTGCTTTAATATAATAATGACTAATGCAGAAATAATACCTACTGCCGCTATTTGTAATATATCCATAATCAAAACTCAAATAGGTTTCTAATAATTTCAAATAATCTTACAATCATATCGATTACAATAATTAGAACCAATACAAGCGAAGCTATTGTCGTCAATGTCGCTATTTCGTCTTTATCGGACTTTTTTAACAGTATATTGATAACAGCTGTCAATAATCCTATCGCCGCTATTTTAAATATAATATCTACTCCCATTTTGTTTTACCTTTTAAATAAACTACATCAATACTATGCACAACATAATACCTGCCAAAATGCCTAATTTTGAACACATTGTTCCTTTATTTTTACATATTTGTAGCGCTTCTTTGTATCTCATATCGAATCGTTCTGCATAGAGCGCAATATGTTCTGTTTGTCCACTTGTGTCACTTTTACCCAAGCCGCAGAGAAAATCATCTATTTCTTTTCGCTCTTCCTCGCTTAAACTCACTAATGCGCAGTAATGTTTCGGCGCTGGCATTTCAGGAAAACGTAAGCAAATAGTGAAATTTTCAAATGTTTCTTTCATCGGCTCGCTACAACTACCTATTAATCCTTGAATTATATCTGTTATAATTGGTTTTGTGTACCTAACGCTAACAGAAAATCGTGAACAAACTTTTATTAAATCAGAATATAGAAGTTTTTTTTGAGTATACTGTTTTGAAGTCGCTATTCCAACATATCCACAAGATGCGATAATAACGATAAATAAAATTATTTTCATAATATTTTTTCGATGTTTTTATTATAAATTGCTTTAATTTCGCCAATTTTGACTTTTTTTGATAAAATTACGTACATATCAAATATTTTTTTCATATCTTCTCCTAATTTTTCCGTTGCTTGCTCAATATTTTCTGCGTGTAAAGACGCCAAAACTTTAACGCCACTATCAACGCACATTTTTAAGTTAGCTCTATCTTTAACAAATATTTCGTCTGTAATAACTACGTCTGGCGACATACTTCTAACTACATTTTCAAAAGCGTATTCTTTGGGACAATTTGATACTATATCACAACCATTCATTTTAAATGCGCTTTCTCCATTTCCAATTCCGCTTATTTCGCCCCTTTCATCAATAACCGTTACCGCATATGGATTTTCATAATTACCAAAACTTTGCGCTAAATCTCGTAAAATAGTTGTTTTTCCCGCTCCGCACGGAGCTATTATTAGCGTTGAAATAGGCTCTTTAATATAATGCTTAATTCTATCGCTACACCCTCGTATTTCGTGAGGAATTCTTATATTTACGCTTGCTATATTTTTTATAGCTGAAACCTCGCCTTTTTCAGTTACGGCTTCTCCACACACACCCATTCTATAACCGTTTCCTAAGTTTATATATCCTCTTTTAATCTCACTATCAAATGCGTAAATAGAATTGCTGCAAGCCCTGTTTATAACAAAATTAAGTATACT
>JAVVUQ010000136.1:0-1925 GCA_036653075.1 Clostridia bacterium | reverse complement strand
TATTAATTATAATATAAAATAAAATATATTAATTATAATATAAAATAAAATATATTAATTATAATATAAAATAAAATATATTAATTATAATATAAAATAAAATATATATAAAATAAATATTAGGCGTAATAAAATATAATATTATTTTTCAATATTGCAGTCTTTTGTTGCTTGTTTATGAATGTACATTCTGCTATCGGCTAACGATATCAATTTATCTAAAGATATGCTTTCATTAGGAAATTGCGCATATCCCACGCCACAACCCAAATATTCTATATTGGTTAATTTTGCGTCCCAAAGCGTACTATTTATATCTGTGATAAACTTATCTCTTAATTCGTTTTCTCCCATATAAATGCAGACGAATTCATCGCCTGATATTCTAAATGCAAGTCCTTTGTCTCCTAATAGTCGTCTTAAACTGCATCCATATAATTTTAAATAGTTATCGCCGATTGCGTGTCCTTTGGTATCATTTATTAGTTTTAAGTAATTTAAATCTAAAAATATAATAGAAAAAGGCGTATTCTTTTTTATAAATTCTTCGCCTTTTATAAATAAATAACTTCGATTGTATAGCCCTGTCAATTCGTCTATATATATGATATTTTCTAAATTTTTTTCCGCTTTTTTGCTACTTGTCAGCATCATCATAACTGCATAGCTTATAAATACTTCTATTCCAAAAACGACAAAAGTCGCTATTTTAATCGCATTATTATTTGAGTTAATTAAAGCGCTATTTCCTACAAATACTGTTAAAAAGCTACAAATGCTAATCATCAGCAAACACTTTTCAGCGCTACCTGTTATGTTTTTTAATAGTTTTGTAAATAATTTTCTTACTGAAAAAAATAATGGTAAGAATGTAATCAAATATATTATCGTTTGAGCAATTAATTGATTTGAATGTGTATTACCGTTAAAATACTTTGCTACTATCGTTGACACCGCCATAATCGTATAGGTATACATCCAACTTGAAAATATTATTGATACTTTTTTTATTATGCTATCGTTATAAAGCACAATAAATGGGATGATATATGCCAATCCAATCATTAAACCTATTGGCACGTTTATTTGTCTAACATCAGCAAATACATATAATATTATTAAAATAATCGTTACAAAAAGCGTAGTAACAAAATAAACGAGAAACGTTATCGCTTTATTATATTTCTTTTTGCAAAAATAATCTATATTTATTAAATTAATAAAAAGCATTTCTATTAAAACAAATATATTACATATAAAATCATTCATTCCTTAATCCTTTTCAGCTATTTTCTCCACATTGCTTGTTTATATTTCACAATGTTATTTCTTCTATTTATAGATATGGTAATATTTATAAATAGTTGATTATCATATATAGTTAAATCACTTCTTTATTCGTTCTAAAAACGCCGGGAGAGGTAAAGCTCTGTCAAAAAAGAAACCTTGAGCGACTGTTGCGCCTATTTCTTTCATAAGGTCGACGTGTTCTCTTGTTTCAATACCTTCGCAAACAACTTTCATATTTAACTTCTTTGCTAATTCTATTATACTTTTGAGAACTTCCTTATCTCTTTCAAGCAAACTTGATTCTTTAAAAAAGGCTCTATCTATTTTTATTGTATCCGCATTCATAGCGCTTAAAATACCCAAACTACTAAAACCCGTTCCAAAATCGTCAATATCGACTTGAAAACCAAATGATTTTATCTGTTTTAATGCGTTTGTAAGCAATGACATATTCTCCATCGCCATTGTTTCAGTTACTTCTAATTCAATTAAATTTCTGTTTATTTCCCATTTATCCGCAATATCTCTTATGGTTGTGGCAAAATCTGATTTATAAAAGTGTATCCCCCGCAAACGCAGTAATTCGCTCACCGACACATTCGCGACAAATACGGTCGCACTTCTGTTCAAAATTA
>JAVVUQ010000135.1:0-1934 GCA_036653075.1 Clostridia bacterium | reverse complement strand
ACAATAAACAATGTTGAATATAATGTGATAAGTATTAGATATAGAGCATTTATTAATTGCGACAGCTTAATAAGTGTCACTTTGCCAAATAGCGTAATAAGTATTGGAAATGGTGCATTTTATGATTGCAACAATTTAATTAGTATCACTTTGCCAAGCAGTGTAACAAGTATTGGAGATTGGGCATTTTATAATTGCGACAGCTTAAAAAGTATAACTTTGCCAAGTGGCGTAATGAGTATTGGAGAAGCAGCATTTTATAGTTGCAACAGCTTAAGTAGTATCAATTTTCCAAGTAGCTTAACAAGAATTGGAAGTGAAGCATTTTATAATTGCAGCAACTTAATAAGTATCACTTTGCCAAGTAGCGTAACAAGTATTGGAGATAATGCATTTGAGCGGTCTACAATAATATTTACAGACGCATTAGGTAAGCTATATGGTTGGAGTTGTGAAGCGAATTACTATGGTTGTGATTTGAATACCTTTGCAACAATAAATGGAATAAGCTATGTAGTAAAAAACGGAAATGCAATAATAGCATACTGTGTAAGATCAATTGAAACCGCAATTATTCCATCAAAAGTGACAATAAACAATGTTGAATATAATGTAACAAGTATTGGAAATGACGTATTTTGTGGTTGCATCAGTTTAAGTAGTGTTATTTTACCAAATAGCGTAACAAGCATTGGAAGTGGAGCATTTAGTGGTTGCAGTAGCTTAAATAGTATAACTTTGCCAAGTAGCGTAATAAGTATTGGAAATTACGCATTTGAGCGGTCTACAATAATATATACAGACGCATTAACTAAGCCTGATGGTTGGAGTTGTGAAGCGGATTACTACTATGGTTGTGATTTGAATACATTTACAACAATAAATGGAATAAGCTATATAGTAAAAAACGGAAATGCAATAATAGTAAGCTGCGAAAGATCGCTTGAAACCGTAATTATTCCATCAAAAGTAACAATAAAAAATGTTGAATATAATGTAACAAGTATAGGAAAGCGGGCATTTAGTGGTTGCAGCAGTTTAAGTAGTATTACTTTGCCAAGTAGCTTAACAAGAATTGGAAGTGGAGCAGTTAATAGTTCTACAATGATATTTACTGACGCATTAACTAAGCCTGATGGTTGGGATTGGAGTTGTGAAGCGGATTATTATGGTTGTGATTTGAATACATTTGCAACAATAAATGGAATAAGCTATGTAGTAAAAAATGGAAATGCAATAGCGGCAAGCTGCAAAAGATCGCTTGAAACCGTAATTATTCCATCAAAAGTAACAATAAACAATGTTGAATATAATGTAACAAGCATTGGAAATTGGGCATTTAGTGGTTGCGCTAACTTAACGACTATCACTTTGCCAAGTAGCGTAACGAGTATTGGAAATCGGGCATTTAGTGCTTGCAGCAGCTTGAGTAGTGTAACTTTGCCAAGTAGCGTAACGAGTATTGGAAATGGGGCATTTTATGAATGCAGCAGCTTAAAAAGTATCACTTTGCCAAGTAGCGTAACAAGTATTGGAGATGGAGTATTTAGTTATTGCATCAACTTAGGTAGTATCAATTTTCCAAGTAGCGTAACAAGTATTGGAAATTGGGCATTTTATAATTGCAGCAGCTTAAGTAGTATCACTTTGCCAAGTAGCGTAATAAGTATTGGAAAATACGCATTTGAGTATTGCATCAGCTTAAGTAGTATCACTTTGCCAAGTAGCGTAACAAGTATTGGAGAAGAAGCATTTGGTCGGTCTACAATAATATTTACAGACGCATTAACTAAGCCAGATGGTTGGAGTTGGTATCGTGGAACGCATTACTATGGTTGTGATTTGAATAACTTTGCAACAATAAATGGAATAAGCTATTTAGTAAAAAACGGAAATGCAATAATAGCAAGCTGCGAAAGATCGCTTGAAACCGC
>JAVVUQ010000134.1:0-1955 GCA_036653075.1 Clostridia bacterium | reverse complement strand
TTAACCTTTTTTTGTTCCCTCTTATTATAAGATTAAAATTATTATGCTGTATTTTCTTGAAAAATTGGCAAAACTGTTGTATAATGATTATGTGTTGTATAATAATAAAATAAGGACAATAATTAAGATATTATAAAAAGTTTTGTGGAGATAACGAAAAATGAAAGATTTTAATATTTATGACAGTTGGTTGGTTAAAACGCCCATAGCGCATAGAGGCTTGCATGACGAACATTTTCCCGAAAATAGCGTTGGCGCATTTAAAAAGGCGATTGATGCGGGATATGCTATTGAAACCGATTTGCATATTACAACGGATAACGTAATCGTAGTTTTTCACGACAATAACTTAAAGAGAATTACTGGTATTGATAAGGATATTGATGAATGTAGTTATGACGAACTTAAAGAAATTGCGTTGCTTGGAGGAGAAAATGAAAAGATTCCGACGCTTGAAGGGTTATTGAAACTTGTAGATGGAAAAGTCCCTCTTTTAATAGAAATAAAAGACCATAAAGACGTAGGAAAATTAGAATTACCTTTACGTAACCGTTTACGTGAGTATAATGGAGAGTTCGCTATTCAATCATTTAATCCTTTTATAGTGCGTTGGTTTAAACACAATGCGCCTGATTTTATAAGAGGACAATTGGCTTCTTATTTCACATCGGAATTTGGAAAAGGATTGAGAGCTTGGTCGAAACGAGTAATTTTACGCAACTGTATGCTAAACGGAATATGCGGAGCGCAATTTACCTCTTATGACACATCTTACATTTCACGTCGTCGCGTACGAATAATTCGACGCAAAATGCCTCTTTTAATGTGGACAGTACGTAGTCAAAAACACTTGGATAAATGTGGCGGTATGTACGACAACATTATTTTTGAAGATTTTATTCCTGATTTTGAAAATAAATATAATATTTAAGCGAACGTTTTATAATAATAAGTTTTTGAACGTTTTTATAATAAATTTATAATAAAATAGCTTTATTTAAATGTTTTTATAACAAATTTATAATAAAATAGCTTTATTTAAATGTTTTTATAACAAATATGTTCATTTAACATTTTTATAACAAGTAGATACGATGGATTTAATAAATAACAAACAAATCTAAATAAAAAACAATAGGAGAATATATGGATTTAAAACATACGAGAAATTTTTGTATTATTGCGCATATTGACCATGGTAAAAGCACTTTGGCTGATAGAATGATAGAAAATAGCGGACAAGTTGCCAAACGTGATATGGAAGCGCAGCTTTTGGACACAATGGATCTTGAGCGTGAACGTGGTATAACAATCAAATTATCGCCCGTAAAGATGCGGTACACATATAAAGGAGAAGAATACGTTTTAAATCTTATTGACACACCTGGGCACGTGGACTTTACTTATGAAGTTTCACGTTCTTTAGCGGCGTGCGAAGGCGCTGTATTAGTTGTTGATGCAAGTCAAGGAGTAGAAGCGCAAACTTTGGCTAACGTGTATTTAGCTCTTGAAAACGACTTGGATATATTACCTGTTATTAATAAAATAGATTTGCCTTCCGCTCGAATAGAGGAATGTAAAGCTGAAATTGAAGAAACTATCGGGTTAGACGCTTCAATAGCTCCTTTAATTTCGGCAAAGGAAAATATTAATATCGACGATGTTTTTAAAGGTGTAATTGAACGACTTCCCCCTCCTAAAGGAGATGAAAATGCGCCGCTAAAAGCTTTAATCTTTGATTGCGTATATGATAATTATAAAGGCGTTCTTATTTTTGTTAGAGTCTTTGATGGTAAAATTACCGTAGGTTCAAAAATAAAGATGTTTACGACTCCTACAATTTTTGATGTTACTGAAGTAGGATTTTTTACGCCGTCGTTAAAATCGTCTGCCGCCTTATATGCAGGTGACGTTGGATACATAGCGGCGAGTATTAAAACTGTTTCCGAAACCAA
>JAVVUQ010000133.1:0-1986 GCA_036653075.1 Clostridia bacterium | reverse complement strand
ATACAATAAAATATTAAAATTAATATTATTATCTATATGTTTAATATTAAAATAAATAATGCCTATATGTATAATGTTAAAATCAATAATTCTATGTGTTTAATATTAAATCAATAATGCCTATATGTATAATGTTAAAATCAATAATGCCTATATGTACAATGTTAAAATCAGTAATTCTATGTGTTTAATGTTAAAATAAATATAAATTATATCGGTGTAAATTTTAATTTTATAAAGCAACTATTGAAACGGCTTCAGCTGCGATGCCGTCGCCCTGTCCAATAATTCCTAATTTTTCTGA
The DNA here is from genome assembly GCA_036653075.1 of Clostridia bacterium. Lineage (GTDB taxonomy): Bacteria > Bacillota > Clostridia > Christensenellales > CAG-314 > JAVVUQ01. Next base: position 1,682 of record JAVVUQ010000133.1, on the reverse strand, counting down.
AGTTGTCACTGAAATATTAACATTCTCTCTTTTTATTTTTAAAACTGATGAAATGTTTTCTTTCATTTGTGGTAGATAATCCATAAGTTTAGGTTGTTGACAAATAATTGTAGCTGACACGCTTTGTGGACAAATTCTTTTTAATGCAAGTATACGGCATACTTTGAGTAATAATGTCATACTTGAAATATTCTTATATTGTGGTTCTGAATCGGGAAATTGAACACCAATATCTCGTTCGTTAGCGGCAGAAAGTAGACTATCCATAATTGCGTGTAATAAAACATCTGCGTCGGAATGTCCAAGTAGTCCTTTGCAATAGGGTATTTTCACACCGCCTAAGATTAAATCTCTGCCTTCGACTAATCGATGCACGTCAACACCGTTTCCAATGCAAATATTAGTAATATCACAAGGAAATGTAACTTTAATATTAGATGTTTCACCTATTGTTAAATGCAAATTATTAAAACTTTGTCGATAAATTTGACTATCGTCGGTAGCGATTCCAACAAAATTTTGATACGCTATCATAATTGAGCGAAAATCAAATACTTGCGGAGTTTGCGCGCGCATAATATTATCACGATTCAATGGTTTAGCGTTTTCGCCATTTAAAGTTAAATATATAGTGTCGGTAGATGGTATACACGCAACTGCGTTGCCATATTCAATAGCTTCCGTCAATAGCTTATTGATTAAATTCTGCGTAACATACGGCCTTGCGCCATCGTGAATCATTACATAATCACAGCTCCTATCGACACAACTTAACCCCATCATTACCGATTGCATACGACTTTCTCCACCCGTCGTAACAAATACTTTATCACTGTTTTCAAATAACTCTGCCATCTTTTTTTTGTCATTATCATTACAAACAAGGATTATTTGATTTATATTCGAGTTTGATTCAAATACCGAAACAGTCACTTCAATAAGCGATTTTCCATTAAGTTCCGTAAATAATTTATTAATTCCATATCGACAGCTGATTCCAGCCGCCGCAATAACCGCACTAATATACATCGCTAACTATTCCTTATAATTTTATAATTATTCGCAAACCACTTCATACATCTTGTCAGCTTCTTCCTTTCGAACCGTATCTTTCAGCATAAGCACCTTAAATACAAATTTTCCATTAGCATAACTTATCGACACAATATCTCCCTCTTTTAATTCAAAAGAAGGCTTAATCTGCCGATTGTTAACTTCAACTTTACCACTTTTACAAACTTCATTCGCCACAGTACGCCTTTTAAGTATTCGTGACACTTTTAAAAACTTGTCTAATCTCATATATTCTCCAACTTAACGTTCCTTTTACTTTTTACCTTTTTAAGCATAGCCTTTTACAATTTCATTGAATACATGCTTTTTTTAACGTTTCCATTATATCAATTTATTATATAATTTGAATTATGCAATATTAATAAAAATATTGAAATATCAATGTATCACTATATTGTTGGATTTAACATTAACATAAGCTTGCATTATTGTCAAGTATTTTAAACCTTTTCAACCAACAGCCCACCCTACCGCTATATTATTGCAAATTTAGAAATTGCTTTAATACAAATTTACTAAATATCCGAATATAAAATATTGCAATTATCTGAACATAAAATATTGCAAATATATATAAAACTTGAAGTAAATCCCTTGCCATAAGAAAC
>JAVVUQ010000132.1:0-2064 GCA_036653075.1 Clostridia bacterium | reverse complement strand
TGGCATCAAAGAAAGGGTATAACTTATCAGCCATTACAAAGGGGGGCTATATTATGCGTATATTTTTGTGCGTTGTTGTTACTGCTAAAGCTGTATTTAATTCAGCAATTGTTTTAGCGCCAGATGCTAATCCGTATTTAGTCTCCGGTGTTGTATCACCAACTAAAGTAAATGCAATATTTCCTCTGTATCCGCCAACGAAATCGCCTATACTTGAATCGTCATACGCTGCATTTTTTGCAATTACAACATTTGCTTGTACTGTATTATTTTGTATTGTCATTGCAAGTGATGAATTTATAGTACCGATAATACCGCCAACGTTTCTTTTGCCTTTACTTGGCAACATTCCGCCTGGTACAGTTGCTGAAATTATAGAACCTGAAACGACAGTATTACCCGTTATTACAGCTTTGCCTGTAACGAATCCTGCTATACCGCCTAAGTCACGTGTGCCTTGAATGTTTACGCTAACAACGCAGTTTTTAATTGTTGCATCATAGCTTTGTCCAAAGATACCACCAACTTTATCGCCTTCGCCATCGTTTTCTGCCATTGAAATTGGATTATTCGCAACAAAAGTACCCGAAACACTGCAATTGTTTATAATTACAGTTGTTGTGGCAGCATTTTGTCCTGCAATTCCGCCAATACGTCCATTAGCTTTAATATAAGCATTTGTAACTGTTACATTTTCAATGTTAGCAGCGCCAGAAGTTTCACCTGCTACGCAGCCAAAGTTCTTCGCTCTATCTGATGTTGCATCATTACTTACGATTTCAATGTTTACGCCATCTAACTTTAGATTTTTCACCTTTCCAGTTAAAAGACCAAATAATCCGCCAACTCTTGCAACGTTTGTTTCACCGACTGCTGCTGTTCTGTTCATTTCTGCTGTTGCAGCGCCATCAGTTAATGTCAAGTTTTTAATTGTAAAGCCTGCGCCATCTAATGTAGCGGCAAAAGCGTCAACTGGATTCCATTGGAAACCTGCTAAATCATAATTTTTTGTTAATATTACTGTTTCTGTTGTTGCTTTCTTACTATTTAATAAATCGTATAAAACTTTACCATCACCAGCTGCCTGATCTTTCCATTGCGCTGAAGATGCTGCGCCAATTACAATATATGATACTGAAATGCTAACGCCTTGATATGTGATTTTTAATGTTTTTGTACCTACTGTCGCTGTATCAAGTTTGCCATCAACAAGTCCTTCAACTGTCAATAATGCGTTATCTAACTTCATTGATTGAGCGGGAGTACCATCGCTAAAAGTTACAGAAACTTCAAAATCTGATGCGTTAACTTTTTCGTTTTGTGCGTATGTAGCTTTAGGAGCTTTTGTAAAATCAATAGATGCAACATTTGCAAGTAATGAACAAGCTGATAAAGCAAATATAGCTAAAGCTAAGACTACCATTATAACTATTTTTTTATTTTTCATATTCTTTCTCCTTGTATATGTATCGTTTTTTTATTTAATATTAAGCTCTTTTTATTGATATAACTACATTAACTAATAAACCATCTTTGTCGAATGCTTGAACATAAATATCTGTATTGTAGCTATATATAGGATTATTTTGAACATCTTTACCAACCTCAACGCACGTTACAAACTGTTTAACAGTTAAATTGGTTATGTTTTTATATTTTGCTAATAATGCGCTTGTATCGATAACAAATTTAGTATTTGTATCAACTGGTTGAGAAGTAGCGTTGATTTTGCCTAAGATTCTTAATTCTTCAGTTTCAGTAGTAGATGCAGTTGAATCTGTATGTGATATGTATTTTTTTACCATTTTTGGAATGCCATTTTCATAGACAAGTTCAAGTTCAGTATAAGTACCTTTAGTTAAATCATTGTCAATGTCTTTAGTAAAGCCAAATTCAGTAGCTCCTATTTTCACAACTATCAATCTATTCGCTGCTCTAATACGTTCGTAATTAGCTTTTGTTTCAGTAATAGCGTTTGTCGCTTTTAATGATTCGCTAAGCGCTCCCTCTACAAACTGAACGCCACTTTTAGCTATAATAGTGTTGTTTGAAACAATTTTGCTA
>JAVVUQ010000131.1:0-2067 GCA_036653075.1 Clostridia bacterium | reverse complement strand
ACAACTGAAAGCGATTTTAGAAATAACCGTATTAGTAATGAATCTCCCGTTGGCAAAGCCGTACTTGGCAAATGCAAAGGCGCTAATATTTGGGTAGAAGCTCCTAAAGGTAAATTTCAAGTGCATATTGAGGATATTCGCCGCAGTTAATTATGAGCGATAAAAATGATATAATTAAACAGAATGAACGATTAGATGATTTACAAATTGACGGATTGATGATAATACAAAATCCTGATATGTATTGCTTTACTTCTGATGCTGTTGCGCTCGCTAATTATGTAACTAACGCTAAAGGAAAAATTGTTGCTGATTTGGGTACTGGTAGTGGAATAATCGCTATTTTAATTACGTATAAACAACAACCTAAAAAAGTAATAGGTATAGAATTGCAAACATATATGGCAGATATGGCTCATCGAAGCGTAGAATACAATAATTTATCTAACTCTATTGATATAATTGAAGGCGATATTTTAAACGCAACTAACTTGTTAGGATACGAAAGCGTAGATATTGTGGTAAGCAATCCGCCGTATCGTAAATGTGGTAGCGGTGAAAAACAGGCAGTTACAGAAATTGCTATTAGTCGTCACGAAATTGCCATTACTTTAGAACAATTGGTTGAGAACGCTTCAAAAATTCTTAAATATAAAGGAAGATTTTATTTGGTTCATAGATTTGACAGATTGGCTGAAATTTTTTATGTAATGAAAAAATACAACATTGAACCTAAAGAAATTAAATTTATTAACGGCGCTGATATGCAACCCGTATCTGTTTTAATAAAAGGTGTAAAAAAAGGAAATGTAGGACTGTCTATAATTACTTAGTTCAACTTTTTTAATCAAATAATAGTTAAATTATAATTTTTGGAAAAATCAATTATATATAATTATGATAGAACAATTTATTGCTAAATTAGCAATAAATTGTATCTTTATATAGTATATTTTAAGATTACGTTATCATATTAAAGCGATAATAAAAAAAACATCGTGTTTTATATGTAAAAACATTGAATAATAGCACAAAATGTGTTAAAATGATAATAGTGTATGTGAGCTACAATATATTTTGTTGCATTAATACATTAATACGAAATGCGGAGATTAAAATGGCAAAAAATACAGTTGTATTAGGAGTTATAGGAGCAGATGTTCACGCCGTCGGAAATAAAATATTAGAATATGCATATAGACAAGCGGGAATGGATGTTATTAATTTAGGCGTAATGGTTTCACAAGAAGAATATATTCAAGCGGCTATCGAAACTGATGCGAGAGCAATAGCCGTTTCTTCTTTGTATGGACACGGAGAAATAGATTGTCGTGGAATGAGAGAGAAATGTGACGAAGCTGGATTAAAAGATGTTCTTTTGTATGTTGGCGGAAATTTAATGGTAGGTAAAACTGATCCTTGTGAAGTTACCACTAAGTTTTTAAAGATGGGTTATGATAGAGTTTTCACAGCAGATATACCAGTTGAAACTTGTATCGCTTTAATGAAAGAAGATATGGGCATATAATTAAAATAATGCTTAAATTTATTGTTATACTTAAGAATAATTTTTAAAATTGATAATTTATTTAAATTTTATCCTATTTAGTATTGATAAAGTTTAAATTCAATAAATAATAATTTTAATTAAACATAAAAATTATTTTATTAATAAGAATTTAAAGGTATTAACAAGAATAGTTAATGGAGATTATAAAATGTGTGATGTCGTAATTCTTATTGATATAGGAAGTACATTTACAAAAGTAACAGCAGTGGATATTAAAAATGAGTGTATTGTAGGTAATGCTCGCGCATTTACAACTGTTGATACAGATATTAATGAAGGTTTAAATAAAGCTTTAAATAGTTTAAAAGAAAGTATAGGCGAATTTAATATTGTTAAGAGATTAGCTGCCAGCAGCGCTGCGGGCGGTTTGAAAATGATTTCAATTGGATTAGTTCCAGAACTTACTGTAAAAGCGGCTAAAATGGCAGCTTTAAGCGCAGGCGCAAAGCTTATGCAGACATATTCATTTGAGCTTTGTGAAGATGAAGTTGATGAAA
>JAVVUQ010000130.1:0-2117 GCA_036653075.1 Clostridia bacterium | reverse complement strand
TTTAAGTAAAAATTTGTATTTGTGTAATAATAAAATAATTAATCAATATTTAATGAATGGGGTGAATTGATGAATACAATTTGGTGTATAATGACTGCAATATCGATTATTTTATTGATAGTGCAAGGGCAAGCGGGCAGTGTAATAGGGACACTCATTGGAAGCGGAGTATCAGCGGTTAATTTTGCAATGAAATTAGCTGCTTTAAATTGCGTTTGGTGCGGAGTAATTAACTTATCTGAAGATGCAGGCGCTATAAAATGGCTATCTAAAATTATTGATAAACCTATTCGAAAATTGTTCGGAGATATAACAGATAAGGCGTTAAATTTAGTAACTGTTTCGCTTGCCGCTAATATGGCTGGATTGTCGGGCGCCGCAACGCCTGCTGCTGTTACGGCGATTGAGGAAATGGATAAGACAAATAAAACGACATCGGCTACTTATGCTATGACGATGTTATTTGTAATAAATGCAAGCGGGCTTTCAATTATCCCCACAACAGTAATTGGAATGAGAGCGGCGGCTGGCGCAGCAATGCCAGCGGATATAGTTTTGCCTAATTTAGCTGTTACAATTATCAATACCATTATTGGCATAATTCTTGTCGAATTATTTTACAAAACCAAGCAAAAAAAGCCTAAACAATATATAAAAAAGGCAATAAATTCTTAAATAAATATGCCTTATTTATATTGACAGCAATAAATAAAAGATATATAATGCGTGTTATTCAATGCGATATAGTGTATATTTTTAGTTTATTTTGATATTAAAATTATAATGATTAAACTGCATAATAATTATGGGATAATTTTCGTGTTGAAAAAAAGTTGTAAAATAATTATAAGAAGGGAAAAATTATGCAAGAAGAAATGGATGTTCCTTTACCCTTGTCTAAAATGACAATAGGTATTGTTTTCAATCTCAAAAAGGGAATTAAAGCTAAAGCGATTGACGCTGAAGCTGAGTTGGATTGTATTGACACAGTATACGCTATTAGAGATGTATTTGTGAAAAATGGATACAATGTAGAATTGCTTGAAGCGGACAAGCGTCTAATGGAAAAGTTAAATAATTCTAAGGTGGATATTATTTTTAATATTGCCGAAGGGCTTAATGGACGAGGACGAGAAGCTCAAATTCCAGCGTTGCTTAGTATGCTTGGTATTGCGTATACGGGTTCAGATGAAACGACATTATGCGTAGCTTTAGACAAAGCTTTGACAAAACGGATTTTAAGCACCTATCACGTTCACACGCCTAAGTATTTGGTGATTAAGAAAAACGGTAAAATAAAACCGCATACGTTAGAATTTCCTATTATAGTAAAACCTAACGCTGAAGGTTCAAGCAAAGGTATTTCTGAAATAAGTATCGTTCATTCAGAGAAAGAACTTAAGGAGTTAATCAAAACCAATATTGATTTATACAATGAGGATATGCTTGCAGAAGAATATATCCACGGCAGAGAATTTACCGTTGGCATCTTAGGAAATAACGGCGACACTAAAGTATTTGAACCTATGGAAATTATCTACAAAAAGCCTACGCAAGGCGACTATTATGTTTATAGCTATAATGTTAAACAGAATTATAAAGAGTATGTCGAATATCAATGTCCTGCGGATATTTCTATTGACGCTAACAACGAAATGAAAGAGGTTGCCGAGAAAGTTTATAGAGAATTACAATGCAAAGATTTTTCACGTATAGATTTTAGAATGGACGAAAAGGGCGTTTTACACTTTATTGAAATCAATCCGCTACCGGGACTTGCTCCGGGATATAGCGATTATCCAATGTTGGCTGATTTTTGCGGTACAAACTACAATGATTTAATTATGGGAATTTTAAATGCCGCCTTAAAAAGATATAATTTAACAAGTAAATAATAAAATACTTTTATTACAATATTTTAATAACAGCGTATATTTATCAAATAATAAAAATAAATAACCAAAAGAGTAATATTTCTTCCCTTTTGGTTATTTGTTTATAAAAAACATAATTTATTCAAATATTTATAGCATTAATTGCATTATAATGTTTTGAAATAGCAATAATATATAATAACAGCAAATATATCCCAAAAAAATAATTAATATGCATCAATA
>JAVVUQ010000129.1:0-2453 GCA_036653075.1 Clostridia bacterium | reverse complement strand
TGAACAACTTCTACGCATTTAGCATTAAAATCACGTAAATTCATCGCCATATCTAAAGCCGATACGTGACTCTCAGCAATTGTATCCGTCATCGAACTAATTAATATAGACTTCAAATGTTCAGTAATATCTTCCACTTCAAAAGTGCTGTTCGTACCAAATAATTCTTCGAGCAATTTCGTAGGATCATCCATTCTAAATCCATAAACGCCATAACTACGAATTCGAACCATTCCAAAATCATTATCTCTAATCGTAATCGGACTTGCCGTACCCCACTGCAACCCCGTAAACTGCTTGGTGCTAACAAAATAAACATCCGCTTTAAATCTATTTTCACCTTGATAAAAAACGTCGCCAATCGCCGTTAAAAATGGTAAATTACGAGTCTGTAAATCATATTCACCCGGCCCAAACACATCGGCAATTTTGCCACGATTAACAAAAATTGCAGTTTGCGATGGCCTTACCGTAAGCTTTGAGCCTATCATAATAGCTTTCCCTTCCATCGGAAAACGATAAACAAGCGTGTTCGTAGTGTCATCTTCCCACGCAATAACCTTCAGCAGCTGTCCTTTTATCTTATCAAATAAACCCATTTTACTTCTCCTTACGTTATACAAATAATTGTATTAATATGTAATATTAATAATATTTTGTCATTAACAATTTAATTTTACTTAATTTCTTCTTTTCAATTCTCATTTTATTTTAAGTGATATCATTTCACAAATATTTATTTTTATAAATTTTACCTAAACTTTGCCTAATCTTGAATTAAACTTTGCCTAACCTTGAATTAAAAGTTATCATAAATATTAAAATAAATATCCATATATTTCAATGTATTATTATATCATACTTATCCTTATAATGCAAGCGATGTATACATCTTTTTTCCATCTATTTTCCCAATGATATAATCATCGCAATGACATAGTATAACGATAAATTTTATTATAAATATAAAAATAATATCGAAAACTTTCCTAACATAGGTTTTTGAAGTTCATTTGATTGCTTATTCATTTGTTTGCTTTTCTTCTATGCTTTTGCTGTAAAGTAATTCATATGTAGCGCCATTTTCGTTTAACGTACTTGAATAAAGAGATAGGACATTTGCAAAGTGCGGTCTATTGTAAATAGTTACGCATTTGCAAATTTCTCTAAATGGTTGTTCATAATTTACTTTTCGAGCTAAAGTAATATGCGGACGAAACCTATTTTCAGTAAAAAATCCTGCTTTTTTCAAGCTTTCATTTAAATTTTGCTGTAATAGCATCAATTGTTCATTGCGTTTTAATTCTATCGCTATTATTGAACCATTTTGTAAAAGTATCAATTTTTGCATAGATATATCGCAGGGAATAGATTTTTCTGATATTTCATCAATAATCGCCGATAACTGCGCTATATTATTAGTGTCTACTTCGCCCAAAAAAGCCAAAGTTAAATGTATATTAAACTCCGAAACAAATCTACCGCTGATAAATTTTTGCAACTGCAACATTATCCGCTTGCTATAATCCAAGTTTTCAACAGGTAATTCCAACGCAATAAAACTTCTCATTTTTTTCCTTTAAAACTTCAAAATCGCAATTTCGCAACTTCAACGTTTTGATACAAATTAATGTTTATTACAAATACAAATTAATATTTATTACAAATACAAATTAATATTAATGGTTGCGCATATAAGCGCCATAAGTAACCTATTCATTTTACCATATAAAAATCAAAATGTCGAGATAAAATAGCCGAAATGCGTCAATTAAAACAAAATATTTACAATACTATTAATATTGATAAGAAGGTATATTAATTACGTTTAATTGTACGTTTCTTTTGTTCAATAGTTGGTTTGTTGGCGATGTCGTCTTTAAGAGATGGTTCGTTTGGATTATAATCTTGAACAACTTCTATAATCTTGTCAGTTAACTTTTTTGCAGCTAAAATACCGTTATATACGAGAACGCCTCTATAATCTGTAATGTTCGCCGCATTTGCGGCAACTCCTGATAAAGCGAAAGTATATTTGTCAATATATTTATCAGCTTCGTCATAATTACGCGCTGTAACGATTTTAGGTAAATTAATATTATCAAATCCTTCTAATACGCAAAAATCATAATCTAATTTCTCTAAAAATTCACAAACTGTCAGCCTATGTTGTAATAATATACCTGTTTCGTTTAATCCTCTTGCTACTACTACCTTAGAACCTGCAATTCTATGTCGCAACGTATTTTTACCTTGCTGATCCACACAGAAATTTTTATCAGTAAAGTCCTTAGCTGACGCAACATTAAATCCACGATAGGTCAATTCTCGCACAACATACTCCAGCGTTGTTGTTTTCCCGCTGTTATCTTCTCCACAAATCCTAAAAACTTTCATTAGTATCCCCTTTGAATTATAATAATTAAACTTTTTCCCTCTCTGTTTTCGTCTTT
>JAVVUQ010000128.1:0-2459 GCA_036653075.1 Clostridia bacterium | reverse complement strand
ATAATGAATATAAATATATAATGAATATAAATTATAATAAATGATGGATATAGAATATATGATGATTATAAATTAAATATCGGATATCGTAAAATGATATCCGATAATTTTAATAATAAAATCGTTTAATATATTAATACAAAAGCATATTAAATTAGTTATTAGTGTATTATTAAAGTATTAGTGTATTATTAAAGTATTAGTGTATTATTAAAGTTTTTGAAATTTTGTAAGTTATTTTTATTAAATTTTATTATTCGATTATGCTTAGAACAGGTAAGCAATAGGTGTAATCTCTGTTCGTTGGCCTTCAAATATTTGCAATAATTGACCTTGGGTTTATAGAAACGCCGTTTTTCATAATTTCAAAATGAAGATGCACGCCTTCTAAAAATTCATTATATCCGCTATCTGAAGCTACGCCAATTTTATCGCCTTTTTTGATAGACGCTCCGACTTTTACAGTGGTTTCAGGAGAAAGAGAGCTGTAAATGCTTTTAATTCCATCGCTATGCGCAATTATAATAACAGTGCCATCCATTTTAGAAGTTTTTATGCTTTCTACTGTACCATCTTGCACAGCATAAACATCTATTTTGTCTGTTACTTTAAAATCAATCGCTTTGTGAATTAACCATTCTTTTGTTGTTACCGATTCAGTAAATTCTGTTGCAGAATAATCCATTCCGATAGTGTAATTTTTTACAGGCAATCCCCATACAACAGGTTTTGGGTCGGGTTTTACAACTGGTTTGTCACTATCGTCAGGGTCAACAACAGGTTTGTCGTCGTCGGGATTTGGTACTACAACAGAAGTGCCTGGCTCTTTGGGCGCTGATAGCGTTGTTATAAGCACAACGGTTAGGATTGCAAGTACGCACGTTATTATTATAATAAGCGGCGCATATTGCTTTAAAAATTGCTTGAACGTAATTTGATTTCTATGTTGTTCCATATTATCCTCCATAAATTGTTTTCTCTTCAATTTTTAACAACTTAACAATTTTTAAACATATTTAATCAATTTTATTTGTGTTTTTCTGAATTTATATTGATTTATTATATGCAAATTGTTTTACATAACTAATTATTGACGTTTTTTTTAATTTCTAATATAGTTTTAATATAGTTTTTAATACAGTTTTTAATTTTCAATATACTTTTGTCTTTAATATGATTTTAATTTTAATACAGTTTTTAATATAGTATTTATAATTTATACTTGTGTTATTTGATTAAATATAGTTTACTTAGGAAGTTAATGTCGAAGCTTGACTTATTTAAGAGGATATGTTAAAATTAATATATGAAAGATTTATTGCGTATGGGTTATAAACTATTGGTGTGCGATTTTGACGACACATTAGCAAAACGTGACAAAACTGTGTCCGACATTACAGTTGCAGCAATTAAACAATATCAGTTAGAGGGCGGCGCATTTTGTATTTGTAGCGGCAGAGCTTTACCGTCTATTAAAAAACAAGCAGCTAAAATAGGAATCGATTGCTTCTATATAGGTTGTCACGGCGCTGTTACGGCAAACGAAAAAGGCGAAATTTTGGAAAGGAGAGAAATGAGCTGTGGCATTGCAATTGAGACGTTGAAATTATTAAGTGAATTTGATGATATATTTATAATGATATACTATCGTGATGAAATATTTGCAAATAGAAAATGCGAGTATTCTGATAATTATACAAAAATATCAAGTTGTCCGATAAGCATATGTGACGATTTAATTAAAAAGGTTAAAAATGAGCAGCTTACTTTGCAAAAAATATTAGTAATTGATGAGCCTGAAAAAATAAAATATTATTATAAAAAATGTGACGGAAGATTTTCACCGCATATTCAAGTGAGTGGAAGTCAAAGTAATTTTATGGAAATTGTGCATATGGATAGTCGAAAAGGCGAGGCAGTTAAAGAATTAGCGAAAATTTTAAATATAGATATAGAAAAAACCGTAGCGGTTGGAGATAGCGCTATTGATATTTCAATGATTGAGTCGGCTGGTTTGGGCGTAGCGGTAAAAAATGCAACAGAGGACACTAAAATAGCGGCAAACGTAGTTTTAAAATTTACAAATGAAGAAGACGCTATCGCTCACCTAATTAATGGTGACTTTTAATTACTAAAATATCACTAAAATACACTAAAAATTCCTAATAATTCCCAAAAATCACTAATAATAACTTAAAAACACTAATAATAACTTAAAAACAATAATAATAATAACTAAAAAACAATAATAATAACTAAAAAACAATAATAATAACTAAAAAATAATAACAATAACAAAAAAATCAATAAATAATGATATAAAAGGTAATAAAATAAAGTTTTAAGGGTTTCCAAAGGGATTTTTTACAAAAAATCCCTTTGGTTATATAAATAAATAAATAAATCAATTAATCAATCAATCAATAAATAAATCAAATCAAATAACATATAAATATATA
>JAVVUQ010000127.1:0-2483 GCA_036653075.1 Clostridia bacterium | reverse complement strand
CATTTTAAGGTAATCTAATTCAAATAGAGTAAGTAACGTTTTAGCAATTCGTCCCACTCCACAGCGTAAATCATTATCATAAAGTTCGTCTGCTAAGTTGAACATTACAAATCGTGGTACAACGCTATAATGCGCATAAGCGCGAAATTCTTCTTTTATAATATAATAGGGCGCAAGTATATCGTCGCTATCTGGAACAGTCAAGTATACGTATAATGGCAAATCGTAATTAGTAGCTATTTTTTTAGCAAGCATAACAGCCTCTCCATTTCCGACAGCAAAGATACTCCGCACATCATCGTTGGCTTTCATAATTTCTTCAGCATCGTAAAATCCATCGCAATTTGTAAGGATGTATACGACATTAGTTAAACATTTTCTAAGCGTACTTTTTAACTCGCCACCAATTTGATGTTCGGCATCTTGTGAAATAATAACAAACGTTTTTTGTCCGCTAAGTACTAAACGCTGAGCAATGCGTTTATAGACGGCAATACGATTTGCTATTCTCTGCATTTCAACCTCAGCTCCAGCTGAAAGGTATAAATCAGTATCAGCGACATAAACGCCATCAGCTATATCAATATTCAATCTTTTAATGTACACGCCATCTTCGCTAACAAAATTCGTCATTTTTCGCACCTCTTAATTTTTTTTTGTTGCGATAAGTAACTTAAGTAATTATGGACTTTATCAGATATTATAGTTAAATTTAATAGCTTTATTTTAATGCGTATACGATAATTAAAATTAAAACTTAATAATTAAATATTTTATAAAATATATATTTTTAATTTTAAATAAATATCCAAATTTTAAGCAATTAGCAAAATTATAAAAAGATGTTAGACTAATATATGTATAATTATATAATTAAAATGTATAATTGTAAGTTAATTTATTATATTTTTATAAATATATAACGCTTTAATTGTGGTTAATAAAAGTATATTTATATAATAATCAGCTATTTATTTAGCCGTTTTATTTATCAAATCGACAATTGGTTTGAGTTTGCCGCTTCGCGCATAATTTGCGCCTATGTATTCAGCGAGTGGCTTAAAATTTCCAAAAGAAAGCGCATTATCAAAATTTTCTTTTTTTATTAATTCTAAAAAATCTACGGGTGGTGAAATAGCTGTAATATTAGAGTTTATAGGACAAAATTTTTGGCAATTGTTACAGCCAAGAAGGCGATTGTTGAGTTTTTTTGCATAAAGTTGTTGAGTGTTTGAAAGTCCAATGTGGGCGCATTCTTGAAGGGAGCGTAAACAATTCCATTTATCCGTTTCAACGGCGTTAGTGGGGCAAGCGACAGAGCAAGCTGCGCAATGTAAACATTTTACTTTAGTGTCTGGCAGAGAAAATTCAATAGTCGGAAAATCTTGCGGTAAAACAACTGAACCAATAAAATTATAAGTTCCATAATCGGAATTATATAAAAAACCATTATCAGCTATTTTACCTAATCCTGAGAAAGCGGCAAGAATGCGTAAATTGCGCGCGTTATGCCGTCTTGCAAATAATGCTGAAAAATCGTTATAACCATTAAACCAGTTATGTTCGTAAAAAATACAATTAAAATTTAAGTCATAATCTTCGCAAATTCCTTTGTTAAGATTATTAATAAGTTTGTTTTCACGATGATATGTATCATTTGAAATCAAATAATAACTGTCTATTTCGTATACGTCAGTGGGAAATATAAAGGGCGCATAAGGCATTAAAAACAAAAACACGCTATCGCCATTATCGTTTGCAACTGCGTAATATTTAATATTATTATCTTTAATAAAATCTTGTAATATATTATTCATTATATTTATACCATTATTTTGACACGGATTGCGTAATAGGCAAATAAAAAGTCAATTAGTTTGGCTGCAAATAAAATATAAATTAATTTTTAATTTTAAATCAATTGCATTTATTTAGACGCTACTATTAAATTGAAATTTAAAACCATATACTTAGCAATCTTAATTTGAAATTAAAGTAATATTGCAGTTTTTATTTATTGTAATTACATTATACCATATAAATAAATAAAAACAACGGAAAAAACAAAGTTTTTTGTCGAAAAACAAAGATAAAAAACCATATACTTAGCAATCTTAATTTGAAATAAAATTAGTACTGCATCTTCATTAATTGTAATTATATTATACCATATAAAAAAATGATAAATATTTAAGCGTAGAAATTTAATTTGATTTAAAAATCGATTAAATTTTCTTAAAATCTACAAAAAATGTCAAAAATCTAATGGTATAATATTGATATTATTAAATAGTAAATATACTATTTTAATTTAATTATACTATTTATATTACTACGCTGTATAATTAAAGATTATAATTAAAAACTTTGCTAAATTTCGAAAGATTATAATTAAAAACTTTGTTAAATTTCGAGAAAATTATAATTAAAAACTTTGTTAAATTTCGAAAGATTATAATTAAGAACTTTGTTATATTTCATAA
>JAVVUQ010000126.1:0-2524 GCA_036653075.1 Clostridia bacterium | reverse complement strand
TATTGTATTCCAAATTATAATCTTTAGCAAAAATAATTTCACTAATGATATCCGTCTTTCCATTAAGTTTAATACGCTCAAATTCATTAATTGGCATAGCTATTGAACCAGTAATTGGTTCGCCAAACTTAGCAGTTATTATTCTATAAACTGTAAATCCTTCTGCCCAAGGCTCAGCAAAGCCTGAAACTAATACAGCATTTTCAATTGTCTTTGTTTCTTCATTTTCTTCAACTGTAAGTAATTCTGAATAAATGCTGTATACAGCTAAATCATTATTTCCGTCTAATTCGCCAAATACCCATAATTGCGCATTCCAATTCATTGTATCAAATCCAGTTGCGCCTTTCTTGTAATAAACATTCGTTAAAATAAAGAAGTTTGAATAACCATATTCAGGTTGATCATCTTCACTTTCCAAAATAGGAGCGTCGCCTGCAAAGTTAACTATAGCGATGTAACCATAGAATGCATAATCACCTATTGCTTTAACGCTTGCTGGAACATTAATCATCGCTATATTGCAACTATCACCTTTATAAAATGCGCCAGCGCCGATTCTAACAATACCTTCTGGAATATTAACTATTGTTGTTTGTAATATATTCTCGCCTGTATAACGTAAATAATTTCCATAAATATCAATTATAGCGTCTTCAGTTTGAATAAATTTTGCATTTTTCTCGTCAATTTCATATTTAACTGTTAAGTTGTCAGTCATTTGGTTTGTACCAAAATCAACGCCAACTAACGTACTTGGAATAGTAATTACATTAACTTTTGCGCCCATAAATGCGTTTTTGCCAACATATGTTAAACCTTCATTTAATACAAGTTTATCATATACCAAATCATTATTAGCAAATGCTAATTCTCCAATATGTAATAATGAATTAGGCATTGTAAACGATGTTAAAGCGCATCTTGCGAAAGCTGCAACTTCAATATTTGTTAAACCTTCAGGTAAATTCAAAACTTTTAATTCATAATTAGAATCAAACGCAAATTGTCCAATTTTCTTTAATCCTGCTGGAAATACTACGCTTGTAATTTTCTTGTTTTGGAAAACTTTATTAGCGATTTCAACAACGCTATTAGGAATAACAATATCGCCACCTACGCCGTTATATTCTTCCAAAACGCCTTTTTCAGAAACAACAAATTCTTCTTTTACTGGTGGTGGAATAACTTCTTCTTCTCCGCCGGCATTAGGATCAACTACGGTGAAAATACAAGCTATATAAGCCCATTCATCATATTTAGATTCAATAAAGAATATGCCTTCTCCTGGTTTATTTCCAACGAACGTCGTTCCTTCAAATGTAGCGCAGTCTTGGTCACCAGCCAATATTACTCCAACATAACAATTAACTTCATTGCTTGCATACCAAGGTGTAGCTACAATAGTAAATTCTACTCTTTCGCCAACTTTAATTTCAAACGGTGACCATAATTGTTCATTGTTCTCACCATATGTTGCTATAATGTATCGAGGTACATATACGCTATCATAAACTTCTTCTGATACTGTTACCTTAGCTTCTGTTGCAAGGACTACATCTTTTCCAAATCCATTAACATAAGTATATGTAATATCCAATATCGTTTCGCCTTTTGCAAGACCTTTAATTGCGCCTTCTTGTAAATATACTGATGTTTGATTAGGATCCTTAGGAGCAATTAGTATAGTTCCCATTGGAGTATAAATATCTCCCTCACCAAAATCTATATTAATCTCTGAAACTTCACCAATTTTTAATGTAATATCATTAACTTTTATCTCTTTTGGTTCAGGTTTTACTTTTACTTCGCAATATGCTTGTAATTGTTGAGGTTTTCCTGCAGCATCTACCCACATTGCCGTTGCAATTGCAGTTGTTGTTCCTTCGCTAACAGCTGTTACTCTGCCAGTTTTGTTAATTTTTGCAATATTAGTATCAACGATACTCCATACAATTTTATATTCGTTTTGCAATCCAAAATTCAATGGCAATAATGTAGCAGAAAGTTTTTGCGATTGTTTTACGCCAATATTAATTGAATCTTTATTCAAAACAAGTTTTGTTGGATCTGGTAATTGTGGAATTACTACATCGTCGATTATTATTACTGATTGATTCAAAGCGTAGTCATATATTGCAACGCCGATATATTTACTATCAATATAGTTGATTTTATCTGTGATATCCCATGTCAATAATGTGCTTGCGCCTTTTTCTTGCGCAAAGACTGGTTGTACGTCAGATAAATCTTCGCCTACTGAAGTTGGGTTACCGTTATAGTCTACTACAATTTGTACTGGCCAAGCAGCCATTACATAATGGTTATCATACACTGTGGCAGAGAACATAATTCTATTATCTTCTGTCTTCCATATATCCATACCTCTATTTGTGATAGCAGGATCTTCATTATCAATATAAACTGGTAATGTAACTGTTGGTCTCCAGCAATGACTTTCTCTTTCTGGGTGCAATGCTTCAAACTCAGTTATTCCGCTAAAGGTAAGTATTAATTCAGTGTT
>JAVVUQ010000125.1:0-2564 GCA_036653075.1 Clostridia bacterium | reverse complement strand
AGTAATGCTTGCTGGAAAAGTTGCCATAATGCTTTTGTCTTTACCGATAATTAAAGGTCTGATTTCTATAATAGGAGAAATGTTGCAATGATAATAAAAGTTAGAGCATTTTTAGTATTAATCTTTATATTATTAATTGTGTCAACATTTTTTTCATTTGATGAATTAGTAAAAGCTCAAGCATCGAATGAAAATGATAATGTTGAAAAGAAATTAAACGAAAATATAGATAATCAACTCAATCATTTGGATTTTAATAGCATAGAAGAACTTTTAGCTGAGGTAAGTGGCGGTGATTTATTTGATAACAACTTTATGGACAAAGTTAAATCCATTTTAAATGGTGATTTTAAGGTAAATACCGGAACTTTTTTTGAAGCAATTATAAAATTAATAATGAGCGAATTGTTTACATTTTTGCCATTACTTGCAACAATTGCAGCTATTGCAATTCTTTCCAATTTAGTCACTAACTTTAAATCAAAAACACTATCAAATAGTACGTCGGAAATAGTTTTTTATGCTTGTTATGCTCTTGTTATACTGTTAGTAATTTCAAATGTTCATAATATGTATGAATTAACAAAACGAACCATTGACGGCATACGTAAATTTTCTGAAGCGGTAATGCCAGTACTATTAACTTTAATGGTAGCTGCAAATGGTCGAGTTAGCGCAAAAGTATATCAACCAGCAGTTGCCTTAATGAGCAGCGGCGTAACTGAAATGATAGATAATATAATTTTACCGATATTTTTAATCTCACTCATTTTTGCAGTGATTTCTAATATATCAAAAAACGTAAGATTAAGTAAATTAGCAGATTTCTTTCGATCGGCATCATCTTGGATTTTAGGTATTGTTTTTATGGTTTTTTCTGCATTTATGTCCGTTAAAGGTATAACAGCAGGCGCAATGGATGGCATATCATTTAGAGCGGCAAAATTTGCTACTCGTAGCTATATTCCAATTTTAGGCGGATACCTATCAGAAGGCTTAGACCTATTTTTAACAGGTAGTGTTTTAATTAAAAACGCAGTGGGCGTTGCGGGACTTGCCTTGCTTTTAGCTCTCGTCTTTGTTCCTGTAATTAAACTAATTGTCTTTGGCTTGGGTATAAAATTAACCGCTTCAATTATTGAGCCAATGACCGATAGCAGAATGAGTAGTTTTTTAATTACCGTTTCAAAAAATATGTCCATTTTATATGTTTCTATTATTGCTGTAACTTTTATGCTTTTTATTATGATTATGCTAATTATTTTAACTTCAAACGCTATGATAGGTTGATTTGCAATATACTATTACACACATAGTAATTAATATTCCTAAAAATGTAGGATACTATTACATACATAGTATCTAAATAATATAAAAAAGTGTAATATTACACGCATAGTAAGCTAAAAATACTCTTTTAAAAGGAGAATTGTGTGGAATTAAGTGGTTATATAATGTCAATAGTTGGAGCGGCTGTAATAACATTGCTTACGGATATAATTATACCCGAAGGAGAAACTAATACTTATATAAAAGGTATACTATCTATTTTTATTGTGTTTATTATAGCGTTGCCATTGCCTAAGTTGCTAAAGACGGAGATTAATTTCGAAAGTATAATAGGTGTTGAGAAAGTATCTATTGATTATGAATTCATTGATGAAATTAATAAGGGAAGAATAAAAGAAATGGAATTTACATTAAAATCAGCGTTAAGTTCCGAAGGCATACATAATTGCGACGTTAAGATTGAAGCGGAATTTAACGGTGTAACAATGAATATAAAAGGAATTTTCGTTGAAATTAAAAATGTTGTAATAGATGGAGAAAATGCGAATATAAATATTGTAAAGAGAATAAAAGATATAGCGTCAAAGGTATGTAGAATCGATAAGGAGATGATAAAAGTTGAAGGAAGAAGTTAGTAAAACAAAGGAGGGCAAAAGCGACGGAGTTTTAAAGAAATTTAAAGGTATTAAAAATATTGAAATAGTTGTTGCTGTTATATTGATTGCTATTGTTCTAATCATTTTCATTACAAATTTTAAAAAAACCGAAGTTGGCGCAGAAAACGATAATTTTGTTAAGTGGTGTGACAGTCAAGAATATCGCGCAGAAAAAATCTTAGGAAAAATAAAGGGCGCTGGCAAAGTAGAAGTAATGATTACGTATGAAAGTAGTTTTGAAAAAGTATACGCCTATAAAACATCAAGTAAAACGGTAGATGGAAAAGAGGTAGTTACGCAAGAACTACTATATGTATCGGGAAAACCTATTTTAATTAAAGAAACACCCCCACGTATTCAAGGAGTTGTAATTGTAGCGGAAGGCGCATCTAACCCAACTATAAAATTAGAAATAATTAGAGCCATCATTGCGCTGTGCAATGTGCAACCATCTCAAATTGAAGTTTTTACTGCAAAATAAATTATAATAAAATAATATTCAATTAAAATTACTAATTATAAACAATAAACAATAAAAGTGAATAATTATAAAAAATATAAATAATAAACAATAAAAGTGAATAATTATAAAAAATATAAATAATAAACAATAAAAGT
>JAVVUQ010000124.1:0-2678 GCA_036653075.1 Clostridia bacterium | reverse complement strand
ATTAAAAACTTTGTTATATTTCATAAAATTATTATTTTTTATAGCTGAAAATATAAATATAGTATAAAACTACAAAGGCAAATTTTGAATTTTTAATAAAGTATGATATTATCAAATACTATATAAAATTATTTATAGATAAACACAAATATGTTAAACAAGCGATGAAAAATAACAAATGGCTGTATAAGCAGCAAAGGCAGGTCATATGACAGTTAGAGGAGCGGTTAACAAAAAAGTTGCGCCAAAGTTGACGATTAAGTACACTGAAAAAATTATTGCTAATATCGCTGCGTTATGCGCATATATTTTGTTGCGTAAAGCTGGTGGTGAGATTGGAGTAGTATTGGCGTTAGGGCTTTTGGCGGCGATACTTCAAACGAAAAGTAAGAATTGGATTTTTGCAATTAGTTACATAATTTCAGGAGCTTTTTTTGGCGCTGAGCAATTTATATCAGGCGCAGTTGCCGCTGTTATTTTAACCATAATAGCTATTATTTATGGTAATTTAAAAAAGACTCCGCATAGAGCGCTTTGTATTTTATATTTAGCGATATCTGAAGTGTTTTACATTGTTTTTGCTATAAAGGATACCGAGCAGTTATTATTGCGATTAATCGGCGTAGGGGTATCCGTTTTAATCGCTGTTTGCTTTACCGTAGTATTAAAAGCGGTTTTTCATAGAGGTTTGAAATATTTACCCGCATATGATGAATTGATTTGTATATCCATTATTGGCGCTGTTTTAATGATGGGATTGCAAGGGTTTGCGCTATTTGGGGTTACCTTATCTAAGTTAATCGCTCCTTTTTTAATATTGATAATAATGTACATATTTGGCGCTGTAAACGGCGTAACGGCAGCTTCAGTTTTAGGCGTTGGCGCTTCTTTTTATAGCGGTAACTTAGAACCGCTTGCTATTTTTGCTCTGTGGGGACTATCAGCTCTTTGCTTTATGAAAGTAAACCGCATTTTATCTGCGTTAGCGTTACTTTTTACGGATATTGCGTTAACTTTTTGGTTTTCCAATACTCCGCCACTATTTTTAAATTTTATTGCTGTTGCATTATCTGTCGCCGCTTTTGTAATTATACCTTTGAAACTTTTGAGTAAAGCGCAAAGTCGTTTTTCCACTGCGCAAAAGTATTCATCAAGGCACATCATTAACCGTTTAAGGAACAATTTGAGCGTAAAACTGTATGAATTATCCGATATTTTCTTTGCTATGCAGTTAACATTTAAGTCGATGATACGTGGCGTAATGCCTGCTGATAAAGCGAAAATTGCTATCGCTAAAGATGTTTGCGAACAAGTTTGTCCTACTTGTCCTGAACGCATAAAATGTTGGAGAATGCATCTAAGCGACACGGAAGATACTTTTATAGCTATGGTTGACGCTGCAATCGATAGAGGAAAAACTACGGTTTTAGATGTAAATAACTCTCTTGCAGCAAGATGCGGACGTATTAATAGCGTTATTGCCGCCGTAAATACGCAAGTATATAGCTATAAACAATACTATACTATGACAGTTAATTCAGACAATAGCAAAATTCTTATTGCCGATCAAATGATGGGCGTTTCACAAATACTTAAAAGCTTAAGCCAAGAAAGTAAAACTACGGTTACTTTTGATAACGCAAAAGAACGAAATTTAATAGAAGAATTAACTGCGCTCAATATTTTATGTAAAGAAGCTGTTTTTTACGATGACGGAAAACAACTTTGCGCCGCTTTAGTTTTAGATTGCGACGACGCTAAACGCTCAGATTTATCCACATCAGTTTCTCGCGCTGCTAAATCTCCGCTTATGATAGACAAAATTGAAGCTACTGAAAACACTGATTGGAAAGTTGTGCACTTTATTCCTCGTCCATCTTATGACGTAACATTTGGCTTTAAATCTGAACGAAAATTCAACAGCGATATTAGCGGCGATACGCATAGCTTTTTAAAGATTGCGGGAGATAAATTTTTACTCGCTCTTTGCGACGGAATGGGCAGCGGAAAAGCCGCCGAAGAAGCAAGCAGCCGCGCGGTATCTCTTGTCGAAAACTTCTATAAAGCAGGATTCGATAGCGATACAATTTTAAGTAGCGTAAATAGACTTTTAGCAACCGCTAACGACGAACTTTTCACTGCGGTAGATATAGCTGTTATAAATTTACGTAACGGACTTGCAGACTTTATCAAAATCGGCGCTCCATCAGGCATTATTCGCCAAGGCGGAATCTCCGAATTTATCGAGGGCGGTTCACTACCTATGGGCGTATTAGACGAGATGCGCCCTGTAATAACTAAAAAGGCCTTAAACGTCGGAGATTATATTTACCTTTTTTCCGATGGCGTGGAACAAGCCTTTAATGGAAAACAAAATCTCGCTCAATTTATAAACGCCCTTCCTGATTCTGACCCACAACTTATTGCCGACGCAATAATCGAAGGAGCTATTTCTATATCCCCTAAACCTAAAGACGATATGACAATTATTGTAGCTAAAGTCATATAATCTTATGATTAAAGTTAAAAAATAAAAGTTATACGATAAAGGTTAAATAATAAAGGTTAAATAATAAAGGTTAAATAATAAAAGTTAAAAAATAAAAGTTAAATGATAAAAGTTATATAATAAACTTTATATAATATTGTTATAATAATGTAAAAATAATTCAAGTTAT
>JAVVUQ010000123.1:0-2716 GCA_036653075.1 Clostridia bacterium | reverse complement strand
ACAAAAAATGGAGGATGCGGTAAATGCAAATATTTTTTTGATGGGAGCAATGTAGTTACAATCTTATTTTGATTATAAACCCTAATTTCATCGCAATTACTAAGTATTACCATCGGTTTTGGCATATCTTTATCAAAATCGCCATAATTAATGCCGCTACAAATCTCTAAGATAAGTTCCCTATCTTGTTGACTCTTATACGCATATGCCGCTTCTTTATAATTTCTAAACATATTAGTAACGCCGTGATAACATACTCCGTCACCGCTTCCAAATTCTTTGTGCGTATTATAATCGCTCATACACCATCCAATTGCTCCGCAAACTGTTTTGTCCGCATACGCTGCGTCTAAAACCTTTAAATGTCGCAAAGCCTGCTGTGTAACTCTATCTGTGTTATCTTCTTCTTTTGTCGGAAACATATGTCCGTTATGTTCTGTAATAAGATACGGAACAGGATTTTTTAAAAGCGTTACGTCTTTTTGCTTACATAATCCATCATTTTTTCCATCGTGCAAAAAATCATTGAAGGTATATACGTCTTCAAGTAAATTACTACCTTTTATACACCTAACGCCACCCGTTTGTCGTGTGCGGTCAATTTCATGCGCTTTTGCATTTGTTCGCTCATATAAACTATTGTTATCCTCGCTTTCATTGACTCGAACACCCCAAAGCGCTATGGATGGATGATTAAACTGCTCCTCAATCATCTCCGTAATATTACAAAGCAAAACATCTTGCCAAGCGCCAAATCCTACGTAATTCCAACCTTCTATTTCTGTTACCACAAGCAAACCTATTTCATCGCACCTATTTAAAAAATGTTTGCTTTGAGGATAATGCGATGTTCTTACAACATTGCACCCTAACTGCTTAATTAAATCTGCATCTCCGTATTGCAACAACTTAGGCGCCGCATACCCTATATACGCATAACTTTGATGCCGATTCAATCCAACAAGCTTGATTTTTTTACCATTTAACATAAATCCGCTCGTCGTAAACTCCGCTTTTCTAAATCCAAATATCTCGGTCATCGTATCGCTGTAACCATCGCCATTTGCTGTTACTTCTAATTTATAAAGCTTTGGATTTTCAATATCCCATAACTTTGCATCTTTTACTATTCTCGTAACTTCAAATTCTCCAAATCCAGAAGCATAAAATTCATCGATTTTTTCGCCGCTATCCTTGTCAAACACCTTAAATCCACAATTTATCGTCACAGCTTTACTCGGACGAACTTTAACTTTCATTTCTCGTTTACTTATATTATCCGAACAATTAATAAAAACCTTATCGATATAAATCCTATCAGAAATAATCAAACTCGCTTCTCGATAAATTCCGCCATAACACAAATAATCAATAGCTCCCCCAAATGGCGGAATATCTTTCTCTAAAGCGTCTACTTTTATCGTTAAAAGATTATCTCCAACCACAACAGCCGATGTCAAATCTACTTCAAAAGCAGTATATCCGCCTTTATGCTCCCCCATAATCAATCCATTACAATAAACCTGCGCAAAATGCGCAATCGCTTCAAATCGAATTCGTATAACCTTTCCATCAATATCCGACTGACTTAACTGCAATGTCTTTTGATAGGTAGAAATAAATGCGTACATTTCAACTGTCGCATAATTATACGGCAATAGCTTATGCGTATGAGGTAACTCAACTACTTCTCCACTACAACTTTCTTGCGTGTATTCACGTTTAAACCCTTCAGTAAAAAACCACTCATTATTAATTGGTAAAATCTTTCGCATATTATCTCCTTATGTAATTACTTGTTTATAGTCTAATGTGTTTGTCATCTTTTGATTTTATGGTATTTATTTTAACATATCGCTATTATTAAAATCTATATGTTGTTATCTTAGTAATTTATTGTTTTTTATTGTTTTCATAATTTTAGCATATTTAAACGAAGTATCGACTTATGATTACCAACTATGCAATTGAGTAAACGAATATAAGATTTAATCTTATTTTTATGCAAATAGATTAAATTCGTCTATTTTTTATTTATTAATTTTCTATTACATCGCCAAATATTTGCATTTTATTTTTAAATATTTCAACCTTTTCTTTTGGCACAAAGCACAATATTGTACCTAAGAAGCCTCCGCCGTGGACTCTACATACGCTTTGCGGCTCAATAAGATTAGCATAAGCTAACGCCGTAGCGATAACTTGGACTTTATCTCCATCAATTATGCAATTTTGTAAAAGTTTATAACTGCTATCGCCCGATTCTTTTATGCGCTGTTTCATAGTCGCATAATCGTTATTTTTTATCGCATTTACAATTATATCCACACGTATATTTTCGTTATAAAAGTGTAAGGCTCTCAAAGTTGCTTTTCCGCCGCACTTTTTATAAATTTCGCCAAAATTTTGTATAAAATCGCTAAATTCTGTTTCGCCTAAGTATTGTTTATTAAGAGTTTTGGCTACTTTTAACATATCCTCTTTAATCGAAATGTACTCGCTATTTAAATCGCAATGGCAACCGCAATTTACTAAAATCATTTTATCGTTATTTTCGATAAAAGGCAAAGGAGTAACTTTTACATTATTTTCGCTAAACTCAAGTAAATTTAACCCGTCAAAAGCAATGGCGCATTGGTCTAATAGTCCGCAAGGTTTTCCGAAATACATATTCTCTGCAAACTGCGCAATTTTTGCAAGAATCAAAGGAGTAACG
>JAVVUQ010000122.1:0-2746 GCA_036653075.1 Clostridia bacterium | reverse complement strand
AAAAGTACAGCCAATGGTTTATTGCGGAATATTTCCAGCGGACGGCAGCCGCTATAACGAACTAAAAGATGCGTTAGATAAACTTAAATTAAATGACGCAAGTTTAACTTTTGAACCAGATAGCTCCATTGCTTTAGGATTTGGATTTAGATGCGGTTTTTTGGGTTTGTTGCATATGGAGATTATACAAGAACGACTTGAACGAGAATTTGACTTAGACTTAGTAACTACTCAACCAAGCGTTTCTTATATAGTTTATACCACCACAGGCGCAAAAATAACCGTTGACAATCCCACAAAATTGCCGCCTCAAGCCACCATTGACCATATGGAAGAACCCATAGTAATGGCGCATATTTTTACGCCACCCGAATACGTTGGCGCTATTATGGATTTATGTCAAGAAAAACGTGGGATATCTGTCGATATGACTTACGTTGACACAAAACGTGTTAAGTTGCAGTATGAAATGCCACTAAATGAGATTATATATGACTTCTTTGACGCTTTAAAATCTCGCACAAGAGGCTACGCCAGCTTAGATTATGAGATAAAAGGATATAAAGAAAGTAAACTTGTACGATTAGATATGCTGCTTAACGGCGAACTTTGCGATGCGCTTTCTATTATTGTACACGAGGACAAAGCGTATGCCCGAGGACGCCAAATTGCCGAAAGATTGCAAGAAGCCATACCTCGCCAAATGTTTGAAATACCAATTCAGGCGTCAATCGGCTCAAAAATCATAGCAAGAGAAACCGTAAAAGCAATGCGCAAAGACGTCTTAGCAAAATGCTACGGCGGCGACATAACGAGAAAGAAAAAATTGCTTGAAAAACAAAAAGAAGGCAAAAAACGTATGCGCCAAGTAGGCAGCGTTTCTATTCCATCAGAAGCTTTTATGTCTATCCTTAAAATCGGCGATAAAGATAAATAATTTAACCTTGAAATTAATAATTATAATATATAGTTATTTAAACGAACTAAATTTAATGTAATTATGTAAATATGTTTAAATTTTAATGTAATTATGTAAAAATTAAGTAAAATAGGTGAGAAAAAATTATATAATAAAAAGATTGAAAGATAATGTTTAATATATAAGGAAAAGCTAATGAAAAATATAGGAATATATATACACTTCCCGTTTTGTAAAAGTAAGTGCATTTATTGCAATTTTTTATCTTACCCGCAAAAAGAGGCGTTGATACCCGAGTATGTAAGCGTTGTGAATGAAGAATTGAAGTTATGGTCAGAAAAAACTGAGGATTTCACTATAAGTAGCGTTTATTTCGGTGGCGGAACGCCTTCTTTGATGACGGCAAAACAGCTTAAATCAATAATGACAACACTTAAAGAAAAATATGCGCTTAGTAAAGATTGCGAAATTTCAATGGAAATGAATCCTGCATCTAACACTGCGGCATTAATTTCAAGGTTAACCGATTGCGGAATTAATAGAGTTAGCGTTGGATTGCAAACAGACGATGATTATATTTTACGTGAAATAAAGCGTCCTCATACAACCAAAGATTATATTTTAACAATTAAACGATTAAAAAACGCTGGTATCAAGAATATAAGCACAGACATAATACTTGGTTTACCACACCAAAATAACGCTACCGTTAAACATACATTACAGCTACTTGTAGATTTGCAGATACCACACATTTCAGCATATGGATTAAAAGTTGAAAAAGGAACGCCTTTATATAAATTAGTAAGAGATGGCATAATGCTGTTACCTGAAGAAGACGAAACCGTAGATATGTACGATTTGGTTTTTAAAACATTAGAAAAACAAAAAATATATAGATATGAAGTATCAAATTTTGCAAAAGTTGGATATGAGTGTAAACATAACATAAATTATTGGGAACAAGGTAGATATTTAGGAGTAGGTCTAAACGCATCAGGCTTTATAGGCGATACTCGATACACAAATTTACAAGATATGGATAAATATATCCAACGTGTAAAAGAAGGTAAACGCCCCGAAAGTAAAAGACATAAGCTTTCTTTAAAAGAAGCAGAGTTTGAGTATTTAATGCTAAGCTTAAGAATGGAACGGGGAATGGACATAGACAAATTCAATGAAATTTATTATACTGATTTTCTCTCTCGTTACAAAACTGTAATAAATAAATTAGAAAAAATAGGCGTAATCGTTTACGACAACCACAACATTTCTGTCCGTTCTGAAAAAATGTATTTGCTTAACTCTGTACTTGTAGAATTTATGGAAGATTAATTTTTTATGTTTTTACAATAATTACATAAAAACATTAATCTAACTAAAACATAATATAATAAAACAAGCTGTAAATATAATGAATTATAAATACTGTAAATATAATCAATTATAAAAATACTGTAAATATAATGAATTATAAAAAACAAAATATAAGTATAATATATTCATTTATAAAATTCGTCACTACGTTTATATTAATTTTTTCAATTATTACCTACAATAAGAAAATTAATAATCGCTCAACTGCTTCTATACTTAGAGATATTTAAGTATAGATATTTTTTATCCATTTTAGATTAGATTTCAATTTTAGATTTCCATTTTAGATATGACTTTTAAAAATATATTCTATCATTTTATTTTTAAATTTTAAATTTCAATTTTAGATATGACTTTAATACAATTAATAATCGCTCAACTGCTTCTATACTTAAAGATATTTAAGTATAGATATTTTTTATCCATTTTAGATTAGATTTCAATTTTAGA
>JAVVUQ010000121.1:0-2758 GCA_036653075.1 Clostridia bacterium | reverse complement strand
AAAATATTTAATAAAAATTTTCATATATTTTTTTGTGTATATTTTGAAAAAGTAATGTTTGAATAAATCTAATTTTAATTACTATATAATTGCATAGTTTTATAATGTCGTTTATATTAGTATTTACTGCATTTATATTCTTGACATTAAGCGTAATTTTGTTATATAATGGTTAGGTAGTAAATTAAAAAACGCATAAAAATAATTCATTAATATTAAAATTTACATAATATAAATCATTAGTATTAAAAATAACATATTGCATATTTTGCATAGATTATCTGCCTTTTAAATTATTTGCTAACGGAGGTCATATGTCAACTAACACTAACATTTTTGATGGCAATATCGATATGATTATTCTTTATTCTCTTTCTTACGGGGATAAATACGGATACGAAATTGCTCGTACTATATCGGACAATACTGAAGACAATACAGAAATAAAACAACCTACTCTTTATGCTTACCTTAAAAAACTTGAAAGTAAAAATTCTATCACATCATATTGGGGCGAGGAAAGCAAGGGCGGCAGACGTCGTTATTATAAAATTTCCGATTTGGGAATGACAGAAATTAAAGAGTTTTTGCAAGGACAAATTGTACCTATTTTGCCCTATTGCCACAACGACGATACTGACATCGCACAAGTGGAAAATAAAAAAATACAAAAACGTTCTTTTCAAAGCGACGATAATTTAGATTTAATAGAAAAACAACTTTCAGCTTTATGCGTAGACGAACCATTAAATGCTGATGATTTAAATGATAATAATTCAAATGATAATATAAATAAATTAAATAGTAATAAATCTAATTATGATGATAGTTTAAAAAACAAACAAAGTGAAAATAGCCATATGGCAAAAACTGACGATTTGAATAAAATAGATAATGATTCAACCGATAATAAGAACATAGCTGTAAAACATATTTCATTTAATAGAAATATTAAAGCTACCAATTCTGAAAGTATAAACAATAAACAATCCGAATTAAACGTTGAATTAAAAGGGTTTGAAAACAAAAATAATGATGTTAAAACATATGACGAACAAACATCAGTGACGAAAAATTCATATGATTTTGATACTAAAGCAATAGATAAAAACAATAATCCAACTTCAATTACACAAGATGGGTTGCAAACAAGTCAAGTTAATATTGGATTTGGAATAGGCGCAAACTACAATCATAATCACGTTGACGCCGCTTCTCAAGAAGAATTAGATAATATCAGCGAACGTTCAATCGATTTACGATATATGCCTGTTGAAAAAGCCAAACCTAAACAAACAACGAATTCATTTAAAACTATCAAAGACGAGCCACCAACGCCCTTTGTAGCGCCCGATTTTACAAAAGATGAATTGCGACGCATTGATTTAAAATTCGGCGCTGGCATTAATAAACCTAACGATTCAAAAAATAATAATTCTAATAATAAATTTGAAATTAGTTCTAATTCAAACGAACCTAAAAAAATTGAAAAAATTAATACTAATTATGACGACACACCACTTTATCCAATTAAAAATAACAACCTCAATTTAGATTCAAACTATATATATAGCAACTCAAACTCTAAAGATTTAAACTCTAAAGATTTCAATATAAATAAAACATCAAATACGCCAAACACAAATGATTTATATCGAAATTATTCAGATAATACTTGCGCGCAACAAGAACGAAATAACGCTAATACAGAGTTTAATAAGATTATAAAAGAAGCTGCAAATATTGAATTTAATAATATTACAAAAGATAATTCTAATAACGAAACTATTGAGCCATTTAGCAATTACTCGGAAAAGCAGAAACGACGCAGCTCATCAATTGATGAAGCAAAAGAAGTTTTATTTGCATTAGAAACTAAACCTGAACCCATAAAAAATAAAGAATCTATTCAAAAAAATAATGATAAACAAAATAATATAGAAAAACCAAATGGAAATGAATATAAGAAAACACTTCATAGCTTGCTCGGCGACCAAATTGAAGCTATGCAAAAAGAAGATAATCGCCCAGCCGATACAACTTTTGACAGCGAAATCGATTATGACTTGCTTAGCAACTTGAATCTTTCTCAACTTGCAGATTATTACGCCAAAGAAGGCATAAAACTAAAACTTTTTAACAACGAAATCTCATCTTATCACCCCGCTAAAATTTTATATCCAAATAAACTCAATATGGTTGCAAGTCTGTTTGCCTCTTTTATTGTATTTTTTGAATTAATCATCTTATACTTTATTGGCTCATCGCAAATTAAAAACTTTGATGGAATTTTCCTCGTTTTGTTTGGCTTGGTTGTTTGCATCGCTCCCGTAACATTTGCTATTATTTTGCTTGTCAGCCCTAACAAAAAGAAAAAACCAAACGCAAAACCCTCTTTCGTCTTAATCCTTAGCATCATATTGTCCGCCGTTTGCATTATGTTTTTATTCGCCGTCAATACGTTGCTACTTTCAACAGACTTTTCAAAAATTTCAGAACTGCTCTGCAACGTTTTATCACCAATCGCTGTGATTTTTGGAATTCCAATTTGGGCTTTAATACGTATGCTCCTATTCAAAAAATTCATCGATTAAATTTCTTTGTTTAATATATTATTTCAGACATAATTGTTAATTTTTAGAATACTATGCGTATAATAGTATTCTAAAATTAACAATTTATAATAGTATGTCTAAAATAGTAACCTAAAAATACAATTTTTATATACATTTTTATATTATATACATTTTTATATTAT
>JAVVUQ010000120.1:0-2842 GCA_036653075.1 Clostridia bacterium | reverse complement strand
ACGAATAAACAAAAAGGCAAGTAATTTTACATTTCTGTTATTCCATAAAGCATAGCTTGACCTTTAGGTTTGTTGCAAATCAATTCGCAATATTTAACTAAGGTAGCAGTAAAGATAGGAAGGCCAGATTTTTGTTTTAAAATTTTGCCATCTTCGCCTTCTAACCAACGCCAATCGCACAATTGATGGAGTGTAAACTCATTAGTATTAAGAACGTACATAGTTTTAGCGGGGCAGAACTTATCAGCGATAACGGGGATACCCTCAAACATAAGCGCTTTATTTCCGCCGTCTATTATTTCAGTTTTAACGGGAATGTTGTTATTAATCATATACATATGTAAAGCTCTGCGAACGCCCATTGAGCAAACGATGAAGTTAGAGATGCTATTAGAGAACTGTTCTACGTCGTCAATAGCTTTACGAATTGCCGCAGCGGTAATTGTGCCGTTTACGTTATAGCTAAAAGGTTTAACCCAGTTATTTGAAGCTTTAGTAATGCCATATATTGAAGGAGCGGAATTGTCAAAAATAGCGCCTAATCCTGTAATTTCTAAATCCTTACTATTTTGAAGATAGATTTTGTGAGTAGCAGTTAACGTTCCTAAAGTTGTACCGTCAACGGTAACCGTTGGTAATCCATTTGAATCTTTGCCAATCGCAGTTATCATTCTTGCTGATGCAGTAATGGTATCGTTAGAATAGATATCTACGATCATACCTTCCTCAAGTTTAGCTGATGAATCGACAGTTATGCAGTTGCCGGTGTTAGCGGAAACGCTTGCAAGTGTACCTGAGCCATCGCCGAACAACATTCTGCCAAAATTGTATTGACTTGCTTTGATTAATCCTTCCATTTCAGCGTTGAGTAAATTTACGAAAGCGCCAGCGCTATTTTGCGAAGCGCGAATAGCTTTGTCAGTAATCTCAATTGTACCGTACAAATTTTTTAATGTAGCTTCAAATCGAGCGTATTTGTTGCCGCCAGCAATTGGTAACGTACCGCTTTCCGTACCAGCGCCAATACCGCCGTTTATACCATAAGGCACAAGTTTTTTAATATTATTGCCATATACGTCCTGAGTAGTTTGTTTAATGCGAGCTAAAAATGGATTAGCTGAAGTAAGTTGGTCGGTTACGACGTCAAGGTAAATGTCTTTTAATGCCTTATCGGCGGTTGTCAATGAAATCATATTTTTCTCCTTTTAAATTTAATGATAATAAATTAATATAAATAGCAATTAATAAATAGATTATTATAATGATTATTAATTAATATGATAAATATAATAATTTTGGATAAAAATTATATATATTAATTTTGGATAAAAATTATATATATTAATATCCAAGGTTAAAATGTTAGTTATTGTTTATATTAAAAAATAAAAATATATATTTATTCGACAAGTCTTAATAGAAGTTGAAAAAGCAACAATAAAGTTAAGTATTTCAAAATGGAATAAAATAAATAATTATTTTTCAATTGTCAATGATAAATATTTAAAAAAACAATTTATATATAAAATGTATAAACTGTAAGTATAACAATTATTTATTCAACAAGTTTTCAGCGTACAAAGCGGCTTCCTCTAAAGAGCGAGGCTTTTTAGGTGGCATAATATCAAATGTTGAAGCGTTTCCAGATATGGTTGCGGGTAAATGCAACTTCTCCATTTTAGCTATGTATGAATCGATAACATCATTAATTACATCTTTTATATTAGTAGAAGGTTTAATACTATTAATAGAATTACTCTTTAGATTTTCGATGTTATCTATCTGCGCATTGCTGTTATTAATTGCATATTCATTGTTGCAATGTTCGTTTTCAGTTTTAATATTAGTTACGCCGTTTTTTTCATTAATTATTGATTTTAATTCAGTTAAAATAGTTGAATTATTGTCAATAAATGAATCGGTTTCATTAATAGGATTATTAATAGTGTTAGTCGTAGTATTATCGTTGTTATTTATGTAATTTTCGCTTTTTTTATCATAATCATTTTCGACATTTTCAATATCTTTAACTTTTTCAATATTTTCGACATTTTTAGCGTTTTGAATCTTATCAAGATTTATAGAATTTTTGTCGATATTAATTGGAACTGTGGTAATATTGTCATTATTTAAATCGTTAAAATTTTCGATTAAGTTTTTGAGTTTTGATTTAGTATTCATTATATTGACCTCGCTATGTAGTAATTATTGATTTTATATTGGTAGGTATTAATTAGTTGTTGAATATGTGAGTTAGTGCAAATCGCTAAAGCCCATTAAGGAGAGAAGTTTAGATTTAGTTTGAGGTGGAAGTTTGCCATTTTCGTCGAAAAGTAGTCCTGCGTGGTATAATTCCATAGCAAGTGAGCGTTGTTGCGCTGGTGTGGAGCTGAATTCGTTTTCAGTGTTGATAATAATGTCGTCGTTAGCAAGTTCGGAAGCGTCGAATGTTTTAACTATTTTTCTGCCTTCGTTGTCTGTTATGCTAAATAATCTTGGCAATTCTGCAAATTGTTTATAAATTCTTAATATGTGCAATCCGATAATTTTCAAACTATTTCTAACTTGTTCGGAGGTAGATAGCATACGGGAGTCGTCTTGTTCCATAAGCAGGTTTAAAGCTATGCCGCTTGTGACGTTTACCGGTGTATTTGATGAACGCATCAAGTCGCTTACTCCGCTTATAACGGCAAATTCTGCAAGTAATCGTTCTTCTTCCTCTTTAAAGTCAGCTGGTATTTTTTCTGGAGCTAAGAGTTTAGGTAGTTCGCTGCCCTGTCTATAAACAAGAATTTTACCTGGATAAAGACCTTCTTGTTCTAATTCATCTGTGTTGACAGAT
>JAVVUQ010000119.1:1867-2892 GCA_036653075.1 Clostridia bacterium | reverse complement strand
GTTTTTACATTAAAAAATATCTATAAAATTAATAAATCATAGTTTACATTATCAAAAATAGTATTATATTATGATCGAATGCCATTTCCAAAATTAAAGCCTAAGCTAAGTAGTAAAGCGGTATTGACTTTACTCATTATTTCTTGAGGTAATTCGCCGATTTTCTCTTTAAGACGGCTTTTATCGATTGTTCTTATTTGTTCAAGCAGCACTATGCTATCTTTAGGCAAGCAATAATCGTTACAATTTATTTCTATGTGTGTAGGTAATTTAGCTTTATCCGTTTTGCTTGTTGTTGCAGCCGCTATAATAGTCGGACTAAATTTGTTTCCAACGTCATTTTGCAAAACTAAAACTGGGCGAATCCCGCCTTGTTCGCTGCCTACAACGGGACTTAAATCCGCATAGTATAGCTCTCCTCGTCTTATTAGCATTCTATCTCCTCGCTTTGCGGTTATCGCTATTTTTTCTATGTATACGATTAACTTTCGCATTACAAAAAGTATTGACAAATTTTTAAATTTTATACGTAAACTTACATAATTATCTTTTATAGCAAAAAGCTGTATATAGATACGTGAGGTTATCCGATACAGCTTTTTTATATAATATTAAATTATATATTTATTATCATAAGAACGCTTATATTTTATAAGCTCTTAAGGAATAACAAATTCTTAGCAAAATTTATAAAATTGCATATTTTTTCATCATAAACAATGTTTTCGTATTCGATATACACCCATTCGTAATCATCAATACAAGTAATTTTAGCTTTTATAGTATAAAGCTTTATATTTTCAAATGTTTCGCAACAGGTAATATAACGCATTTTTATGCCGTTTATTTCCGTTTCCTCGGCGTCGTTTGGAATTATAGGCGTATTTTTATAAAACTTATTTGACGACGATGTAATTATTGCTTTTTCCAATAAATCGTCTGACTCAGAAACTGTATAGGTAGACAAAATTTCTTTTGTTTGTTTATCCACTAAAAATTTGCATTGCGCATTATTTAAGCCTTTT
>JAVVUQ010000119.1:0-1857 GCA_036653075.1 Clostridia bacterium | reverse complement strand
TTTAAATTAGCGTTTATATCCTGACACGTAGCAACAACGCTTTCGCTGTTTGCTGAATAGGAAAATGTGTCCGATTTAATCATATATGATATCGCTATTAATATAATCAATATACAAGCGGCTAACACAATTGAAAATCTTCGACTTACGTTCTTCTTTTGTGGAGATATTTCACTTTTTAATTTCAATAATAATATCTCGCCTTTTGTTTTGATATTGTCTTCTGCCGATATTCTAATATTATTTAATATTTTTTTCGTTTTCATTTTCTACCTATCGCATTTTTAAAATTTGCGCCTTTTTATATTCATTTTTATAATACTTTTTGCTTATAATTGCCATTCATTCTATTGTTATTTAAAATTTTAATTTTATAAAATACGCATATAAAATATTACAAAACGCATAAATAATATTTTAATGCCAACTAATAAATCTATTAACAATATGTTACATAATATGAACACAATAAGCGTTGTCTATTATTGAGTTTTGACTAATATTGAAATATCCTGAACTTCTTTCAGATAATCCCGATGATACTAAAAGATATTTATCCATTCTTGTCGTATTATTCGATAATGTATATTCAATTTCTCTATATCCAAACGCTACCATTACGTGTGGTTGATTGTCTTTAAGTATACTCAGTGTTTCCGTATTGTTATTATTTAATGTCATAGTCGTTATATTATAATTTGAAAGAAATAATAAAGTAGGCATACATCCTATTAATTTCGACTTAGATACGGGATAATTAAACGCTATTCTACCATCAACAATATTATCCATCAATTCAAAAAAAGTAGTCGTATATCCTTTTGCGCTACAATATGACGAAAATCCACTCTTGAACTTTGCGACAGTTACGCCTTGAACGCCATTATTTATATCCATTTTTTGATATAATTGCGTGATAACCGAATCAACCTCTGCATTTTGATAAGCATATATATATACCGTCGACGAAATCATTTTCCCAGGCGTAAAATTAGGTATTAAATCAACCATAAATCTATCATAATATCCTAAAAGATTAGCTCCCGCCACTGCGCCACATTCATTACTGAGTCCCGGTATTTCAGTATACCTTGGCGGTCTTGTCGCCACAGAATAGTCAGCCACTTGGTTCCTTGTTACAAAACTAACTAATTCTGATGTCGTGGTAAGCGCCATCGGACTTATTTGCGCGCCAATTGATAAAGTATTCTTGATTTTTTCTGAAATAGCATTTCCACTTAACGCATCATAATAACTTCCATTATTTAACTTTATATAATTAAATAACGGTATGTATATATTTGTTCCACTCATTGTCAGATAGGGATTCTCTGCTTCAAAATAACACTCTATTACTTCACACACAGAATTATTAATTTGCATAATAGCAAATCCATTTTGATTGTTTACTTTAAATGTATACACCTTTCCATAAGGTTGCAACAAATTGTCATACAGTAAATCTTGCCTTAATATCGTTATAGGCAATTGCTGCGAACCTACTGGTAATAAATTTGCCACAGTAGTTAATAACATTTCATCGCTTACATCAGTTGTGTTATTGTCAGCGTATGTTGTTTGAATCGATACATTCACGCAAACAAACATTGTCAATAAAACAGTTAAAAGAATTAGTAATTTTTTCATTGTACTTTGTCCTCCATATAATTTTTTAATTTTATGCAATTTTCTTGCATTAATTATTACAATTATAAGTTCTCACTCCTACTTTTTGAAATATTATATATTTATAGCTTCTTTATTTCTATAATTTAATACTAAATTGTCAATTTTTCATATTAAATAATATCGCTATTACTAACCCTTTTTAATATTTATATCGAAAAATGCTAATCT
>JAVVUQ010000118.1:0-2908 GCA_036653075.1 Clostridia bacterium | reverse complement strand
AAAGATAGGGTATAATAACGTGAAATAATTAAATATGTGCATTAAAAAGGTAGATTTTTTATAAAAAGTTTGGTATAATAAGAAGGTAAGATTGTTATAAGAGAATGTGCGCATAAAAATTAATAATGAATAGAATAAATACTTATATTATAGTAGGAGGAAATAAAAATGGCTAACGATAAGATTAAATGCAAAGAATTAGACAGATTATTTACTGGCGTATTGACGTTAGAAAGCGTTGAAGATTGTTATATGTTTTTTGAAGATTTATGCAGTATGTCTGAATTAAAGAGTTTTGCTCAAAGGTTTCAAGTGTCCGAGTTGCTTTATGAAAAAGTGACGTATAATGCAATTTCGTATATAACTAAGGCTTCGACGGCGACGATAAGTCGAATTAATAGAAGTTTAGAATATGGAAACGGCGGATATGTAGCAGTAATAGAAAGGCTGAACCAACAAAACAAAGAGGAAAAATAATTGCGTGAATTTTTACAAACATTAAATCCTGCGCAACGGTCTGCTGTTGAATCGGTAGATGGCGCTGTAATGGTTTTAGCTGGCGCAGGAAGTGGAAAAACCAGAGTATTGACAAATAGAATAGCCTATATGATATGTGAGAAGGGAGTAAATCCTGACAATATCTTGGCTATTACTTTTACGAATAAAGCGGCTTTTGAGATGAAGGGTCGTTTAATGCAAATGTTGGATAATATAGGGCGGATGTTAGTTTCCACCATACACAGTATGTGTACGCGCATACTCAGGTATGAGGCAAATAGTCTTCCGGGTTATACATCCAACTTTTCAATTTATACAGAAAGTGAAACGGAGCATATTTTAAAGACGTTAGTTAAAAAGATGCAATTAACAGAGCGAGAATCTGAGATTAATTTTCTGTATCACATAGGGACAGCTAAGAATGAAGCGATGTCAATAAGCGAATATTGTCAAGATTGTTTAGAGGGCGATGAGTTTAAAGATATTATATATAAAGTTATGATAGAGTACGAAAGGATATTAAAGGCAAATAATGCGATGGATTTTGATGATTTGTTATACAATGCATATTTGTTATTTAAAGACAACTGTGAAATATTAACTAAATATCAAAATAGATTTCAATATATAAATATAGATGAATTTCAAGACACGAATAGAGTGCAGTATTTGATGTTTAAGCTTTTATCGGGTAGCGATGGCAACATATTCGTAGTTGGAGATGACGACCAATCTATTTATGGATGGAGAGGCGCAGACGTACGTAATCTATTAGATTTTAAAAAAGATTTTCCTAATGTAAAGATAATCAAATTAGAACAAAATTATCGTTCTACCAAAAAAATACTGAGCGTTGCAAATGAAATAATAAAAAAGAATACAGAAAGATATCCAAAGCAGTTATGGACTGATAACGATGAAGGCGCAAAGGTAGAAATGTATCCAGCTCAAAATGAAAGCGACGAAGCGTTTTATATTATTAGTCAAATAGCGGCTTTAAAAAGATATAATGGATATGATTACAAAGATTGCGCAATACTTATGCGCATTAACGCATTAAGTCGTTCATATGAGCAAGAATTGATAAAATATGGAATAAGCTATAAGATTTTTGGTGGATTTAAGTTTTTTGAACGAAAAGAAGTTAAAGATATTTTAGCGTATTTGAGATTAATTGATAATGAAAAAGATGATGAAGCTTTTTATAGGATTATCAATTCGCCTAAGCGTGGAATAGGCGATACATCGGTAAATCGATTGAGAGTATTTTCCGAAGAAGTTCATTTAAGTATATCAAATGCTGCTTTAAAGGCAGATGAATTGACGTCGATTACGACAGCGACACGTATAAAAATTCAACAGTTTGGACAGATGATTGCGGATATGCGTAACAGAGCGCAAACAAGTGATTTAATGGATTTTTTATCACAATTGTTTGATAAATTGGATTTAAGAAATGCCTTTAAATTAGAAAAAGCCGATTACGATAAATCAATAATAGTAGATGAATTTTTGCAAGCGGCAGAGGAATTCTATAAACTTAATACAACCGCTAAATTATCGGATTTTTTACAGTCAGTTTCATTGCAATCAGATTTAGATAAAATGGATGAAAGCGATTATGTGACAATAGCTACTGTTCACTC
Organism: Clostridia bacterium; assembly: GCA_036653075.1. GTDB lineage: Bacteria > Bacillota > Clostridia > Christensenellales > CAG-314 > JAVVUQ01. The sequence goes on along the minus strand of JAVVUQ010000118.1, from coordinate 764 downwards.
AGCAAAAGGTTTAGAGTTTAAAGCGGTGTTTGTAGCTGGATTAGAACAAGGACTATTTCCCGTATCAAGAGCTAACTTTAATATTAAAGAAATGGAAGAGGAACGCCGTCTTATGTATGTCGCAGCTACACGCGCTAAAGAGCGATTATTTTTAACGCGCGCTGCAAGTCGATTTCTATATGGACAGCATAAAGAGCAAGCGCCGTCTTTATTTTATAAAGAATTAGAGAATGTTTTGTATCCACAAATTAGCGAAACATCAGCAAAAAAGCCACAAAGTGGCGTTTCACCAGATTGGGTCGGAGATACAAGTAACGATAGCTTTAGAGGCAGAACAAAAAGCGATTATTACAAAGAAAAATACAGTTACGTCAATAGCGGTTTTAAAAATGCAGCAAAAACTGAAAAAGCATTTGTCAATATTTATACGCCAGGAATGAAAATCGTACATAAAATGTTTGGCGTCGGCACTGTAATTGCAGCAAAAGACGAAAATATAGATGTTGCGTTTAATAAGATTGGAGTCAAAACTTTAGCGATTAAATTTGCGCCAATTCAGAAATTTGAAGAATGATTAAACTTAAAAAATAATGATTAATTAATAATGAAATATAAATGTAATGAAATTTAAAAAATAATGATTAATTAATAATGGAATATAAATATAATGAAATATAAATATAATGAAATTTAAAAAATAATGAAATTTTATCAATTGTTTATTTCTTATTTTTTATTTAAGCGATGATTTTTTTGCTTATTTA
>JAVVUQ010000117.1:0-2962 GCA_036653075.1 Clostridia bacterium | reverse complement strand
AATTTTCCTATTTCAACTTAAATTTTTAATTTTCCTATTTCAACTTTTATTTTCCTATTTCAATTTTATATTCATATTTCAATTTTTAACTTCTTAATTTTAATATACTAATTTTAATATTTCAAATTTAAATTGAAATATAATAATTTTGATTGTTATTGTAGTTTTATATTTATAATGTTATAGGTATAATGAGTCCGTTGTCGAGGCAAACTGCCGCTTTATCTCCATATCTAATGTAAGCGTCAGCGTGTCGTAATTTTGTAAAGTTGCCTAAATCCAAATTGTGCCCATTTTGGTTGAGAGGATATTCTGTTATAATATTATCGATAGATTTTTTATATAAATAAATATTAGAGGCGTTTTTATATGCGCTAATAATATCTATTAATGAAAGTGGATTAAGTTTATTTATGACAATGTTGTTATTAGTTGTGGAGATTATGCTTGCGTATGTACCGCCACGATATTCAATAAACAGGATACATTCGTTATCAGAAAGACGTAAGGCGTTAAGTTTTTTTGCATATACGCCAAAGGGAAGCGTAAGACTTTGTTCAGTTCCTTTCGTTATAGTTTTAGTGGCGTAGTTTAGAGTCAAGCATTTATAATATAGTTTTTCATTTTTTATGTACATAGCGAAGGTAATTTTACTTGCAATAAATGGAATAAAGCAAAAATCGGAAACGCCTGTATCGATATCAACTGAAGCGCTAACGACAGGTTCGGGAAGTAATACTTTAAGTGTTGAATTTTCAATATGTCCAAAAACCGATAAGACGTTAGAGTTATCTATGGAAGCAAAGGAGCTAATATGTGATAAGTTTTCGTTATTTTGTTTATATAATTGTGATAAAGAGCTATCGTAAATAATTGTTTTTCCTTCAGTAACGCAAAGCATTCTAAAGCCAACTGTTGTTGCAGCCCAATCCAAATAATTTACGCAACCGATTTTAGTGGCGTTCAATCCGATAATTGATATAGACAGATCAGAAATTAAATAAGTAGAGTTATTTGGACGAATACTTAACGTTCCGCCGTCAGTTATAGATGTTGAAAACACGCATTTTATAGGGGTGTTAATGGTCATATCAAAAAGATAGCTTTTTAAAACAACGTTATTCATAGCTATGTCAATAAACGCTGTTGTAGGCGCAGAAGCGGTACATATAAAAGAAATGGAAAGAGATGTATTTTTTTCCGATTTAAATACAAAATTAGAATATTCGGAAACTGGAATAGTTGTTTTTTCAAACAAAATGGAATTTAAAGCGGAATTATAATTATTTTCTGTTGTTTGTATACGTTTTTTTAAATTTTCTAATTCCTCTGATATAGATTTAATGTTCATAATAATCTCCTATTAATGAAATCAAAACAAATGATTTAAATGAAAGTATAATAGCAGTTGTAATTAAACTGCGTTAATATTAATATAAGAATATAATTGTCGATTATAATAGCCGATGTAATTAAACTGCGTTTATTATTTTAAATCAATGAGTAAGAAGCGCAAAGAGCTCCTATTCTGACAGAAGCGCCGCATTTAGTAGCAAGTGAAAAAGAAAAAGTATGCGCTGCTTTTTCTATGGAGATGTTAGCAAATCCGCCGCTGCTATTTACTACAAAATAGTAAGAAGTATTATCGCAATTTACAGTTAAATTTAAATGTTCGGTGGTATTTGAAGTATAAATTGAAATAGAGTGAAGGCGTTTAAGTTTATCTGGAGCGTTAAATACTGTATTTGGAGAAGTCCAAATTGCGTCGTTAAGCAAGCCGAATGTAGAGCCGAACGCATCGATAATTCCAAGTGGCGATTTATCATAATAGCCTATAACAGAGCGAGAAGCGGAAGGAATATAACATAAAAACGAGGTATTATCAATAGGGGAAGTAAACGAGGTTTTGTTCAAAATAGAATAAGAGAACAATGTGTTGTTATTAGTAATTCTATAAAATCCGTTGTCAATAGTTGCGCAATCATTTAAATTAGGCGAAACGGAATCAGATATAAAGGAAACTACGCCGTCAGAAAGTCGATAAATGCCTTTAGAGGTTGAAAAATACAAATCATTACCATTTATGCAAAGGGAATTTTCGATTAATTGTTCAGAAGAAAGGAATACATTAGCGAGTGAAAAATCCGATTCAGAATTTTTTATTCTACAAATTCCGTATTTGCCTATACCATACAAGCTGCCGTCGACTTGGCAAATGTTAAAAAGTTTTCCTATGCAGTCAATGGTAGCGCTTTGTTTATTTTCGATGTTCCAAGTTGTAATATCGAAGTTTGAAAGAGCGTAAATAATATTAGAATTATACGGAATACCAAAAATTTTATTTCCAAAAATGGTAGCGCATTTTAAATCAACGGACGGAATGGAAATAGTATCGACAGATGGACTGCGCCAAATATACAAATTATCGGTAGCGGAAGGAGATGTAAATACAGCAGAAGGCATAGAATCAATGCTAATTACAAACATTTGCGGTTGTTTTGTAAAAAGAATATTTGGCAATTTAATAAATCCCATTTCAGGCGAGCCAACGGGAAGATAATAAAGTTCCAAGGTTTTGTCAATGGCAAAAATAGTATTGTTAAAGTGCCACATTTTAGTCATTTGTTTAGGTACATATATTGAAACTTCTTTAGTGATGTTGTTAGTTGTGGAAGGCAAAGTCATAGACGAGATTCCGAAGTTAAGCGCCGCTCCATTACCGTCGGCGCTAATATTTTGTAGTTTAACCGCCGTTTCAAATGGAACATTAATCGAATACTGTACACTATCTTTAATCGGTTCGGAAAAATCTGTCAACATAACTCGCTTAGTCACATACTTGCGACGATATTTTAATTCTTTTTTGTAAAACATAAAAGCTCCTATTTTATTATAATTATTAATTAAAATAATCAAAAATATATAATTTATGAATGAATATGAATGTATAAATGAATGAATA
>JAVVUQ010000116.1:1530-3062 GCA_036653075.1 Clostridia bacterium | reverse complement strand
TGCGTGAGTATCGATATATTTTAATAAATTCTTAACTTGTTGTATTTGAGAAGGTTTTACGCAAATCATTAGCATACTATGTTTCTTACTTGTATACATTCCCGTACCGTCAATCATAGTAACGCCTCGTTTTAGGCTTTGCATAAGAACTTCTGATACTTCTTCGGGATAATTTGTTATAATATAACATAATTTAGCTTTATTTATACCCATTAGAACGATATCAGAAACCTTTGTGCTAATAAAGATAATAACCAAAACATAGAGCATATTTTCAGGATTCTTTAGTACGATTGTTCCCGCTATAACCACAATTGCGTCTAATATTGCAATTGTTGTTGGAATGGAAATAACTTTTATCTTATTTTGTAATACACGTCCGAGTGTTTCTGTGCCGCCGCTTGAAACCTTATATTTTAAATAAAATCCTAAAGCGATACCTTGTGTTAATCCTGCATAAATTGATGCTAAAAGAACGTTGTCTGTTATTGGAATTAAATTTTTTACAGTTGGAATCAGCATTATTCCGTCAGTTATTAAGCCAAGCGTAATTAACGTAATTAAGCAATCTAATACAAATCGCCAACCTTGTTGTTTCCAAGCTAAAATCAATATGGGAATATTTACAACGACTGTCATTAAACCGATATTAGTGTTAAATAACACGTTGAGCATAGTTGCGACACCCGTTGCTCCTCCCGCAACTATCTTGTTTGGAGCCAAGAAGAAATCTATGCTTATCGCATAAAATAAACTTGCAACTACCATAAAGAAGTATTTTTTGAAAAATTCCTTTTTTTGATTTACACCAATATTCATTTTTTTAACCACTTTCTTCCCTTTTTATACCTTTATTTTAACTACAAATACCCGATAAGTATTGTCTATTAACTACCACCCTATATAATATCATATCTACGCTATAAAGCAAATAATTCATATGACAACAATAAGCTACTCTACTTATAAGAATAATAATCTTTCATTAGCTTTCTTTATCGTATATATTGAATCTGTTATTATACCATTTTTCAAATTTCACAATAGCTTTTCAAACATATGTAAACAATTAAATTTTTAATTGTTTGCAAATTTAGAATATGCAGAAACTAAAATATGTATATTTTTTGATTAATTATAAAAACAATTTCAATTACCATTGCTCATTGCGTTTATTAAATAAATATAATCGTCTGTAATTTATTTAACCTAACTTTGCGGATTATAACATAGTTTAATCATAATGTAAAGGGTTTTACGTCCTCATCATATTACAACGCAATTCATTCAATTAACGTAACATAGTTATTCATACAAAACAATACTTTTTATAAATATATTGCCATATTTACCCTTTATAAATTAAATAAAATAGCATTAGTTTAAAAATAAAACAAATCTCATTATTATAAAAATTGAGTATAAATATCAGTATTTTACAACTCTATATAAACTTATGTTTTACAACGCTATATAAACTTGTGTTTTATATGAGTGTCAATAATAGTTATTCTATCTATTGTATCCTTTTT
>JAVVUQ010000116.1:0-1430 GCA_036653075.1 Clostridia bacterium | reverse complement strand
TCGCATTTGCAATCGTCATCGCAATCACATTCATCGATATCAAGACCTTTTTCAGTTAGGTAATCTTTGTGCATTTTTACGTATTCGTCGTAAACTTCATCAAGTAATTTTTCGTCCTCGATAGGTTCAAAAGTATCGTCTCCGTTAGCATCTTCAACGATTTTAAAGACAACAATTTCGTCGTCGTCAATATCAGCCATTTCTTCAGCGGGTTGAAAAAAAGCATACCATTGATTTTTGTATTCAAGTGACGCTACAAAAAAGAAATCTAACGTGTCGCCATCTTCATTTATTAATTGAATCACGCCATCATCGGCGTCTATTTCTTCATCTAACGTACTAATATTGTCTTTTTCTTCAAGCATCTTTGTGCCCTCCATATATATTCAATATAATCTGAAACTATCGTAATGATACAAACGCACCTTTATTTCGACTTTAAGAAATTGTAAATCAATTAAGTCACGATATTTTTCTTTACTTTAAATCATTGTAGAATAGTTTAAATATAATCTAAACTTCAAATTCTAAAAATATATTTAAAATCAAATAAAACTATAAATAAAAGGTAAATACAGCATAGTATTTTTAGTAAGAATGCGCTTAAATAGTTCCAAGATAAGATTGCAAAATTAGTGTCGCCGCCACTTTGTCAACGACATTCTTTCTTTTGTCACGACGGACATTTCCTTCGATCAAAACACGTTGCGCGCTAACAGTGGTAAGTCTTTCGTCGATAAAAATAACTTTAACAGTGGTATATTCTTTTAATTGTTCAATAAATTCTCTCGTTTTTGAAGTTTGAATACTTTCTTCGTTATTCATATTTTTAGGAAGACCACAGACAATAGTATCTACTTCTTTGTCTACAATCAATGCAGCTAAAGCCTTTAAATCAGTTTTTATCTCACTTCTAAATAACGTGTCATAAGGATTTGCAATGATTTTCATAGGATCAGATAAAGCTAATCCAATACGCCTATCTCCTACATCTAAAGCAAGTACTCTACCCATTTTGCCCCTTTATATCATAAATATTCTTATTTATGATAATATCATATTAATTAGTCGCTGTCAATTCTTTCTTGCTTATTTTGATTAATTTTTTGTAATAGTTTACATAGTCGTGACTTTAATGTAAATTCAACATAATCGCTACAATTAGATGCGTTATTGCTTAAAAAATAAAAACATCTTACTTTAATCTTGCTTCGTTTACTATTTAAACCGAATTCAACGCAAATTTAAATTCTTAGATGCGTTATTGCTTAAAAATAAAAATATCTTACTTTAATCTTGCTTCGTTTACTATTTAAACCTAAATTAACGCAAATATAATTCAATGCTTTTTCTACTATTCATTCGTATATTTATTGGCGTTATGTATTAATTGCGCTGTGATTACTTCATTGGTATCTTTTTGATTTTGT
>JAVVUQ010000115.1:0-3140 GCA_036653075.1 Clostridia bacterium | reverse complement strand
AATTGTTTTATATTTCTTTAAATTGTTTTATATTTCTTTAAATTGTTTTATATTTCTTTAAATTGTTTTATATTTTTTATATTTCTTTAAATTGTTTTATATTTCTTAATTTTAAGTAATAAAGCTTAAATATTCTACATATAAATTAATAGATACAATCTTATTGCGATTTTTCGTAATAAATAGATTAGTGGAGGTTTATATGGACATATATAAAGATATAATGGCAAGGACAGGCGGTGATATATACATCGGCGTAGTCGGGCCTGTGCGGACTGGTAAATCTACGTTTATTACGGAATTTATGCAGAAATTGGTTATTCCGTCTATTGCTGATGCAAACATACGTCAACGCGCGTTAGATGAGTTACCTCAATCCTCTGATGGAAAAACTATTATGACTACTCAACCGCATTTTGTGCCTAATGAAGCGATTACTGTGGATTTTAAAGGCGCTAACGCTAAGGTTCGGTTAATTGACTGTGTTGGTTATTTAGTTGATGGAGCAATGGGACATATTGAAAATAATCACGAACGGTTAGTTAAGACGCCTTGGTCAAAATCTGAAATGCCTTTTTCAAAAGCAGCTGAAACTGGGACATACAAGGTTGTGACTGAGCATAGTACCATAGCTGTTGTAGTAACTACTGATGGTTCGTTCAGTAAAATTGATAGAAACAGTTACATTCCAGCAGAAGAACGTGTATTGCGTGAATTAAGTGAATTAAAAAAGCCCTATGTTGTAGTTTTAAATACTACTTCGCCTCATTCAGAATCGACAGCGGCGCTTGTTACAAGTATGAAACATAAATATAACTGCGAAGTCATAGCCGTTGATGTTCTTCATTTAGAGATAGATGATATTAATTCGATTATGTATGCTGCATTGAGCGAATTTCCTGTCAAAAAGATTGAAGTTGAAATGCCAAAATGGATGCGAAAACTTCCAAAGGAACATTGGTTAATATCAGATATTATTAAGCATATTAAAGAGCATTGTGATAGCATTAGCAAAATGAAAGATTGTGAAAAGCTGTTTTTAGATTATAATTGTAATGACAGTATCGAAACAACATTACCGCCTGTTATGAATATGGGAACGGGACTAATTAAATATGAAATAATACCAAAACAAATGTTATATTATAAAATCTTAAGTGAGCTATGCGCAGTTGATATTTTCGATGATTTTGCATTAATGTCTTATATTTCAGATATATCTAAGGTTAAAGAAAAATTTGAAAAAATTGCCGCCGCTTTAAATGAAGCTGACGAAAGTGGATATGGCGTAGCTCGTCCGCCAATTAAAGATATGGAATTGTATCCGCCAGAAATCACAAAACACGGAAATCGTTACGGCGTAATAATGAAAGCATCAGCGCCTGCTTACCACATAATGAAAGTCGATGTTAAAACTGAAGTATCGCCAATGATGGGCACTGAAGAACAGTCAAGATATATGCTTGGTTCATTTGAGGATAATCCTCAAGCTCTTTGGGAAACTAATATGTTTGGCAAAACACTCGCAATGTTAGCCGAAGAAGGACTTGCAGATAAACTTACGACTATGCCAATTGATTTGCAAAACAAACTACGACGTACTGTTGGCAGAATTGTCAATGAAAACAAAAGCAATATGTTCTGTATGTTATTTTAAATAAAATATCAAATGTCCATATTTTCCCTAAATATATAGGAATACAATTTAAAAATTTGCTCATACTTAATGTAAGCTCAGCGAAAGTTGCGCTTATGGAGGAAAAAATGGCTCAACAAAGAAAAAGAACAACAAAACAAACAAACAAAACTCAAAATACCAGAAACGCTGTTAGCCAAAACAGAAATGGAATGGAAAATAACAGCAATTCAAATGAAAATGAAATGAGAAATTGCGGTAAATAATCGCAATAAGTAAAGTTGTTTACCTATTACCCCAAAATAAAGTAAACACTTTAAAAAAAGCCTCCTATGGTAATTAAAACCGTAGGAGGTAATTTTTATATTATTTATTCTTTAATTATATAATTTTTATATTATTTATTCTTTAATTATATAATTTTTATATTAAGTAATTTTATATTAAGTAATATTTCAATTATTCAATTCAAATAAATTATTCTATATTGTTGTATTTCATTTATTTTATAATTTTGCGAGCTTCTACGTAATAACGTTTTTCAACAGCTTCTCCCATTGAGAATGTTTTTCTTGGAAAAGCTCCAACTTTAAGCACATAATCAAATAAATCATTTTTAGATAATGGTGGCAATGTAATTCCTATGCTGCCTTTATTTGCTTCAACCACACTTTTCAAGCTATCTGTGCCGTGTACGTAATCTACTTCAGTTGATGGATTTAATTTTATATATTCATCAATATATTCTTGAACTGCTTTAACTGCTAACGCTGCATTTGTAGGTAACATAATATCTTCTTCGCTATTATCGTCAAAGTACAATTTGCAACCATAATCTCCGCCTAAAACTTTATATAATCCTGGTAAAAAATCAAATTCAGGATTAAATACTACTCTATGAATTGGTTCAAAGCTCAATCCATCGTCGTGAATATTTTCGACTTCAACAAGAGCGAATCTGCTTGGATGATTTTCTCTTTCTTCATTAGACAAATTCACTTTCATTTTATCCCAACAAGCTTTCGCCGTAGCCAAAGAGTGATTGCCATCTCCAACAGCGTAAAGCATTGCCTCGTCTGCTGTTTTATAACGTTCCATTAAGCTTTCAGGCGTAATAAGGTTGTTTAGTTGCTCTATAACTTTTTGCGTATTTTCTACTTTCCACCCTCTTAAATGCCCGCCTTCCATATTTAATTCAAAATCATATAATTTAGTTAAATTTTCTCTATTTTTGTATAACCCTTCGATTATTTCTTTTTTTCTATCATCAATTAATAACATTATATGAGGTACTTCGACAGGCGCTTTTTCTCTTATTTTTACTCTTGGCGGAATTCTCGATACCACAGTTCCTTCCGTAGCTCTTATTAAAGCTTTATCTTCCCTAACAAAACTATAATCCTCTAAGTCCACCGCTACCATAAGACCTAATCTTTTTTCAACGAATTTAGTTTCCCTTTCAATAAGTACAAAACACTTTCCAACACTTTGTAAAACACCATTA
>JAVVUQ010000114.1:0-3216 GCA_036653075.1 Clostridia bacterium | reverse complement strand
TAATGATAAAATTGAATTGAACAATATAGGTAAAATTCAATTAGACAATATAGGTAAAATTCAATTAGACAATATAGGTAAAATTGAATTGAACAATATAGGTAAAATTCAATTAGACAATATATATAAAAACATTACAAAATAATATTTTGTTAATTGTATGGTTTATGACAATTTTATTAGCAAAATATTTCATTTATAATGTTTATGCTTTTATTATATTCAATGGTTAATAGTTGCATATTATTTTTTATTTCTTCAATGCTATTATTTTTTATAGCAACTATAACATTTTGGCAAGCAAAATAAAGGGTATCAATACCTAAATTTCCCGATACGCCTTTTAAGGAATGTACTGCTTCATACATTTTTTGTAAATCGTATATTTTCATAGCATTCAAAGCTGTTTCAAATGAAGCATCTTCTTTGAATTTTATTAAATATTTATAATACATCGCTGTTATGTTAGAAAACCTTTTTACACTCCCTTTATAATCAAAACCAGCTTCTATCAAACTTTGTTCTATTAATTCTTCTTTCATATTTTTATCCTTAAAATCTTAATATTTAATTGACAAATTTATTAATTACCATATATAAAGTATTAATATCTATAGGTTTAGCAATATGGCTATTCATTCCAGACGCTATTGCTTTATCAACGTCGTCGTTAAATGTATTCGCTGTCATTGCGATAATAGGTATTGATTTTGCATCTGAACGTCGCATTATTCTTATTATTTTCGTAGCGGTATATCCGTCCATTTCAGGCATTTGAATATCCATAAATATCATCGAATAGTAACCGTCAATGCTGCAAGCAAATTTTTCCGCAACTTCTTTTCCATTTAAAGCGCAATCTATTTCAGCGCCTGTTCTTTTAAGTATTTCTACCGCAATTTCTCTATTCATTTCATTATCTTCAGCAAGTAATAACCGTTTTCCTATGAGATTTGGAATTTCGTTATTTTGTTCAGTTTCATAATTATTTATGTCTTTAACCTTTTCATATGTGCCAAAAGGTATTTCAATGGTAAATACGCTGCCTTTATTTTTTTCACTGCTTATGTTCATAACGCCTTTCATTAAACTCAAAAGGCTTTTACAAATTGCAAGTCCTAACCCGCTCCCGCCATATTTTAAGGCATTATTCGATTCTTGTTCAAATGGCTGACAAATTTTCTTTAAAAAGCTGTCATCCATTCCTATGCCGTTATCGCTAACAATAAATCTAACCGCAGTTGTATCCTTCGTTATCCAAAAAACTTCTGTTTTAAAGGAAACAAGTCCACCATTATTAGTAAATTTAATCGCATTTGAAAGTAAGTTAAGCAATATTTGATTTACTCTCAAACAATCACCCAATACAAACTTCTCTAACCTTTCATCAACTGTAACTACAAATGTAATATCTTTTAATTTTGCTTGCTGTTCAAACATTATGTATAATGTATTAATCAACTGGCGCAACTCAAAGGGTTGTTTAAGTATTTTTAATTTACGATTGTCAATTGAAGTTATGTCAGTTACGTCATTGATAACATCTAACAACTGTTTAGCAGCTATTTCCGATTTAAATAAATTATCTGTCATTTTGCTTAAATTCGTAATATCGTTTTTTGCAATGTTTAAATATCCAAATATAGCGTTTAATGGCGTTCGAATTTCGTGCGATATTTTAGATACAAATGCGCTCTTAGCTTCGCTTGCTTTCGCAATTTCTTTTGAGGCATATATTAACGCATTGTTTTGTATTTCATCGGCTCGTTTAATTGTATCAATATTTCTATCAAAATACATAAAATTACACGGATGCTCGTCATCTTTTGCTATTCCTTGCAAAACGAAAGCGTGCCATTCGTACTTGTCTTTATTCTTTTTTCTTAATTCAAATGCCCTCTGTGATTGATTGTTAATTATTTCATTTAACGCTTCTTGGCTCACCGACTTTTTATATAATTCAATATCTTCTAAATAGATTGACTTTTCTATTTCATAAGGCAAAAATTCAACTTTTTCTTTATTAATACTTTTATTATTTAACGTATATTTGATAATTTCATTCTTTAAAAGATTTATTTCTCCAACAGAATCGTTGATTTTAAAAATATATTTCATAAGATAATACATTTCATTAATACGTTTTTTTTCTGAAATATTATATTTGATTTTAACATAAGCTATAATAATCAATAATGAAAATATAACTATAATAGTTGTCAATAGTATAATTGTTTGCGTTTTATTTAATAACAGAGAAACTTCCATTCCATACAAATATTTGTCTGCAAGTCTTGTTTTATAGTAAGGGTCGTCTATGGATATTTTACTTAACGCTTTATTTAATGGTACGGATATTTCGCTATTATCTTTTGATGTAGCAAAATAAAACTTGTTTGGCGCAAATTTGGCAAGTATTTTATACTTTGAATCAGCCATTCCTCCAACTACTCCAGCGTCAGCTCTACCATCATCAAGCGTTTTTAATATTTCTTTGTAATCACTACATATTAAAATATCCGCTTTAAACCCATTATCTTCTGCATATTTATTTAACGCTACTAAATTATTGGAATTTATAACTGCAATTTTTATATTGTTGAATGCGTTGAAATCTTCGCTTTGCAATTTACTTGTCTTTAATGTAAACATTGTAGAATACATTTCGCCCATATCAAAAGTTGACATATCTAACTCTTTTTCACGTTCGCTTGTATAAAATAAACAGCCTAAAATATCAATTTTACCTTCTTTTAAACTTTTGTATAAATTTTCAAATTTATCTTCAACAAATTTATACTTCCAATTATTTATTTCTGCAATTTTACATAAATATTCATAACAATATCCTGTATAATTACCATTACTATCCTTTTCTTGAAACTTCGGTTGCTCCCACCACCCCACCCTTATTACCTTTTCTACTGTTAACCCGTTCCTATTTTCTTCACTTGCTTGCGCAAATACTTCACTTTTTTTATTTTCTAATAATAAAATAGATAACGCAATTACAATAAAACTTATAATAATTAATTTTATCTTATCCTTTTTCATAACCCTTTACTCCTTTCGCTCTCTATGTCATCACAATAAATCAATTTGCGCTTTTTTATATTTATTTGCTTTGAAATTTTTATATACAAATTTTTAATTAATTAATTCAATTGTCACTTATGTATTTTTTTATTTAAATTATCTTTTTAATTGTTACTTATG
>JAVVUQ010000113.1:0-3509 GCA_036653075.1 Clostridia bacterium | reverse complement strand
AACGACCTGCCGGGTATGAACCGGCCGCTATAACCAACTAAGCTACGCCGCCAAAATGGTTGCGGGGAGGGGATTTGAACCACCTGACCTCCGGGTTATGAGCCCGACGAGCTACCGGACTGCTCTACCCCGCGTCGCTTTATTACTAATGCTTGACTATCTTATCATTTATTGAGAACTATGTCAACTGTTTTTAATATAAATATTTATCTAATATTTCGCTATATCGGTTTATTTTTATGATTTTATTCAAAAACGACTTCAATGTCTTTTAATAGCAATAAAACAACAAAAATTATCGTTGTTTCTAACCTTATTATATATGCGTAATAAACGCTGTAATTATATATTTTATAGCGCTATATTGCAATAAAATATTTAATGGCATCACTTAGTTTATTTTAATTAATGTTTCAAAAAATAAAACTTTTACTTTATTTTTTCGTTTATTTGATATATGGTAGGAATTTTAAATATTAATAAAGGAAATAAGTACTAAAATAAAGACAATAAGCATTAAAAAGCAAATAACGTAGTATCGTATTAATTATCTAAACATAAATTAAAAAAATAGTTATAAAAAACGCTTGTAATTATTAGATTTCGTGTTAAAATATAGAAGTATACAAAAATGGGGCATTAGGCAATATCTTAGTATTTTTTAAGTATTAGGAGTAATAGTTATTTAACTATTTATGTTATACGATTTCATCATAAAACTTTCAAATTTAATATAATCATCGTAAAAACAGATTTTACAAAAATTTTTAAAATAAGGGAGTAATTAATGAAAAAGCCCAATAATGAGCGAGGTAAAGAAAAATCACCATTAAAAGAAGAAGTGGTTGCTTGCGCAAATACGTTACAAGATGACACAAAATTAGAAAGCGATTTTGCGGATTGTAAAAGTAAAGCGATAAAAGCCGTCAAAGCGAAGGACAAAGAAAGCGAAGTTGCAAATAACGCTATAAAAAAGCAGCAAGTTGAAATTGTTGAAGGTAGCTGTAACGAAAAACTAAATAATGTAAATAGCGACAATGATGTTTTAAATGAATTAGCTAACGTTAAAGATAATTTAGATAACCATTTAGAAAGTCCCGTTAATGAAACAAATTTACCAAAGCAAAAGAATGTAAAAGGCGAAATGTTAATGCCTAATGGACAGCGTTTAAAAAAGGCTATAAGTTGGGAAGGTTTAATTTGTATCGCTGTTATAGTGCTTATGTTTGTTGGATTATCGCTTGTAATGGGATTTAGCAACGCAATTAATACATTGTTTGCTAATGCTTTTGATTTACTTATTAATACTGTTTTTTATATTTTAGCTTTGGCTGTAGTGGCGGGGGCGTTATCTGCCGTACTTACGGAGTTTGGTGTAATATCACTTGCAAACAAAGCTTTGTCGCCTCTTATGAAACCATTATTTGGTATGCCAGGAGCAACGATAATTGGCGTTTTTACTTGTTATATGTCGGATAATCCCGCTATTTTAACCTTAGCGGACGACAAAAAATTTAGATGTTTTTTTAAAAAATATCAACTGCCTGCGTTATGTAATGTTGGAACAGCGTTTGGAATGGGACTTATTGTAACAGTTTTTATGCTTGGATTATCTACGCCGGAAAACAATTTTGGCTTGGCTGTGTTGGTGGGAAATCTATGCGCTGTTGTAGGAGGCATTGTTTCTTGTAGGCTTATGCTTATAAAAACCAAAAAGCTTTACGGAAAAGAAACAGAATCAGTCGAAGGAGTTACAAACGAATACAATCCGCTTAATTATAGAGAAATTCGTAAAGGAAAATGGACGGCAAGGTTGTTTGACGCTTTACTTGAAGGCGGCGCAAGCGGCGTAAAAGTAGGCGTGTCCGTTATTCCAGGCGTTCTTATTATTTGCAACTTTGTTATGCTCTTAACTTGTGGCGTAAACCCAGAAACTGGCGGTTACACTGGCGGAGCTTTTGAAGGAGTAAACCTTATTAATTATCTTGGTAAATACATCAATGTCATATTAGAACCACTCTTTGGATTTTCAAATCCTGCAAATGTCGCCGTTCCACTTACAGCCCTTGGCTCAGCTGCCGCAGCTACAAGCCTTGTTAAAACTTTAGTTAATAGCGGTAGCGCTATCGCAGGAGATATAGCCGTTTTTACTTCTATGTGTATGTGTTGGTCAGGTTACCTAAGCACTCACGTCGCAATGATGGATAGCTTAAAATTTCGTAACTTAACAGGTTGGGCAATTTTTTCACACACTATCGGCGGTCTTGTTGCAGGTGTTGCGGCAAACTATCTGTTTAAATTAGTCGCTTTACTTTTATAATTTATTATATAATTAAATTAGATTATGGATTTTATATCTTATGTCCCAAAAACTATTGGTTTTGGGACTTTTTTTATAATTGTAAAAATCCGCATAGGGATATTAGATTTGTTTAAATTTTATAGATTTTTTTATAATAAAAAAAGATATATTAATTTGATGTTTATTGCTTAAGTATTCGATGATAAATTAATTATTAATTATTATTTTTGTGTATCGGCTTGTAAATAACTAAAATGATAAAATTAATTATTTAATTACAGTTAATATTTATGATTTATATATTAAAATTATGATTATTGTCAAAACAATGATTAATACATCAAAATAATACAAACTAACCAATAGATTTGTATTATATGTAAAGAAAATGTTTGTTTTATCAATAAATTGTTGAAATTTTAATGCCTCTGTGTAGTTGTAGTGTTATTAGATGATAGAATGTTACATTGCAATGATATAAAGTTAATTAATAATTTTTCGTTTTTAGCATTGACACAATTTAATTTTAATGATATACTATTAAGAACATATGGGAGAGTGTTCTCATAAGTGAATATTCCGATTTATAGGAGGAAAAAAATGAAAACAAACAAATTGCTCATGATGTGTTTAGCCGTTTTGTTGGTTTTGACGGCGGCTGTTACAGTCGGTGTTAAACCTGCTTCGGCAGCAATCACTGAAACTCAAAAATTGACTGTTGAAAATTTTGAGTTAGACAATGTATCTGCAATGTTAGGTAAGCATTTATCTGGCGTTGACTATCAAGAGGTTAAGGCAATTAACCCCGACCAAAAAGTCGATGTTATAGTTGAACTTAAAGGTTCATCATTATTAGAACTTGCAAAGAAAAAAGGTATGGACGTAGTTGAATATGCCGATTCTGAAGAGGGAAAAGCAATAATTACATCTATGATGGCAGAACAAAACAAAATTATGAAAGCAATCAAGGATACGGGAAAAGAAGTAAAATTCGAGTATACGTATACAACATTAAATTATGGTATTGCTGTTAATTTAAGATATGGTGATATAAAAGCTATTTCAAAGGTAGAGGGTATTAAGAGAATATCATTATCCGAAGTATATGAATCACCAAAGACAGCTACGAGCGCAATTCAAATGAATTTAGACGTAGCTCGTAAAGATTATGGATATACTGGAAAAGGAATGGTAGTAGCTATTGTTG
>JAVVUQ010000112.1:0-3929 GCA_036653075.1 Clostridia bacterium | reverse complement strand
GCGTATGGAAATTCAACTTCCGATGGAATAACTGGTTCTAACGCTCTTTCTGCAAGCGCGCCGTGTCCAATTTCACGTCTACCTGGGCTACGCAATGGTTTAGCTTCGCCAGTGCTATATGGTGGGAAGTTATAATGGTGCATATATCTTTTAAACGCTTCTTCGTCAAGTCCTTCTAATTTTTGAACTTCGCTAATTGTTCCTAAAGTTGCTGTTGAAATAACTTGTGTCATTCCTCTTGTAAAGCAAGCGCTACCGTGGACTCTTGGTAACAAGCCAATTTCGCACCAAATTGGGCGTATTTCCGTTAATTTTCTGCCGTCCGGGCGAACGCCGTCGTTTAATATTCTCGCTCTAACTTTTTCTTTAGTTAAGCTATACAAAGCGTCGCCTACATAAGGAAGGACTGAAGGATTATTTTCTGCAAAATAAGCTTTACAATCTGCTTCTACTGCATCTTCGTTATTTTGGCGTTCTGTTCTATCGAATGTATCTAAAGCTTTTGTCAGCATTTCGTCTGCGTACGCTCTAACTATTGTTGCATACTCAGTTGGAACAAGATGTAATTCAACTTGTTTTTTTGTTTTTCCTACTTCGCTAACTATATAATCTATAAACTCACATTGTCTTTTAATTTCTTCGTGTCCAAACAATATAGCGTGTAACATTTCATCTTCGCTTATTTCTGAGCAACCCGCTTCAACCATCATAATAGCATCTTTTGTGCCTGATAAATTTAACGCTAATCTGCTCTTTTCTCTTTGCTCGTTATTTGGATTGATAACATATTCGCCATCAACATATCCAACCACTACGCTTCCTGTCGGGCCTGCAAAGGGTATATCGCTTATTGATAATGCAATTGACGAACCTATCATAGCAAAAACTTCTGGCGGTACGTCTGTGTCTACTGACATCGCTGTTGCAACAACCGCTACATCATTTAAAAATCCCTTTGGAAATAACGGACGCAATGGTCTATCAATCAATCTTGATGTCAAGATTGCCTTGTCGCTCGCTCTACCTTCACGTTTTTTAAACCCGCCAGGTATTTTGCCTACCGCATACATCTTTTCTTCATAATCTACTCCCAATGGGAAAAAATCTATGCCATCTCTTGGCTCGCTCGCTAATGTTACATTAGTCATGACAGCTGTTTCGCCACATCTAATTAAACAGCTACCATTTGCTTGTTCTGCATATTTACCAATTTCAACACTCATTGTTCTGCCACCGACTTCAGTTTCAAATACATAGTATTCTCTGTCGCCGATATGCATTGTCTTCTTTGAATAATTGCTCATTTTTCCTCCTAACAACTACATTTAGTATATTTAAAATACTAAACTATATTTAATACACCTATTATAGTGTGATTATCCATCTGTTTCTATAAGCATATAAATAATATATATCAATAACTTTCGCTAATTATTTAAATATAATTAAATAAAAATATTTAAAATCAAACAATCAACCGCCGATTTTGCTATTAAACATCATTTACAACTTGATATTACTAAAAAAAAGCGAAAAGAATAAGCTCCTTTCGCTATTTTACTATTATTTTCTAAGTTCCAACTTCTCAATTATCGCTCTATATCTTTCGATATCGGCATTCTTTAAATAATCAAGTAAACCACGTCTTTTTCCTACCATTTGTAGCAAACCACGTCTGCTGTGGTGGTCTTTTACGTGCGATTTAAGATGCTCAGTTAAGTGATTGATACGTTCGGTCAATAGTGCAATTTGTACTTCTGGCGAACCTGTATCGCCTTCGCTTCTTGCATACGTTACAATAATCTCTTGCTTTTTTGATTTTTCCATAATTTTCTTCTCCTTATATTGATTCGCCATAAACCCAAAAATGCGATGGAGTCCGCCAATTTTGAGTAAACGGTACTTTGCTTGTCATTGCAAGCTTTATTATAATATCATACTTTTGCCTTTTTGTAAACTGTTTTAACAACAAAACAATTTTTTTTTGCGTTCACTATTTCCATCGCCTCTTTCAACGTATAGTTTAACATCTTTTGTATCTGCTAAACGTTCAATTCTGCCCTCTTTCATATATACTTTTTTGGAAATAGAATTGCTCCCACACGCTAATATCGATTTTCTTTCTTCCATTATATCTATATTGTATCTGCACTGCTTGTCTTCTTTACAATAACCCACGTTTTCAAGATTTCCCGTCATATACTTTTGTCTATATAAATAATATGGTATATATCCTTTATTACACAAGGTGTTATATGCGTATTCAATCATACGCGCAACTTCTACTTCATTATTTTCTCTTTCAGCGTTTTCATATAATACGCTTCCTCTTTTTAACGCTAAAGTATGCACTGTTATATTATCTGCATCTAAAAGCACGCACTCATCTAAAGATTTTTTAAACATTTCAAAATTTTCTTGCGGTAATCCAGCTATTAAATCCATATTTATTATAAATCCATATTCTTTGGCTTTATAGTAACTTTCATATATCTGCTCTATTGTATGCTTTCTATTTATCAACGCCAAAGTTTCATTATTAAATGTTTGCGGATTAATGGATATTCTATTAACTCCATTTTGTTTAAGCATCTCTAAATGCTCCGTTGTTATTGTATCAGGTCTACCCGCTTCCACCGTAAATTCTTGAATTTTTGCGCTATCAAACAACTCCACAAGCCGCTTTAATTGCTCGGCATTTAATGACGTCGGCGTCCCTCCGCCAAAATAAACGTTTTCTAACCTATATCCGCCTTCTTTAATTATTTCAAACGCTTCTTTTATCTCGCCTATTAACGTTTCTATATATGGCTCAACATATACCTTTAATTTATTTATTAATCCGCTTGTAAAAGTGCAATACGTACACTTCGACACACAAAAAGGTATCCCTACATAAATATCAATCGCCTTTTCATCTTCATTTATAAGCCCTTTTTGCGCTTTGATTATCTTCTCAACTAATTCACACTTCTCTTTTGAAACATCATATATCTCTTGCATTGCGTTTATTGACAATCCATTTTCTAATATTTCATACATCACTCTCGTTGGCCTAATCCCCGTTAAAGCCCCCCAAGGTAATTTACAATTGTATAACCTTTTCATACAATTATATACGCTTAGTTTTGAATATCGCTTTAATAGCTTCTTACACATTAATTCGCTACTATTATATGGTATAACAAAGGGCATATTTATCTCTATTCCCTTATATTTAACAGAACTAATATAATTAATACCATCTCTTTTTACGCTATGCTCCATTAAATCATTTTCATCTGCTATATCCGTATCCTCATTCGTCACTAATTCGTACTTCAATTCGCTTACGAACATCTTTACTTCATCAAATAACTCGGGTGCAAAATTTATATAATCGGTTTTTAATCTCATCTATTCTACCTTTATCTACATTAACTGTATTCGCAGTTTATAGTATTTTATTATTTATTATTGGTTACTTTATATAAAACACTTTTTTCGCTGTTTCTTTGCAATAATATGTTATAATTGCAACATTAAACATTAATATTATTGTTTATCTAAGCCAAATATTGTATTTTTTCTCATCATCTAATGTTGTAAAATCATCGTGTCCTGGATAAACCTTATAATTTATATTAATATTTTTAATTTTAGATATGCTTTTTTTCATATCTTGAAGATTTCCTCTTTCAAAATCAGTTCTGCCTATACAACCACAAAACAACGTATCTCCCGAAAACATATACTCATCAATTATATAGCAAACACTTCCTGGCGTATGTCCAGGCGTATGTATAATTCTAAAATTAAATTCTCCCACCGATAACATACCATCTTCAATATTAAATGTCTTAGTAGCGATACAATCATCAGCTTTTATACCACCTATTGTATATTTTGAAGCATTTTCGCACATATCAGCATCAGCTTTATGTATATAA
>JAVVUQ010000111.1:0-4064 GCA_036653075.1 Clostridia bacterium | reverse complement strand
GACACGGCGCGCTTGCAGAAAGAGCGTTAGAACCAGTTATTCCATCGGAAGTTGTATTTCCATACGCTATTAGAACCGTAAGCGAAGTGGTAAGTAGCAACGGCAGCACTTCTCAAGCAAGCGTTTGCGGCAGCACTTTGGCTCTAATGGACGCAGGCGTTCCTTTGAAAGCTCCAGTTGCAGGTATCGCTATGGGTCTTATGAAGGACGAAGGACATTCGAAAACAGCTATTTTATCAGATATTCAAGGACTTGAGGACTTTTTAGGCGATATGGACTTTAAAGTTGCAGGTACAAAAAAAGGTATTACCGCAATCCAAATGGATATAAAAATTAAAGGCATAGATAAAGAGATTTTAGAAAAAGCTTTAATGCAAGCAAAAGAAGGCAGATATTACATTTTGGATAAGATGGCGGAAGTTATCGATACGCCAAAAGATACCCTCAGTAAATATGCGCCAAAGATTATTAGCTTTGCTATTGATAAAGATAAGATTAAAGACGTTATAGGCAGCGGCGGAAAAACAATAAATAAAATTATTGACGAAACAGGCGTAAAAATTGACATAATGGAAGACGGCACAGTCTTTATAGCTACAAGCAATGAAGAAATGGGCAAGAAAGCTAAAGCTATCATTATGGGAATAGTCAAAGATCCAGAAGTCGGCGACGAGTTTGACGGAAAAGTAGTCAAAATCTTAGAACAAACAGGCGCTTTTGTAGAGTTAGCTCCAGGCAAAGACGGTATGGTTCATATCTCAAAATTAAGCAAAAACCACGTAGAAAAAGTTTCAGACGTTCTAAACGAGGGCGATAGAGTACGTGTCCAAATAACAAAAATTGACACAGTGAAAAATAGAATCGACTTGAAATTAGTGGAAATTTTAAAATAATTTATATAAAATATCATTGCATAAATAAAGCTCCGCAAAATGCGGAGCTTTTATTATACAAATTTTAACACATTAATTTTTTAATATTTAAGATAAAATACTATTACACGCATAGTAATATTCATAAATGCTATTACACGCATAGTAACCTTTTTAATTAACTATTACACACATAGTATATTAAATTATTATAAAAAACCATAAATTTATTTATAATATATTAAAAAAAGCGGTTTATTTAAGTTAATTATCTCTAATTGCGTCGTAAACAAGTTTTGAATCGAAGAAAATATCTAAAAATGAATGGCGAAGCGCATATCCATCAAGTGGAATTCTGTCCATAAATAAGCATTTAGGGTGAGCGTTACTGTTGTAAGGCATATAATTAAAATAAGGAACGTCGCCTACTCCGCAAAAAAGTTTAAAGCCTTTAGCTAAAAGGTATTTATGTTTTGCTGAAAGAGAGTCACCATTATTAATTTCATATTCGCCGTAGGGGTATACGTATATTTCCGTTTTACCGATTAAAGGTTGAACTTCATTTAACCATTTATCCGTATCGGCGGCAAACTGTAAATAAGTTGTTTTTTTCATTGCGTAGTGACCATAGGAGTGGCAAGCAAATTTCCAATTGAGAGATTTTAATTTATTTATAATTGGTATGACCTTTTGAATTTCTTCATTTCTATTTGGATTTGATGATTGGGTGCGGTAACCTAAAATTCCGTCAAATCCAGTCAAACAAATTGTAGCTTTTGCGTTATTGTATGAAAAGTCGGGGTGCGCTCTAATAAAATTTTCTAAAACCGTAATAACCTCATTATTATAATTAATTTTCGTCGTAGCGTTATGAGTATAAGTCGCTAATTGATTGTTGTGTAAAACAATTTTGTCATTCATACCTCGATTCATTTTTTTTGAATAATAGTTTATGTCGTCAAATGATAAAATTAATGGTTTTTTCTTTAATTTCAGAGTTTTTTTAATAGCTATTTCATTTTTAATTTCATAAACATCAGATGGACTCACTAAAATAAATCCATTTTTATACAGTTGCGACAAAGCGGATTTAAATTCCTTTACAGTAATGCAATCTTTATCATAATGTTTACGCATTTCGTTGTTTTTGTCAAAAGCCAAATAAGGATAAGCGATTAATGCGTGTGTAAATAAATGGTATACTTTACTTTCAATGTTTTTATTTTCAGCATTAGCGACAGTCAAATTTAAACATAAATTAAATGAAACAGCAATAAGTAGTAACAAAATAAATAATTTTTTATACATAGTTCCTCACGTCAATTGAAAGTAGTAGAATATTTAATAAATTTAATTAAAATATTTATTAAATATAATTGATAAAATTAAAGTTTTTCAAGTGATAGTATGTCTAATAATATAAAAATTAACCAAATATAACTTTTATAACGACTTGAATGGTATAATTAAGTATTTGCAATATTGAAAATTATTTAATATTATTCAAAATATTTTTTAAAAACCTTGACAAGGGGAATAAGATGTGTTATACTAAAAACAAGTAAAGCGTTTTACTAAAAGGTTTTAGTAAGTAAATATCAATTATATTATCAAAATTTGATATTTTTATTATAAAACGTTTTGGATAGAGCGATAATAATAGCATAAAATAAAAAGATAAATACATAAATTGAGAGGTTGTGATGAAAAAACGTTTAACTATTTTATTAATGATGTTATTTGCGGCTATGATGGTTATTTCGAGTGTAAATGCTGTATTTGCCGAAGGAGAGAAGCGGTATGTTGAGCTTAAAGGGGTAGATTGTTCAATAATATCGCCTGCGACGTTAATAGGTGAAATTGATAGTATTGCAAATATTGATGAAGTTGCAAAGCATTCGCACATAGTAATTTTAGATACTGCGTTAGAAAATGAAAAGTTAATCGTATTATCTAATGGAAAAGTTATTGGACTTTTTGATGAAGTAATGAAAGCGATTGGATTAAAGATAATACCTGCGTTTTATATAAAGGATATTGAAGTTGCGAAGATTATAGCTCAATATATGACTGCTAATAAAATATATGATGCGTATTTTATATCAAATAATATAGAAATATTAAAGCAAACCGTTGCGCTACAAAAATTCGCGCGACGAGTGTTGGATATGAGTGGTAATACGAAAGCGACGGTAGATGAAATTGTATTCGCTACAAATGAAAGTGAAGCGAAGATAGTTATTGTAAATGAGTTGTTATCAAAAAAGAGATTTATTGATGATATACGTTCTGCGTTTATGACGGTGTGGACAAAGGTTGAGAATTATGAAAAGCATAGCGCATTATCCTTAATATTAGAAGGAACGCAAGGGATAGTAAGTGATTATAGCGAAGAATTTTCTAAGTTGATGACAAGTTATTTTAAAGATACAACGCTACTTAGAAAAATATTTTTAATTGGGCATAGGGGTGTGCCGACTAAAGCGGTAGAAAATACGATGAGTGGGTATCGTAAAGCGATTGAGTATGGCGCTGATATGATAGAAACAGATATACAAATGACAAAAGACGGAAAGCTTGTTATTATGCACAATAGTACGGTAGATGGATTGATGAATGGAAGCGGACAAATATCGCAAATGACCTTAGCGGAGCTTAAACAGCTGCGGTTTGTAAATAGTCCGAATGAAAGCATACCAACATTTGAAGAATTTTTAAAAGAATTTAAAGGGCAAAACGTTAAATTAGTTGTGGAAATAAAGGCTGCTATGGAAGGCATTGAAAAAGTTATGGCAGAAATAATTATTAAAAATGATATGATGTCGCAGTGTGTTATAATAGCGTTTAACGGCGCGCAATTAGTAAAGCTAAGGAGTGTTTGTCCGCAATTATCGGTGGGACTATTAGGAAGCGACATAAGGATAAAAACCAACAAAGTTTTAGATGTTGATAAAAGTTTAATGCGATTATACGCAGTTATAAATCAAAATAACTTTTCGTATAATGCAAATAATACCCACTTAAGTAATTCTGTTACAAATCAAGCGATACTACGTGGCGTTAGTCAATGGCCGTACACTTATAATGCGATTGAACCGATAAATAGGCATATGTTATTAGGAGTAAGCGGGTTTACGACAGATATTGTTTATGCTTTTAGCGATAAAGTGCAAGAGATTAATCTATCTAAAA
>JAVVUQ010000110.1:0-4128 GCA_036653075.1 Clostridia bacterium | reverse complement strand
TATCTTTTATTTCGCCGTCGTACATCTTTTCGGCTTGATGAATAACACCCTCAAAGCAAACCCGCATTTTTCTATTACTCGCCTACTTTGAAGATTATCGGTATAGCAAGTAACTGAAATTAGGTCTATTTTTAGCGCGCTGAAAGCATAATTTATTACAGCTTCACAACACTCAAACATAATGCCTTTGCCCCAATAATCTTCGCTAAGTTTGTATCCTAACATTAAACTATTTGTTTTTCTGCGCATATTATCAGGGATAAGCCCCACCGAGCCTATAACTTTGCCATTATATTCTATCGCAAACATATTTTCTTGACCTAAAAACACTTCTTTTAGTATCGCTTTTGACTCATCAATATTTGCGTGCGGTTTTCACCCTACCATCTTGCCGATTTTGGGGTTTTTAGCAAATTCGTACAAATTATCAGCGTCACTTTCAGTAAACTCTCGTAGAATTGTTCTTTTCGTCTTTATAATCATAGTTACCTCTTAAAAATTAAAATTATCGCATAATATGCATTTTTCTATTATTGTAGTTTTTACGCTTTGGTAATGGCGTAACTTTTTCAAGCTCAATAATTATCTCACATAATAATTCTTCATCGTCGACATCAAGAATATAATGCGGTTTTGCTCCGCCGTATGGTTCGCCTATTTCATTATTTGGAATGATATTGTTAGTCACTTCATTAATTTTGACAAACGCGGTATCATCACATACTAAAATTATAGGCTTAGCGTTGACATAAACAATATATTCGCCAAACATTTTTTTGCAAGATACTATACCGCAACTTTCAATTTGCTCGCAAATAAAGTTTACAAAGTCTACACTACTTGCCATATGTTTTTTTCTCCAATAATATTTTAATTGACATTATTTATAAATACTTGACCATTATACAATCTTCGTGGTTATCGCTATCTTCTTTTTCGCCCGCTATTTTGTAGCCAAGACGCTTATAGAATTTTAGCGCTGGGTTTTGTTTTTGCACGGATAAAGATGTCTTTTTATATCCATTATTTTTTAGCAAAACAAATAATTTTTGCATTAGTTTCGTTCCAATTCCGCACCCTCTAAACTCTGGCAAAATTGATATTGCAAGCTCGGGAGTATCATTATCTATATGACCATATGCGGGAATAATTCGTGTCCACGCTGCGCCAATAACTTGCCCGTCTTGCTCGGCAACAACTCCCAAATCGCCTACTTGCGTTCCAAAATCTTTTATGTAAATATAAATTTCGGGTTTTTTAATTATTTCTCTCGGCGGTAAATGCTCGCCCTTTTTTATAAAAATTGCTTGATACAAAAATTCTTCTAAGCAAGGATAATCGGCTTGCTCCATAACACGAACTTTACCACAAATTTTATGAGCGGTAATAATTGTAAAACTTTTTGCGTTTATAATAATGGAAAATCCGTCTGCGTACACATACCAATTTTTGCCAAACTGCATTATCAGTTCCGCTCTCTCTACTGCGCTTTTGCACCACTCCACAACATCACTAATCGGCAAATCAAGATTGCGTTTTAGTCGCTCTGCCCCCAAAGTAGTAGTATGAATTTTACTTATATTTTCTAATAAATCACTCATTTTTCGCCTTTTACTCTATAATTATTCAATAAGGTTTAGATTAATTGCTTTATAATTACGGCTCAATGAATTGCTAACTATTTGTCCTATAATTTAAAAATTTTAATTATATTTATCTTTATATTTTACTTTCGCTATCCTTGTTATTTTGCCAATAAAATCTGTTTTTGCGTTGGTGTAGGCATCTGTGTTGTACTTATATTGTTTGAGTAATTCAAGTTTAATCGTTTCATATTCTTGCGCAACTTTCGGATTATCCAACAAATAATCTCTAAAATAAAGCTCGTCATTATCGCCAAAAAATCTCAAATGCAAGTGAAACACTCTTTCAACAAAGCCATTTTTTGTATAACCTTTTTGTAGCGATATTCTGTCGTCGCACTCTGACATTGAGCCATAACCATTATTTTCTAAAAGCATTTTTATGTCTTTTATGTTGCAACTTTTGTCAATCTCTACCATAATATCGACAATAGGTTTTGCCATTATTGTAGCTACTGCGGTGCTACCTATATGTGAAACTCGCAAAGTCGGCGCTAAAGGCAAAATTTGCAATAGACGCTCATATTCTTCATTAAACCAGTTTTTCCAATTTGCATTATGCTCGGTTAAAGATATCGGAAATAAAGCCCACATCTCAATTAAACTCATATCGCAAAGATCTTTATTATTTTGTTGATTGTTTGTTTTTATGCTTTCCGCCACAAAATCTATCGGAATGTCCATACGCATAGCAGTTTCTTCAATCGTAAGTCCGCTATTTATAAACCGCATAATTACCGAAGTCAAATTCTCATAAGCCTGATTGTACTTCATATTCTCAACCTTTTTTATTTATTTTATCGAATTTTAGGTTAAAAGTCAAATTATTTGCTCTCCTAACAAAAATTTGTTAACTTTTAAGGTTCAATTCTTTGTGAAGTGTTATTGTAACCAACTGACTTATTAAGTAATAATTTATGTCATTGTGTTTTGTAGGACAAATTATTACCTATAATTAGTTGGTTGCAATTAGTTATTATATTGCTTAGCTTTATTTTATATAATTTATATTGCAATTCGTATAACAAGACGTCTAATGAAAACTTTACTTAAATTATAAAAAATACCGATAGAATAAGCGTTTAGCTTACTTCGTCGGTATTTTTGTGATTTAAGACCTGTATTGTCAATTCTTACAAATCGCCACAGCTCCATTTTTTTGTTTATTTGTGTCCCCAAACAACAGGGCAATTGCTACAATTCCAATCAACAGACCAACTATCTGGCTGACTTAAAGCTTCGCAGTAAATTGTTAAGTTGTAGCAATTAAAAAATGCGTAATTTCCAATGCTTGTTATGCTACTTGGCAAAATAATAGTTTTTAAATTAGTGCAATTATTAAATGCCCAATTTCCAATGCTTGTTACGCTACTATGCAAAGTGATACTGCTTAAGCTGCTGCAACTATAAAATGCGTTATTTCCAATGCTTGTTACGCCACTTGGCAAAGTGATACTACTTAAGCTGGTGCAATACTCAAATGCGTTATCTCCAATACTTGTTAAGCTACTTGGCAAAGTAATACTACTTAAGCTGTCGCATTCACTAAATGCACCATTTCCAATACTCGTTACGCCGCTTGGTAAAGTGATACTACTTAAGCTTTTACAACTATAAAATAAATAATTTCCAATACTTGTTACATTATATTCAACATTGTTTATTGTTACTTTTGATGGAATAATTACGGTTTCAAGCAATCTATTGCAGCTTGCCGCTATTGCATTTCCGTTTTTTACTACATAGCTTATTTCATTTATTGTTGCAAAGGTATTCAAATCACAACCATAGTAATCCGCCTCAAAATTCCAACAGTCTGGCTTAGTTAATGCGTCAGTAAATATTATTATTTTAGACCAACCAAATACTCCATCTCCAATACTTATTACGCTACTTGGCAAAACAATACTACTTAAGCTGTCGCAACCACGAAATGCTTCATTTCCAATACTTGTTACGCTATTTGGCAAAGCAATACTTTTTAAGCTGCTGCATTCACAAAATGCTCCATTTCCAATACTTGTTACGCTGTTTGGCAAAGTAATACTGCTTAAACTGTAGCAACTCCAAAATGCCCACTCTCCAATACTTGTTAAGCTATTTGGCAAAGTGATACTTGTTAAGCTGTTGCATTCACAAAATGCTCCATTTCCAATACTTGTTACGCTATTTGGCAAAGTGATACTACTTAAGCTTTTACAATTATAAAATACATAATCTCCAATGGTTGTTAAGCTATTTGGTAAAGTAATACTTGTTAAGCTGTCGCATTCACTAAATGCTCCATTTCCAATGCTTGTTACATTATATTCAACATTGTTTATTGTTACTTTTGATGGAATAATCACTTCCGTTGCCGTTTTGTCTTTTAGACCCGTAATTATAGCGTTATTTTCACTAAGCTCAAATGTAAAATTCACTTCAGCGCTTACAGCTTCTTCCCATTTTGCTGTCAAAACTAAATTAGCCGTTATTGGCGTTATAA
>JAVVUQ010000109.1:0-4244 GCA_036653075.1 Clostridia bacterium | reverse complement strand
AAGCAAAGTTAATAGCTTTGCTTTTTTTATACTTTTCTATTTTTTTGCATAAAAAAAGAGGCAAATCGCTTTGCCTCTAAATAGTTGTAAAGTTATAAAATTATTTTACTGGGAAATAAACTCTTGTAACCGAGTCAATTGCCTTTAATGATTCAGTACAATTTTCGCAAGGAGCGTTAGTCATATTAACAACAGCTGCGCCGAATCCCTTTTTAATTTTAAGTTCATAGTTGATAATCTTTTTCATTTCAGCAAATTTTGCTTTAACTGCATCAGCTGCGCATTCTTTAAACAAGACTACCATACGAGTTTCGCCTTGAGGTTCAAGAGAAACGTTTGGATAGTTTACGCTGTTGATAATATTTCCGTTTTCGATGTAAGCGAGCATTTCTTCAGCTGTCATAACAGCGCAGTTATCTTCTGCTTCTTCGGTGCTTGCGCCAAGGTGTGGGAAAGTGATTAAATTATCGACGCCTAAAACTTCTGCTGTTGGGAAATCAGTAACGTATCTATTAACTTTGCCTGTCTTAATTGCTGCGATAACGTCTGCGTTATTAACAAGTTCGCCACGAGCGCAGTTGATAACGTTTACGCCGTTTTTCATTTTAGCAAGTCTTTCAGTATTGATAAATTCTTTTGTTGAGTCTGTTAAAGGAACGTGTAAGGTAATGAAATTGCAATCTTTAATGAGGTCGTCAATTTCTGTAACGCGTTTAATAGACGGATTCATTTTTGCAGCGGCAGCGTCGGATAAGAAGGGGTCGTAACCAACAACGTTCATACCAAGCGCAATAGCAGCTTCGGCAACTTTCATACCGATAGCGCCAAGTCCGTAAACTGCAAGAGTTTTGCCCATTATTTCAGTGCCAGCAAATTTTGATTTACCTTTTTCAACTTGTTGAGCAACAGTTTTTTCGCCGTCCACAAGTTTTTGAGCCCACGAAATTGCAGGAACAATAGTTCTTCCGCAAAGCAACATAGATGTGATAACTAATTCTTTAACAGCGTTTGCATTAGCTCCAGGAGCATTGAAAACAACAACGCCTTCGCTTGCATAACGGTCAAGAGGAATATTATTTACGCCAGCGCCCGCTCTGCCAACACAAACAACAGATGGAGCTAAGTTATAATCGTGCATAGCAAAACTTCTGAGCATAATGCCAACAGGATTTTCAGCTTTATCTGTCAATGTATATTTATCTTGTAAAACCGTATTAACTACGGCGCTAATATCATTAAGTTTTAATAATTCTTTCATTATTTATTCTCCGCCTCAAATTTTTTCATAAATTCAACTAATTTTTCAACGCCTTCAACTGGCATAGCATTATAGATACTTGCGCGCATTCCGCCAACAAGTTTGTGACCTTTAAGAGAAGCAAAACCAGCAGCTTCAGCAGCTTTAACAAATTTAGCGTCCATCTCAACGTCACCAGTAATAAACGGAACGTTCATAAGTGAGCGATCTGGTTTGTTTATAA
Organism: Clostridia bacterium; assembly: GCA_036653075.1. GTDB lineage: Bacteria > Bacillota > Clostridia > Christensenellales > CAG-314 > JAVVUQ01. The sequence goes on along the minus strand of JAVVUQ010000109.1, from coordinate 2,763 downwards.
CGTTTTTAAATAATTTGCTTTCGTCTAAATAATTGTATAAAACGCCAGCTTTATATTCATTTTGTTTTTGCATAGCAATAACGCCGCCATTTTTCTTTAAATATCTAAATACAAGCATCGCTACATATATTGAAAAGCATGGCGGTGTATTGTACATACTATGTTCTTTAGCTTGAGTTGACCATTTAAGCATTGTAGGGCAGTACGGAAGCGTAAAGTCCTCGTCAACTAAATCTTTTCTTGCAATAACTATTGTTGCGCCAGCAGGAGCAATATTTTTTTGCGCGCCAGCGTAAATAACTGCGAATTTATTAACATCAATAACTTTTGACAAAATATCACTTGACATATCTGCAACTAATGGAATTCCGTTTGTATCAGGTACGAAATCGTAATGTGTTCCAAAAATTGTATTATTGCTTGTCATATGAACATATGCTGCGTCTTGACGGAAATCGCTTGCTGTCACACGTGGCACATAAGTAAAGTTTTGGTCTTTACTGCTTGCAGCTTCACGAATATCGCCATATTTTTGCGCTTCTTTATAAGATTTGCTTGCAAAGTTTCCCGTTACAAGATAATCCGCTTTGTTGTTTTTACCAAGTAAATTTAACGGAACAGCTTCAAACTGCATTGATGCGCCACCTTGTACGAATATAACGTGATAATCATCACTAATATTCATAAGTTCACGCAAGCTTTGCTCCGCTTCTGTTGCAATTGCCGAAAAATATTTGCCACGATGGCTCATTTCGGTTACGCTCATGCCGCTGCCATTATAATCTAACATCTCAGCTTGAACCTGCTTTAAAACTTCCTCTGGCAATACCGATGGACCTGCCGAAAAATTATAAACTCTCATTGTGCACTCCTTGTTTAGATGCCTCGCACCTAATAGATATTTTATTAGATATTTTATTTTTTTATTATGTTCCAGCGTACGATTAATATTAAAATTAGTAATTTAATCTACTCCTTTTAATATTTAACATACATTATGGGACTACTCGTATGTATTATACACGCAATAGTAAAAAATAGCAAACAAAAAACAAACCTTTAAATTATAAAACATTTCGCCGATTTAGTTAAGTATAGAGTTGTAGTAAACAGTATTTATTTTGCGTAAATACTAAACATAATAGTCATTATTTCTTATAAATATTCCTTTAATTCAAATTATTATTAATAAAACTTTATACTTAACTATATTAAATCACTATATATTTACTTTTTTAATATTAAATAAATATTATACCATTTCACATATCCGCCTATTTATATTTGTACCATTTCACATATCCGCCTATTAAAAATCACATACAATTTACTATAAAAAACAACGAATATGCTTACTTAAATTTTAAAAACATTCAATGAAATTTATAATTATATTGCCACAGTAGTTACATTAACCATTATTTTTTTTATCCAATCAGTATTTAATCCCGTATATTGCAGCCATTGATTTCCATAATTTTTATAAAAAGAAGAATAAATTTTTAAAATATCACAATTATTCTCAGCAATAAAAGAATATAAGTCTTGAACGCTTTTAGTAATTTGATTTTGGACATCAATTGAATTTTTTTGTGTTATTTCACTATCGGATTTTGCAACAAAATCAAAAATTTCGCCGTCCGTATCCGTTCTTAACCGTTTAATTTTAACCTTTATTTTTATATTTATAATAGGCGAATCTTCCAATAAATAATCTATTTTTACCTTCTTACTCATTGTTCCGACAGCTACTGTGCGAGGAAAAATTGAATTTGCGCTATAATCAGTTATTTGAAAGGTATGGTAGCTTTTATCCTCTTTTAACATCATCAATGTATTTTTCTGTTCTTTATTTGCAATGGTTAACAATTCGCCATCTTTAAACAAAGCAATTGAATTAAATTCGTAATGACCTGATGGCTTATCCGATTGTTCGTCATTTTTGCTTCCAGGTGTTTCATTTTGCACAAACTCAATTAAAGGCAAAAAACAAGAGTGTCCTTCAGATGCTTGCGCTTTTACAAAATCTGAAATATTAACTTTAGGAATATTTATTTTTTCGCCGCTCGCTTGTATAGTATGTTGTAAAAGTAACCCTACATAACTATCTAATGGTACTTGTACGCTAAGTAATTCCCCAGCGTTTCCCTTGCACGCAGCAACTGTTGTTCCATCTTTAAAGGCGTCGGATAATGCAAAATATGAAACACTATGCGAAATATTGTAATTTGTAAAATATTTTTCCCCTAAAATAATAATACTACATTGCCCAAGCGAAACCATTCTGCCCGAACGCTCGTTAGCGTCATATAAAGCAAGCGATAAAGTTTTACCATATCCTTTGACAATTTTTCCTCCGCCACTTTTAGCCGACGAATCTCCTGCATTATTTGCTGCGGGTACAGCCGCTTCATATGAAACCATATATCCTAATTTATCATCATAATCAATTCCAATTCCAAGAACTATTATTCTATCGCTTAAACTTGAATATTTAAATAAACTTGCCGCAATTAACGCTACGGCAGAGATTAATAAAAGCAATCCTAACCGCTTAAATGTGTGCATATTTCCCTCCAATAACTATTGATACTGTTGCATTTACAATAATATATATAAATACAATAATATAAATAAATGCAATAATATAAATAAATGCAATAATATAAATGCAGTAATTATAAAAAATTAATTAAACTTTTTTAATTTTTTATACTATCCGCTATCGTATAGTTTACGCTTTTTTATGTATTTAATTCAAAT
>JAVVUQ010000108.1:0-4258 GCA_036653075.1 Clostridia bacterium | reverse complement strand
AATCGATTTTGCGTTGGTTGGCCTTATATCCGCTATAACTTTGTCAACTTTTAAAACATTAAATACATAGTCAATACACGCCAATGCGCCCTCTGTTGCATATCCTTTTCCCCATTCGGATTTATTTAATATCCAGCCTATTCCTATATAATTTTCGCCTTTAATATTTTCGTTTAAAATACCTATCTGTCCAATTACTTTAGATGTTTCTTTATTTATTGCTAAAAAATAATCGTATCCATATGTAGAATAGCCATTTTCTCTCTTTTTTATCCATTCAATAATTTCTTTATCACTAAATGTTTTTTCCCAAGCGTACATAACGTCTTTATCTTGTAACATTTTGCATAGTTCTTTAAAGTCGCTTAATTCAATCTTATTTAAATATAATCTATTACTTTCAATTATTGTTTTTTGCATATCGCTCCATTTTAAGTAATATTATTTTATAAATATAAAAATATCCAACAGCTATTGCTTATGGATTTTTTTATTGTATATATATAAATAGATAAATAATAACTATTTATCAAATGTTTTCTTTACGGTCATCTGTACCATTTTACGTTTTACGCCAATAATTACGTCATCTGAAAAGTTAGCTATTATGGACTTTTCTAAACCATCCCATGTTGAGGTTTCTTCATCGGCAGGAATGGTATTTAAATAGGACGAAAGAGTCCAAGCTGGCGCATATCCATTATAAATATCGTTCATTCCGAATGCGCTAAAGGTGGCTTGCCCACTTGCATTAACAAAACTCTCCAACATTGATAAAATTTTATCGCTAATAGTTTCTTTGTAATTGTTTTTCTTCAATGTGCTTACGCCAATCAATTCGTCTTTCGCATATTCATCAACTTTAGCCAAAATCTGTAAATTCAAATAATATGTACCGTTAATTTTTTCAATGTAAAAATCTCCTTCATTTTCGCCTAATAAGCTTACTGACATAGATAACATTTCTTCCGCTAACAATATCAAACAATTCTTATTCTTATTAGATAAATTATCTAATATTTCAATTTGTTTTTTAATATCATTAATATTTGTAACTTTCATTATAATACTCCTTTAAAACTACAAGCGCTTTCTTAGCTCTATTTCATATATATATTATCACATTGTGTCGAAAAATGCAACAGACTTTACACATTTTTTATCATATTATTTACTTCAATTATCCGTTTAACTATAAATATTAAATATATAATTTTTATATTTAAATTACGCTTAACATTATATAAATATTCACATTTTTTTGCGTTGTTTGCTATCAAAAATTAAATAAACCAAATTGATATAAACGCTTTTATTATTGTATCTTCGATAAAAAAGAGTCCAAAAATACTTAATTACTTAAGTGCGATTGAACTCTTTTGGTCTGGGTGACAAGAATTGAACTTGCGACCTCCAGAACCCCATTCTGGCGCGCTACCAAACTGCGCTACACCCAGTTTTAATCATTAATAAAATATTATGATAAATTTGATAAAACAAACTACTAATTCAAATATGTTACTAATGATTACTTCTAAAAATCAATTTCAATATTTCTTAATAAATCATTGAAGTAAAACTATTTTCTAAACTCAAAAATATCGTCCTCTTTGGGCTTTCCAAAAATACTTTTCTTTTCTTTTGCTGTTGGATCAGTCATAACCGCATCAAAATGTAATCGTTTTTTAATTATGATAGATATTATCACAGCAATAAAATTTAACGCCATAAATATTAAAATAGGCGTCATTGAACTATACCAAAACGTGTCTACCACCTCAGCTTTTTTAATTATATTGTAAAATTGATTATTTGTCAAGCCATTATACACTGTTTTAACCACGCTTTCCGATTGCGTTTTAAATCTTATTTCATTTTTGTTTATAGCGATAATTGTGTCATTATTAGTATTCATAACTTTCCTATTATCGCCCTGTTCGGTATAAACTCCATAGCCGTTATCCATATTGCCTGAAAACAAAAATAAAGTAGCTATTCCATTTTCTTTAAATGTTTTAGCGTCGTTTCTCATACCTATATGCGTATAATTAGATGATATGCCCTGTCCTGCGGATATAAAAATAGGATTCATATTCACTCGTGGCTCAATAGGAGCGTTAGCTTTTACTGCTTCATTTTTAAAATAGTCAAGCTGTATTGTATTAATGTCTTCGGCGTACATATAAAGTTTTTCGCCGCCCACAACTATATCTAAATTTATATCTAACAGTATGTTGGCAGTATGCTCATTTATAATATAATAATTAGAACCTACCAAACCAACTTCTTCAGCGCCAAAAGCTACAAATTCAACATCAAATGTCAAATCTGTATTTTTAATTAATTGCGCAAGCGTCAACATAATAGCAATTCCTGAGCCATTATCAAATGCGCCTTCGCCATTAGCGCTATCATAATGCGCAGAAATAACAACTTTTTTTGTTGTATCATTTCCTTTTTTTACAGCTATTACATTTTGAGATGAATATTGCTCAGCTCCAAATTCAACGGTTTTCGCAGTATACCCTATTTTTGTAAATTCATCGCTTATCCATTTTGCCGCTTTGCTTTCACCTAATGAATATGCTTCACGTCTTGGACAAGTTTCTATAAACGCATTTATATATTGAAACGCCAACTCGCCAATTTTAATATTACTATGCGATTCTTCCGCTGTCGTTTCTTTAACATTTAAGTTTATTGTAAACATTATTCCACTCACAAGCAATAATAATACAAGTATCTTTTTCATATGGATAATCCTCCTTGCGATAAAGTTAATAGGCCGTTTACTATTAAAAATCCTAACATAATCCATAAAAACATATATTGCGCTGTTTGTTCATTAATATAGTATTTTTTTAGTTTTCCAAAAAACCATAACATTGCAGGAAATCCACTTAAAATTCCAAACAAATATTTTCCCCATACAAATACTAAAGGGGTAATAAGATAGGATAATCTCATAACACCTGCTGCGATATTTGCGATTATACACGCTAATACTAATAAAAAAGTACATTCTGATTCGGGCAATGTATAAAATCTGCCAAAAAACTTTATACCTTTTATAGCAAATCTAAGAAATACTAATGCCACAATGCTTTCAATTATTCCAAATATTATAACATACAGCCAATACGGATTAAGAATTAGTGAATATTGCGTATTGATGAGTCTAACTATACTATTTAGATTAAACCATTCGGCAAACACGACGCTTATAATATATATAATTCTCACTATCCATTGTGATAAATTATAATTATTTCTAATTTTTTCTTTAATTTTAACCATTATCCTCTACCATTAAACTTTACATATTTCTATAAGTTAACCACTTGTAAAACAAGTAATTCCAACCTGTCATTTTTGCTAACATTTGATGTTTTCATTTCTTCATCTGCGTTTAAGCATAACGACATAGCTTTTCTCAATTTAATTCCGCCAAATTTAACTGCGTTTTCTCTTGCTTTTTGCACGGCGTATTCTTTAACTCCTAACAATTTAGCAGTTTGTTCGACGCTTTTAGTTGTATTTTTAGAAAAAAACATTCTTTTAAACATTGAATACATCATTGATACCAATGCAGTCGGTTCTTCGCCTCTACTTAATAGCGACCATAATACTAATAGCGCTTCTTTTAGATTTTTTTCCGCTATATTATTAGTTAAAGCGTAAACAGCATAATCTGTATCTTTTACAACAATAAGTTCCACAGCTTCCATAGTGATTTCATCTTCGCAAAAACAATTAAGTTTCTTTGTTTCAGAATCAATTTTAGACATATCGTTATTGCAATACTCCACAATTTTTTTAACAACTAACGGAGTTATTCTCTTGTTAGCATTTTTAGCGCTCGCTGTTACCCATTGCGCAAGTAAATTACTATCCATTTTTTTGCAGTCAACGTAAACAACACCCATAGCTTTCGCAATTTTATCCATTTCGCTATTAACTATAATCAAACAGCTATCATTATATTGCTGCGCTAATTTTTCAATTTGTTTAATTACATCGATATTTTTATTATCATAAAATTCATAAGCTACAACTAACCGTTTTTTGCTCATAAAAGGCATTACTCTACAAGCGTTTATAATCTCATCAATATTACCGCCATTTATTACAACGCTATTTAAATCGATGTACGATATATCTAAAGCTTTTTTAATTTTATTTAAAGCTCTATTACGCAAAAACGCATCTTCTCCGCCAATAACATAGACGTTTTCAATTTTTGTTTTTAACGCTTTGT
>JAVVUQ010000107.1:0-4292 GCA_036653075.1 Clostridia bacterium | reverse complement strand
TATAGCATCTTGATAAATATCGTTTATTGTTTGAGCTTAATTAAAGTAAATCTTTTTATATTGTAAAAAAATATATGATTATTGTATTGCAAAAATATAAAATTATTGTACTAAAAAATATATAATTATTGTAGGAAATGCAAGTTTCTTTTAAATAGGCGCAGTAGCAGTTCAAATATTGCATAAATAGGTAAATTTATTTAAAATTAGGTTATATTAATTGTTAAAAAATATAGTTTTTATTAAAAAAGCCACTTACTCTTAAGTGGCTTAATGGTTTAACTATTTATCTTAACTTTTTGTAAACATACTTATCAAGAATCTTGTTATAAACGAATCTGATAATAAATATGCAATTTTTGTGGTTTCTGCTGATTCTTTAACTTGCTGAGAAATCATTTCTCTTAATCCGCTTAAAAATGGTATTGGCACATATACTAAAACAAAATAAATTGCCGAGTAGATGACCACTCCAAACGCTATGCCCAAAGCTAATCCGCCAATTCTATCAACAGTTCTTATAAATGAAAGCTTTTTTATTAGTCCTGTTATTAAATGTTTAATTACTGCCATTATTATCGATAATATTAACATCAAAGCTAAAAACGCTAATCCTATCATTGCCCAGTGTGTCGCTTTCGGCGGAAGTTTTTCGCTTAACACGCCTTCTGTTCCAAAATCTCTAAATACATTTGACACAAAACCACTTGATACACTTGCTAAAATATCTGGCATACCAACTTTTTTTAACGCTTTTGATACATTTTCGCTTTTTGTCCAGTCAATTGGTACAGTAAATAACTTTTCTGATTCATCTACTCCTTCATCTAACTTAATTATCCACGCTTTAGCTTCTTCATTCGCTTGTTTACCGAACGCTTGTTCTAATATTGCGCCACATTGATTGCAAAGCATATAAGAAATTATAATTACAATCAAAAATCCTACAAGTCTAAATAGGGTATTTGCAAGTCCCCTAATCAAACCAATAATTCCAAATATCAAAATTATTGAAATTGCAACAATATCAATAATCGCCATAGTTTTATCCTCCATTTTATAATGTTTAACAATTTTTACATTTTTAACCCTTTTTATATTGAACTTTTAATTCTAATTCTGTACGTTTATTCATATTTTATGTATATATGCACATATATTTATATTTATACATTTTAAATTTAGTCTATTGATTTTGTTTAATGTATAATATACATAATTAATTTACATAATTATAAAGATTGTATATAAATATAAATAAGAAATCTCATAATTTATTATCTAAATTTGGTTGTAAATCTTGTAAATTACATATTTTCCGAAATCCACTTATTGACTAATTTAACTATTCTTTCTAAGTCGTCGTTGTTATAGAAATCGATGTAAATTCTGCCTTTATCGCCATTTGATGCTGCTGTAACTTTTGTTGCGAAGACTCTTTGCATATCCAAAACCAAAGTTTTAAGTTCAACGCTTTGTTTTTTTACTATTTTTTCTTCAATTTTAGGTGGATTAAGAAAATTTTTAACCAACTGTTCAATGTTACGAACGCTCATATTTTCATTTTCCGCTTTTTGGGCAAATTTCAATTGTATTTCCTTATTTTCTATTGCAACTAAAGCTCTTGCGTGTCCTGCAGATAATCTTCCTGTTTCTATCATTTGAATAACTGATTCGTCTAAGGTGAGTAATCTAAGTGTATTAGCGATAGTAGAGCGATTTTTTCCTATTCTTTGCGCTGTTTCGTCTTGAGTCAAGCCAAATTCGTCCATTAGGGCTTTAATTGCTCTTGCTGCTTCGATGGCATTTAAATCTTCACGTTGAAGATTTTCAATCAAGCTAATCTCTCTAACTTCCTGTTGTGAGTAATTTTTTACAATTGCAGGTACGTGCGTTAAACCAGCCATTTTAGCGGCTCTATAACGTCGTTCTCCAGCAATAATCATAAACCTTTTACCCATTCTATTGATAATTAAAGGTTGAATAACGCCGTGAATTTTTATGCTATCTGATAGTTCACGTAGTGCTGTTTCATCGAAAAATTTTCTTGGTTGTTCAAAATTCGGGTCGATATCCGTTAGCAGTACAAATATTGGATTATTATCTACATACTCTGGCGTTATTTTGTCATTAATCTGAGTATTGTCATTATTATTTGTAGATTTTTCTTCTGTTAAATTAGAATTATCCGACATATTCATATCGTTAATACCAATAAGCGCTGATAATCCACGCCCTAAACCTTTATTTTCTTTAGCCATAATATTATCCTTCCTTTTGAATAAATTCTCTTGCAAGCTTTAAATAAGCCGTTGCTCCAGCGCATCGAGGCGCATGTAAAATTATAGGAATACCAAAACTTGGTGATTCGCATAATTTTATATTTCGTGGAACAGCGGTTTCATAAACTTTTTTTCCAAAATAATTACGTATTTCATCAGTTACTTGTCGGCTCATAATAGATCTTGTATCATTCATAGTTAATATCACGCCAGAAAGGGTCAAGGTAGGATTTAACATTCTTTGTTTGACTAACTTTATTGTATTAAGTAATTGTGTTAGCCCTTCTAACGCAAAAAATTCGCTCTGAATAGGAATAATTACACAATCACTCGCTGTCAAAGCGTTTAATGTCAACAATCCTAACGAGGGCGGACAATCTATCATAATAAAATCATAGTTATCCTTAATAGGCGCAATCGCATCTTTAAGATAACTTTCACGTCTTTGGACATTAACTAATTCAATTTCTGCTGCTGCCAAATCCATATTACAAGGCATAATATTCAACCCATCAATTTCTGTTTTATAAATCACTTCAGAAGATGACGTATTTCCCATAATCAAATCATAAACGGTTTTGGTAAGTTTATTTTTTTGTACTCCAAATCCGCTTCCTGCATTTCCCTGAGGATCGAAATCAATAAGTAATACTTTTTTTCCTTCGTGAGCTACATATGCAGCCATATTGATAGCGGTGGTAGTTTTACCTACTCCGCCTTTTTGGTTTGAGAAAGCTACTATTTTTCCCATAAAAAAGCTCCTAAACTTATGCAAATCGTATAGTTTTATTTAAATTTGCGTATTTATCTATTGTAACAGTACGGCAAACAAAATTATATTGAATTGTATAGCATAAATATATATTTCAATTATGATAATACCGCTATTTTATTGTAACACATAACAACCAATATATCAATACTTTTAAATACGTTTATATCTTTTTTTTACAAATTTGCAATGTAGCATTATTATTTCATTTTTTTTATACGATACTTAAACTGTATATTATCTATTTTATAATTCTTGTTTTTTAATTTAAATAGGTATACTTTTTAAATATTTCATTAATTTTAAAATACCAAATTAGCGTTTTAATTAAGCTGATTTATTAAATTTTTAAAATATATTGTAATTTATAGATAAATAATACTGTGTTTTAATATCCGTCCCTATTACACAATTAAATTATAATTATATAATTTTATAGTTTTCTTATATATTTTTGAATTTATATATCGCATAATGTTGCAATTACAACATATTTAATTAATTTCACTGTGTATATATGTACGTCCCTATTACACACCATCGTTTTTTTGGTTTTTTTATAGAATTTTTATTAAATGGACTTTCATATTACGTTTTATTAAAAACTAATTAATATATCGGTAATTTTAGTTTCATCGGTTTTTATAATTCAACTTCTTAATCATTACTTTGATTTTTATAAATTATTACTTTTAAACCTCTTAACTCATTTCATTAATAATTTTTACATATTTGCTTTTTGTATTATTGCTTTTAAATCATCTCTTTGAGTTTTATAAATTATTACTTTGATTTTTATAATTAACTTCTTTTAAAGATGTTGCAATTTAATCAATGTTATTTTCAATCTAATAAAATATCAACTGCTGTTTTAACTTTTATTAATGTGGCTGCCTGTCCGAAATTATAAATTATTTTTAGCGCATTATATATTTCATATTTAAATATAATTGAAATAATTTTTTTGAATATCATTTTAATATCATTATAATTCTACTTAGTAACCATTCTAAAATTATTAAAATTTAATACCTTTTAATATTATTAAAATTAATTAACGAGGATAGTTCGGATTTTTTGAATAATTACACTGTGTAACAATATCCGTCCCTACTACACACTGATTAAATTAACAAAATTATGAAAAAAACATATTTTTAAAAATAGTATTGTATAATTTAAAAATTTTTTAAAATTATAGGTAAAGTAAAAATTATATATAAAAGTTAAGATATAAA
>JAVVUQ010000106.1:0-4448 GCA_036653075.1 Clostridia bacterium | reverse complement strand
TTTAAGCAATTATCTCAGATGCAATGGAGCGTATATTCAGCTGATAAGTATGCGCAAGTTAATAATTATGCAAATTATGTTGAGATAGTCACAGATGATGTGGATTATTTTATAAATTATTTTGATTTACATAGTGACTATACGCAAATTAAGCGGCATTTAATTGAATGTGGCAAGTCAGAGATGCTTTTAGCGGCGATTGATTATGGATATGGAATAAGAATTTTACGACAAAATTTGAATGAAAGTATTTTTTCTTTTATTATTTCTGCTAACAATAATATTAAAAGGATACAACTTATTATTGATAGGTTGTGTTGTGAAATTGGTGAAAAGACATTGTATGGTTATGCTTTTCCGACCTTAGAAGCATTAGCTTGTCAAAATGAAGCGTTTTACAGTAAAATTGGGTGTGGGTATCGAGCTCGATATATGACAATTACTGCCAATTTAATTAAAAATGGAGCGTTAGATGGCATAGAGAATATGAATACAGCTATGGCTTGCAAACAACTTAAAGAACTTTATGGCGTCGGACAGAAAGTAGCCGATTGTATTTTATTGTTTGGAATGCATAAAGGAGACGTTTTTCCAGCAGATGTATGGATAAAAAGAGTTTATCACGCCGCTTTCGAGCAAGGCGATGACGATAAAAATATTTCTGCAGCTTTAGTGAAAAGATTTGGAAGCTTTTCGGGTTATGCGCAACAGTATTTATTTTATTATGGTAGAGAAAATGCTTTAAAAGCATAGACAAATCTTTAAAAAGATAGTACAATAATATATGGAATGAATATTCGTTGAAATAGCAGTTAGGTAAGTGACAGCTTTAAATTCTAACATTATTTAAAACTTTTAATAAGGATGGTGCTGAATGAAAAGAATTGCATTATTTGTCGATGTAGATAACACCGCTTTAACCACTGAGCAATTCCAAATGTTGCTTAATGAAGTTAATGAATCGGGTAGTATCGTGTATGGAAAAATTTATGGAGCAGTTGATCGTAAACACAAAGAAATTATTGACATTATAACGAATTTTGGATACGATATGGCGCCGCCTGTTAGGATAAAAAAGAGGGGCAGTAAAATCTTTGATACTCGTATATTCTTAGACGTTATGGAAATGGTTTGCGCTAATAATAATATAGACGCTGTTACAATAGTTTCTTGTCCAACAGATTTAGTGCCGTTATTTTCTAAATTGAGAGAATACGGAATCAGCATTATGTCGCTAAACAATTTAGATAAAGAGAGTTCCTATTTTGTAGACGAGTTTTTGCAATGCGGCGATAAAGAAAATGATTTTGATGAAGAAGAAGCCACAATTTCTGAATTTATCGATAGTTTTTCATCGCAAAATGAGAATAAGCCTAATTTATTTGATGATGACGATAAAATGGAAGAATTTAATTCTAAACAAGAATTAAATGACGCTAAGATTAATGGTATTAAAAAAGATTCAGATGAGGAAAACAGTATAGAAATTGACGATACTCTTAGCGTAAATGATGAATTTTCAACCATTGAAGAAGTGGACATAAACAATAATAAACAAAAACTTGAAAATATTGAAGAAATAAAAGAAACTATAAAAGATAACGAGATAAACAATCAAGTTGATTTGAACAAGCAAGCAAAATCCGATAAAAATATAGTTGAAAATAAACAAGCGGAAGTTGGCGTTCAAATGGATGAAATTGAAGATAGAGACACCTTTGAATTATTGCAGAATGTGCAAAGAGTACTCGCCGAATTTAAATCTAAAGATAAAGGCAAGGATAATTACAAAGATAACGACAACAAAGATAACGATAATGACGAAAATGACAACGAAAAATATTAATAGAAAAGTATATTCAAACTTAGTTAATATTACTGCTGTATAATGTAAACGCTTTCTTAGGGATGCAGGAAATTGCGTCCCTTAACTTTGGTTTAGGAGAAAAACTTAAATCTATGTATAAATTAAGAAAGGAAAAAACGATAATAAAATAGTTTAAAATTAAAACAATTACTATGGAGGTATAGAAAGCAAAAATGGCAAAAGTAACATTTAATGAAGCGATTTGCAAAGGATGCGGATTATGCGTTGAAGCATGCCCGAAAAAAATCGTATTCATAGACCAGACAAGAGTAAATTCAAAGGGATACAATCCAGCGACAGTCGTAGAGACTGAGAAATGTATCGGATGCGCATCCTGTGCAGTAATGTGTCCAGACTGTGTTATTACAGTTGTGAGGTAAGGAGGTTAAAATGGCTAAAAAATTAACAAAAGGCAACGAGGCGATAGCTGAAGCGGCTATACGTGGCGGATGCAGATTTTTCTTTGGATATCCAATCACACCGCAAAACGAAATTCCAGAGTATATGAGTAAACGTTTACCAGAAGTAGGCGGATGCTTTATTCAAAGCGAAAGTGAAGTAGCGGCTATCAATATGGTATACGGCGCAGCTTGCGCAGGCGCAAGAGCAATGACAAGTTCATCGAGCCCTGGAATCAGTTTAAAGCAAGAGGGTATAAGTTATATAGCAACAGCTGAATTACCTTGCGTAGTGTTGAATATGGTGCGTGGCGGACCAGGATTAGGAACAATATATCCAGCTCAAGGCGACTATTTTCAAGCGGTAAAGGGTGGCGGACACGGCGATTACAAAATGCTTGTGTATACTCCAGCAAACATACAAGAAGCGGTTGATATAATGTATGAAGCGTTTGATAAAGCGGATCAATACAGAGTTATTACTTATATATTGGGCGATGCTACAATAGGACAAATGATGGAACCAGTTGAAATGCCAGAATTTAAAGACGTAACAACATTTCCAGCTAAACCTTGGGCGTTAACAGGACACACAGCGAAAGAACATAAGATTATGACAACGCTTGAAATGAATCCTGATAAATTTGAAGGTATGATTGACCATATGTATGACGTATACGACGAACTTAAACGCAATGAAGTTAGATACGAAGCGTTTATGTGCGAAGATGCAGATACAGTAGTTGTCGCTTATGGCACAGCTTCACGTATTGCAAAAACAGCGGTTAAGCTTATGAGAGAACAAGGATTAAAGGTTGGTTTATTCCGTCCTATAACAGTATTCCCCTTCCCAGAAAAACAAATTGCAGAACTTGCTAAAAGCGCGCACGTAAAGAGATTTTTTGTTACTGAATTAAGTAAGGGACAAATGGTAGAAGACGTTAGACTTTCAGTTAATGGTTTGAAACCAGTAGAATTTTACGGCAGAAATGGTGGTAATGTAATGACAGCTGAAGAACTGATTAATGTTATCAGCAAAGGAGAATAGGCAATGGAAGAAAAAATTATATATCAAAAACCTAAGATGCTAACAGACAAACCGTTGCACTTTTGCCCGGGTTGTTCTCACGGAATAGCTAACAAATTAGTTTGCGAGGTTTTAGAAGAACTCAATATTCCAAACGAAAACATAATTGGCGTAGCTCCAGTAGGTTGCGCAGTATTCAATTATGACTACTATACAGTAGATACAGTAGAAGCCGCTCACGGCAGAGCTCCAGCAGTAGCAACGGGCATAAAACGTGTTTGGCCAGAAAAAATCGTCTTTTCCTATCAAGGCGACGGCGACTTGGCAAGCATCGGCGCAGCAGAAATAATTCACGCAGCAGCAAGATGCGAAAACTTTACCGTTATATTTATTAATAATGGTATTTATGGAATGACAGGCGGACAAATGGCTCCAACATCATTGATGGGACAAAAATCCACAACATCTCCATTAGGCAGATCAGTTGAAAGGAATGGTTATCCAGTAAAGATGAGCGAAATGCTTGCTCAACTCGAAGGCGCAACATATATTGAACGTGTTTCAACTCACGATGCAGCAAACGTAAGGAAAGCAAAAGTAGCTATAAAAAAAGCATTTGAATGTCAAATCGCAAAGAAAGGCTTTTCAATGATAGAAATTTTAGCAGCTTGCCCAACGAACTGGGGATTATCACCTGTTAAAGCTATGGAACATATAAGAAACGAAGTTTTACAGTATTATCCATTAGGAGTTTATTGTGACAGGAGGTCGGAAAGATGAAGACTTTTGAATTAATAGCAGCAGGATTTGGTGGACAAGGCGTACTGTCACTCGGTCAAATCGTAGCGTATTCCGCTATGTTTGAAGGAAAAAATACTACGTGGCTTCCAAGTTATGGACCAGAAATGAGAGGCGGCACAGCAAACTGCTCAGTAGTAGTATCAGACGAAGAAGTAGCTAATCCAATGATTAGCAAACCGAACATCTTAGTAGCTATGAATCGCCCATCAGTAGACAAATTTATCGATAGCGTTGCCGTAGGCGGATATGTGTTCATCAATAGTAGCTTAATTGATACAAAAATTGAAAGAACAGACGTGAAAGTTTATTACATTCCAACTATGGAATTAGCAGCAGAAGGCGGAAATACAAAAGG
>JAVVUQ010000105.1:0-4601 GCA_036653075.1 Clostridia bacterium | reverse complement strand
AACAATACTTTTTCAAAATATACACAAAAAAATATATGAAAATTTTTATTAAATATTTTATTCTAATATTTATAGTTTGACATTTAATCTAATATTATAATTTGATATTTATTCTAATATTATAATTTGATATTTATTCTAATATTATAATTTGATATTCTATTCTAATATTATAAATTGATATTCTATTCTAATATTATAGTTTGATATTCTATTCTAATATTATAATTTGATATTTTAATCTTATATTTTAATTTAATAAATGTATTTAGATATATTATTATTAGATTTTTCAGATTTTGGCGATAGCGCCCAATAGAGATTGTTTGCGTTATTTTCAATTATATTTAATGAAGAAGGGGGAGAATTTAAAAGCGAGCAAGCAGCGAAAATTGGCATTAGAGCAGTTACGTTAATTTTTTTAATTGCGAGTAACCTTGAATAGGGCGGGATAGATTTATATTCATTTTGGACATTGTTAGTTATATTTAAAACTGCGTTTAGCAAAATTCGGTTTAATTTCAAGCGAGTATATCTTTTTGTTTTAAGCGAAGCAAAAAAACTTGTATAATCACTTGCTTTTTTACATTTTTCTATGCGATTTTGTATTCCTTCAGACACGCCATAAATATTTGAAAGCGAATCGGCTGTTAATGTTTGCAAATATAAGTGAACAAAACGTTCGTATTCTCTTTGCGGTAAAAAGTTTTTAATATCGTTATAAACATAATGTGGTATAGTATTTGAAACGTCAAATCCGAGATTAATGGCGTTACGAATGGCTGAAGCAGAAGGATGCGCCGATGAAATCGATGTGTCATTATAATCTCCTAAACGTTTAATTGGATAAAATTCCGTTTCGAAATTAAGTTTTTTTGCAGCTTTAATATATGAAACAGCAAGTAAATTGTTAGGTTTATTTAAAATATTGCAATCAATTGTAGAAAGTGTTTGCGCTACGGCGGTAGCGTAATTATTGCCATTACTTAAGCTTTGTTTAATAATGTTGCTTGTATCGATATTTTCATTATATAATATATCAGCGGTTTGTTGTAGTTGCAAAAGCGAATCGTTTTCGCAACCAAAGCAGATAGCGGCAACGTTTAGCGCTTTTAAAATACGCATAGCGCCCAAAGCGAAATCGTCGGCGCTACCTATGGCGGAAAAAATCGGAAGTTCGATAACCGCATCTGCGCCAGCGAAAATAGCGTGGCGGCTGCGTGTATATTTATCAAAGATTGCTGGTTCGCCTCGTTGGACGTAGTTACCAGACATCAAGCATACAAGCAAGTCGCAATTTGTTATTTGTTTAGCGGTAGCGATTTGCATAGCGTGAGAATTGTGTAGCGGGTTATATTCACAAATAATTGCGCAAATTTTCATATAAAATGCCTTTACAATGACGATATTTTGTTATATAATGTATATTCAGTAATACGTAAGCTTTTTTGCATATGCAATTATTAGCTTGCACAAATATTATATATTATAATTGATTAAAAATCAAATGTACGGAGGTTAAAAATGCCAAGTCTTATTGAAGTATTCAAGCAAAAAGCAAAAGTCCTTAATAAAACGATAGTTCTTCCCGAGGGTGAAGAAATTCGCATAATTAAAGCGGCTGAAATGATAATGGGTGAAGGATTTGCGAAAGTTATCCTTTTAGGCGATGAAAATAAAATCAAACAAATTGCGCCTAATGCGAATTTAACAGGTGTCGAAATTATTAATCCTTTGACATCAGATAAACGTAACGAGTATGCTGATATGCTTTATCAATTACGTAAAGCTAAGGGAATGACTGAAGAAGAAGCGTATAAGTTAGCTGGTGATGTTATGTACTATGGCGTTATGATGGTAAAAACAGGAGTTGTAGATGGAATGGTAGGCGGCGCAATTCATAGCACAGGCGACCTTTTACGTCCAGCATTACAAATTATCAAAACGAAACCGGGTATTTCAACTGTTTCAGGCTATTTTATAATGGAATTGCAAGACAAAACTTTCGGTGACGAAGGCCTTATGTTGTTTGCAGATTGCGCAGTAAATCCTAATCCAACTGCCGAACAACTTGCAGACATAGCTGTTGCTTCAGTTGATTCAGCTAAAACTTTCTTTAAAGACGAACCAAGAGTAGCTATGCTTAGTTTCTCCACAATGGGTAGCGCAAAAAGCGAACTTGTGGACAAAGTAAAAGCAGCAACAGATATGGCTAAAGCTAAAGCTCCAGAAATGAACATTGATGGAGAATTACAAGTAGATGCGGCTCTTATCGAAAAAGTCGGCGCTTTAAAAGCTCCAGGTAGTAAAGTTGCTGGCAGAGCTAACGTTTTAGTGTTCCCTGACCTTAACGCAGGCAATATTGGTTATAAGTTAGTACAACGCTTAGCTCACGCTAACGCATATGGACCTATTTGTCAAGGAATGGCTAAACCAGTTAACGACCTTTCAAGAGGTTGCTCAAGCGAAGACGTTTGCGCTGTTGTAGCTATGACTTGTATGCAGTGCAAATAACCAAGCTGCATATTGTCAAATTGATAGCTTTTTAAATTTTTAATTTAAACGCTATTTAATGATTGTTATTTAATACTTTAAAATCGTAAATTTAAGGTTATATATAATTAAATTAAAAAACACATTAAAAAATACAAATTTAAAACAGGAGTAACTTAATAATGAAAATATTAGTTATAAACGCAGGCAGCTCAAGTTTGAAATATCAACTTATTGATATGGAAAAAGAAAGCGTAATAGCAAAAGGTTTGTGCGAAAGAATCACTATTGAAGGTGGAAAGTTAACGCATAAAGCTAATGGAAAAGAATATGTTTTTAATAACGAAATGCCCGACCATACAGTAGCTATTAAAATGGTATTGGATGCGCTTATTGATAATGAGTGCGGCGTAATAAAGTCAATGGATGAAATAGCTGCAGTTGGACACAGAATGGTACACGGAGCAGAAGATTATAATACGTCAGTACTTGTAAACGAAGATGTTTTGCGCGTGTGCAAAGAAAACATTGAACTTGCGCCTTTGCATAACCCAGCTAATATTATGGGAATAGAGGCGTGTAAAGCAGTGCTTCCAAACGTGCCTATGGTAGTTGTGTTTGATACGGCATTTCATGCGACAATGCCAGAGAAGGCATATTTATATGGTATTCCGTATGAAGATTATAAAAATTATAGAGTTAGAAAATATGGATTTCACGGCACAAGCCATATGTTCGTTGCAGGACAAGCGGCTGAATATTTAGGAAAAGATATTAAAGATTTGAAGATTATCACTTGCCATTTGGGAAATGGTTCAAGCATAGCCGCTGTTGATGGCGGCAAAAGCGTTGAAACATCAATGGGATTTACTCCCCTTGACGGACTTCCTATGGGCACAAGAAGCGGTTCAGTCGACCCTGCTGTATTAGAATATTTAATGAATAAAAAGAAAATGAATATTACCGAAATGCTTAGCTATTTAAACAAAAAAAGCGGAATGTTGGGCATTTCAGGCATAAGCAGCGATTTTAGAGATTTAACCGAGGGAAACGCATTTGATAACAAGAGAAATAAATTAGCAGTCGATATGTTTGCTTATAGCGTAAAGAAATTTATTGGCGAATATGCCGCTGTTATGAATGGCGTAGACGCAATAGTATTTACGGCGGGTGTTGGCGAAAATACTCCTTACGTACGTAACGGCGCTTGCGGCGAATTGCAGTTTATGGGAGTAGAATTGGATAACGAACTTAATTACCATTGTCCAAGAAATAAAATTGTTGAAATTAGCAAACAAGATAGCAAAGTAAAAGTACTTGTTATTCCAACTAACGAAGAACTCGTAATCGCAAGAGAAACAAAAAGAGTTGCAAAATTATAAGAATTATTGACGTTAAATTTTGCGACAATATGAGAATTGAAAAATTTTCAATCGAATTTAAAGCAATATAATAATAATTCATAAAAACAATTGACAGATTTCGGTATGTTTGATATACTTACCGATGGCGGTTGAGTAAACGCTGAAAAATATTTATAACGATATAGATTGGATTTTGAGTTAAATAAGTATTCCGATTTAACCATTGTTGCATAAGTGTTATCATCTTTTACTAATTATCGCTATTTTACATTTGTATATGAAAAATTTGTAGCTATTCATTGATAATTACCATAATATAAAAGTTATTATGTAATTCAAATAAATATTCTATAATTATTTTAAATGCTTTGAGTAAAATAGCTTAGAATACTTGACGGAGGTGTAGATATATGGCAGTACCAAAACGTAAAACATCTAAACAAAGGAAGCATAAAAGAACAGCTAATTGGAAAGTTGCGCTTCCTACAATGGTTGAATGTCCAGAATGCCACGAATTAAAACTGGCGCATCATGTTTGCAAAAAATGCGGAACATATGACGGTAAAAAAATCGTAGAAATAAAAGAGGCAAAATAACCATAAAATCCAAATGAAACTAAATAGTAGGGAAATAAGAGCTGCGTGCGCTAACGCATTAGCTCTTATTTTTATATACTCTTTTTTACTCGCTCGCTCCGCTCGCAAATTCATAAGGATAAAACCTAAATAAAGCTCGCTCCGCTCG
>JAVVUQ010000104.1:0-4602 GCA_036653075.1 Clostridia bacterium | reverse complement strand
ACCAGGATACGCAGGAGTAGAAAATCCAATCTATACAAGAAAACAAGGCGTTTATAAATATCTTGGAAATGCAGCGGAAACTTTGGCAACATTAATCGATAACTTAAAGAATGGAAAAAACACGAAAAAAGAAACAGTTGTAGAAGTAAAAACTAATGTAAATCCAATTGAAGTTATGAAAAAAGCAAAAGACGTAATAATAGTGCCTGGATATGGAATGGCGATAGCTCAAGCTCAACATTTGGTTAAGCAGCTTGCTGATTTACTTGTAAGTAGAGGAGTAAAGGTTAGATACGCAGTTCACCCAGTAGCGGGTAGAATGCCAGGGCATATGAACGTGTTATTGTGCGAAGCAAACGTAGATTATGAAGACTTGTACGAAATGGATACAATAAATCCTGATTTTGAAAAAGCGGACGCAGCAATTATAGTAGGAGCAAACGACGTATTAAATCCAGCGGCAAGAGAGGCGAAAGACACGCCTATATATGGAATGCCAGTATTAAACGTAGATAAATGCAAAAATATATTTATATTTAACTATGATTTAAAACCAGGATACGCAGGAGTAGAAAATCCAATCTATACAAGAAAACAAGGCGTTTATTTAAATTTAGGAGACGCATCAAAAACCTTAGCGGATTTTATTAATAGTATTAAATAATAGATTTAAAAAAGAAAAAATTTAAAGTGGAAGATACGTCTTCCACTTTTTTTTATAATTTAATTGTAAAATTTGATAATAAAATTGAAATGATGTTTAATGACAGATTTATAAATACATAATGGTCTTGACAATGCAACGCAATTTTGTTATAATTCATCTTGTAATTATTCGGCAGCATTTTATTTTATTCGTATGCCGTAATATTTGGAGGTAAAATGGACTTATTTCAAAAATGTTTTAATTATGAAAGAGTAGACAATGTGAAAGCGACGGGATATTATCCGTATTTTCACGAATTGCAATCTCGGCAAGACGCTGTGGTTGTTATGGAAGGCAAAAAGCGAATAATGCTTGGTTCAAATAATTATCTTGGTTTGACAACAAATTCGGAAGTTATTGAAGCGGCGATTAAAGCGACAGAAAAGTATGGTTCTGGCTGTTCTGGCTCAAGATTTTTAAATGGAACATTAGATTTACATTTAATATTAGAAGATGAACTAAAAGCGTTTATAGGTAAAGAGGATTGTGTGACATTTTCAACTGGATTTCAATCAAATTTAGCTATACTATCAGCAATATGCGGCAAAGACGATTATATAATATGCGATAGAGAAAATCACGCAAGTATTTATGACGGCTGCAAATTAAGTTACGCAAAAATGACAAGATATCGCCATAGCGACATGGAAAGTTTGGAAAATACACTTAAATCCATTCCAGATAATTGTGGAAAGTTAATCGTTACCGATGGCGTTTTTAGTATGAGTGGCGATATTTGCAAACTTCCAGAGATTGTTGCGATTGCAAAAAAGTATGACGCAAGAGTAATGATTGATGATGCGCACGGGTTTGGCGTTTTGGGAAATGGCGGAAAAGGCACTGCAGATTACTTTAATTTAACTGATGAAGTCGATATAATAATGGGTACGTTTTCAAAATCGCTTGCAAGTATGGGCGGTTTTATGGTTTCGAACTCCAAAGTTTGTCAATTTGTACGACATACTTCTCGTCCTTTTATTTTTTGCGCTTCAATTCCTCCATCGAATTGCGCAGCAGCATTAACAGCTTTGAGAGTTTTAAAAAAGACTCCGTCATTACCAACACAGTTATTAGAATTATCAGATTATATGCGCAAAGGACTCGCTGTTAATAATATAAAATTTTACCCATCATCAACACCAATTATTCCTATTTATACATACGATACCTTGGAAACATTTAGATTGACAAAATTATTATTTGATAATGGCGTATATGTAAATCCGGTTATTCCACCAGCAACACCTGAAAAAGAAGCGCTACTTAGAACAAGTTATATGGCAACTCACTCCATTCCAATATTGGACGCAGCTTTGGAAATAATTGGAAAAGTATTTAAGGAGGACAATGTTTATGC
Organism: Clostridia bacterium; assembly: GCA_036653075.1. Taxonomy (GTDB): domain Bacteria; phylum Bacillota; class Clostridia; order Christensenellales; family CAG-314; genus JAVVUQ01. The sequence continues at coordinate 2,539 of JAVVUQ010000104.1, read as the reverse complement.
ATAATAATATTGTAGTTATTACTGGCGGTTCAAGCGGAATAGGAAAAGCGACATCAGAATATTTTAGCTCAAAAGGCTCAAAAGTTTACGAAATTAGTAGACACGGAGAAAATAATGGCGATATCGTCCATCTTTGCGCCGATATAACGGACAAGACAGCCGTACAAATTGCAATAAATGAAATTATTCGCATTGAAGGCAACATAGATATACTTATTAATAACGCAGGATTTGGTATTTCTGGAGCTGTTGAATTTACCGATACCGAAGAAGCGAAACGCCTTTTTGACGTCAATTTTTTTGGAATGTTGAACGTTACAAATTGCGTGATTGCTTATATGCGTAGTAAACGTAATGGTATGATTATTAACATTAGTTCAGTTGCGGGCGTTCTTTCAATACCATACCAAAGCTTTTATTCGGCAGCTAAAGCAGCAACCAATTCTCTAACAAATGCGCTTGCAAACGAACTGAAACCTTTTAATATAAAAGTTACAGCGCTTATGCCTGGCGATATTCATACGGAATTTACAAAGCATCGCAATAAAAACATCGTTGGCGACGACATTTATTGCGGTAGAATAGGTCGCTCGGTCGCAGCTATGGAACAAGACGAACTTAACGGTATGTCTCCAAATTTTATAGCTCAAAATATATACAAGTTATCACAAAAAAAATCTCCTAAATCCCTTTACGTAGCGGGCGGTAAATATAAATTATTTACTGTTCTTGCTAAACTGTTGCCTATTAGATTATCTAATAGCATAATCGGTAGTATTTATAATAAATAATTTATATTACAGATGGTATAAAAAAGTTTCTTTCCAAAGGAGTTTTTATTAATTCCTTTGGAATTTTTTAATTTTAAATGAAATAACGTAACTTAACGCCTATTTTTGTGAATAAATTTACATAAATTTTATAACACAATAAAAATTTAAAAATAATATGCGCAATAAAAGCAAAGAAATTATATAACAAAATAAAAACAAAAGAAAATATAAAAAAAATATAAATTGTATCAAATGAAGGAACAATTTTTAAGTATAAAATATTTGATTAAAGTTGATATGTATGATATAATAAAATAAGTGTAAGTATGTAAATTTAATTATACAGCAAACAAAATTATGCTAAAAATAAAGCAATCATTATGCGAGGTATAAATTGAGTAAAATTGAGTGGAAAGGTGGAACGTTGTTAGCGCCATTGCCAGTAATTATGGTTAGTTGCGGTAACAAAGAAAAGTCAAATATAATAACAATAGCGTGGACGGGAATATTGAATACTCTCCCGCCAAAAACATACATTTCTGTTCGAAAAGAACGATATTCTTATGATATTATAAAAGAAAGCGGAGAGTTTGTAATAAATTTAACTTCATCCAATTTAGTACCCGTAGCTGATTATTGTGGAATTATGTCAGGTAGAAAGGTGGATAAGTGGACAAAATTTGATTTACATAAAGAATATAGCGAGTCTTTTGCTTGTCCAATGATAGCAGAAAGTCCTATGTCTATTTATTGTAAAGTAACTGATATTACGCCCTTAGGTTCGCATAATATGATTATTGCGGATATCGTTTCAATTTTTATTGATGACAAATTGATTGATAAAAACGATAAATTGAGTTTGGATAAAGCAGATTTAGCCTGTTATGTACACGGCGAGTATTTTAGTTTAGAAAAAAAGTTAGGTAGTTTTGCATATACTACCAAAAAAGATTCTCCGATAAAAATAAATGATAAACGTAAAAATATTGATATAGCAACAAAAAAATTAAATAACGATGTGGCTAAAGAAAAAAAATCGAGTTTGGAATATGAAAAAGAAAAAAATAATAATGTCGATAATGACGTGATAGACAATAAGGATTTAATAAAAAAATATTTTACTAAACCAAATTGCATTGAGAAACCTAAAGATAGGCAATCACCGACAAAAAGCATACAATATATGCCTAAAAAAACGCCGAAAAAGAAATAATCCAATTGATATTAAATTATTTTACAAATCATTTAAATTACATTTAATGGATATATAATATAATACATAATTATAAAGGAAAAACAGTATGGATGAAAGTAAATTACTTGTTGTTGTAGATATGCAAAACGATTTCATAAATGGTAGTTTAGGAAGCGTAGAAGCGGAATCGATTGTTTCAAATGTTAAAGAAAAGATTGAAAAATGGCAAGGCGATATAGCTTATACAATGGACACGCATTATGATAATTACGAAAGCACAATAGAAGGTGAAAAATTGCCAATTGTCCATTGTAAAAAAGGGACGATAGGTTGGGAAGTCAATTGTGCAATTATGATGGCGTTAAATAAAAAGGAAAAAGTAAAATGTTTTGAAAAGGAAACATTCGGCAGCTTAGCGCTTGCTGATTTTGCTAACAAAAAAGCTTATAAAAGCATAGAATTAGTCGGATTATGCACAGACATTTGCGTAATTATGAACGCTTGCTTAATTAAAACATTTTGCGTTAATTGCAAAATAACAGTGGACGCTACTTGTTGTATGGGGATTACA
>JAVVUQ010000103.1:0-4757 GCA_036653075.1 Clostridia bacterium | reverse complement strand
AAAATCAAAAACTTTCATATTTTCGCTTTTAATGTTAATTGTAATTTCTATGCTATTCACTTTCCAAACAATAAATACTATTCTATTTATTCTAATCCCATTTTTTCGCAATGGAATTTTTTTATATCAAAGGAATATTCTCCGTTGAAGCAACCTGTGCAAAATTCGCTGCAATGTGTTTCAGCCGAACAAGTTGTCATAAGTAATTCCATTGGAATAAAGTGTAAGCTATCTGCGCCAATGATTGCGCAAATATCCTCTTCGGTACGATTGTTTGCGATAAGTTGTTCTTTGGTTTGCATATCAACGCCGAAAAAGCAAGGGTATTTAACCATTGGCGAACAAACTACCATATGGACTTCAGTTGCGCCGCTTTGTCTAAGTAATTTAATTATTTTTTTACTTGTTGTTCCCCTAACGATACTATCATCGATTAAAATCAAACGTTTGCCTTTAATATTGCTTCTAAAGGCGTTTAATTTAATTTTTACGCTACTTTCTCTAAGCGATTGTATTGGTTGAATAAACGTTCTGCCTACGTATCTATTTTTTGAAATAGCGTCAACATAAGGAATTCCGCTTTCTTCGCTATAACCTCTTGCGCTAACTAAAGCTGAATCTGGAACGCCCGCCACTACGTCTGCGTCAATTTTTAGTAGTTTCGCCAACTGTTTACCGCATTGGTAACGCGCGTCATAAACGCTTTGTCCATCAATAACAGAATCGCTTCTTGCTAAATAAACATATTCAAATATACAAGGCTTTGGAATTTTAACATCAAATATAATTGACTTAATATGTCCATCTATATCAACGCATACGATTTCGCCTGGTAAAACATCTCTAACTACAACAGCGTCAATTGCGTCTAAAGCGCAAGATTCGCTTGCAAAAACAATCTTTCCATTTTTTTCGCCCATGATTAAGGGTTTTAATCCGTATGGATCTCTTACAGCGTACAATTTTTCTTCTGCTGTTATAACTAAAGCGTAACTTCCCGCCATAATCTTACAAGCTTCGATAATTCCCTGTTCGATTGATTCTTTACCGCAAAAATTTATCCAAGCCGCTATTACTTCGCTATCAATTGAACTTTGAAAAATATGCCCATTTTCTATCATCTTATCCTTAATATCATCAGCGTTGACAATATTACCATTATGAGCGATCGCCATTCTGCCATATCGTCCATAAAAAACTACTGGCTGAGCATTAACTACGTTACTTGAACCTGTTGTAGAATATCTTACGTGTCCTATTCCAACCTTGGATTTTGGTAATAATTTTAATTCTTCTTCGCCAAAAACCTCACTCACCAATCCCATATTCTTATAATATGCGATTTTATTTCTATCATAAGAAACAGCTATGCCTGCGCTTTCTTGTCCTCTATGCTGCAACGAAAATAATCCATAATATATTTCTTGCGCCATATCTTCCGTTTGTTTACCAATTATTCCAAATATTCCGCATTCTTCGTTAATACCAAACTCACGTGATGGCACAACGATACTATTTACTTTTTTATACACTTTTATAACCCCATCATTCTACGTAATACTTCTTGATATGCATCTTCAACTCCACCTAAATCTCTTCTAAATCTATCTTTATCTAACTTCATCTTAGTTGTGGAATCCCAAAATCTGCAAGTATCTGGTGAAATTTCATCGGCTAAAATTATATCGCCTTTATATCTGCCAAATTCCAATTTAAAATCTACTAAATCTATGTTGATTTGCTTCATCAACCTTCCCAAAATATTGTTGATTTTAAAGCTCATCTCTCTTATTTGCTTTAGTTCTTCTTCTGTCGCTAACTCCATTGCATATATATGATCATCATTTATCATAGGATCGCCTAATTCATCATTTTTATAGGAAAATTCTAATACAGTACGCTTCATCGGCGTGCCCTCTATTATCCCTAACCTTTTTGATAAGCTACCCGCCGCAATATTACGTACTATAACTTCAATAGGCACTATTTGAACTCGCTTTACAAGCGTTTCAGTATCCGATATCTCTTTAATGTAATGCGTCTTTATTCCTTCTTTTTCAAGCAGTTGGAATAAATGATTTGAACATTTGTTATTCACTATTCCTTTACCTATTATTTGCCCTTTCTTTAGTCCGTTAAATGCTGTTGCATCGTCTTTATATCTAACCATTGCAACATCTTCGTCATCAGTTAAAAAAACTTTTTTTGCTTTTCCTTCATACATTTGTTCTTTTATTATCATAGCTTTTCTCCTTTAATTAAATGCGTTATTTAATATATTATTTAATATTGCAAATTTTTACCTATAATTTTTATGCTACACGCCTTTATTTATATCTGCTTTTTTATAACAGCATTTGCTGAATCGATTCGTTATCTAACTCAATCTTCGCTTTCATCTCTTGTCTGTATTCCTTAAGTTTTTCAGTTAAACTATTGTCGCTAATAGCAAGCATTTCAATAGCTAATAGCGCTGCATTTTCACTTCCTCCAATAGCTACTGTCGCCACTGGTATGCCATTTGGCATTTGAACAGTAGATAATAAACTATCTAATCCATCTAAGGTAGAACTCTTTATCGGAATACCAATAACTGGCAATACCGTACTCGCCGCAATAACTCCTGCTAAATGAGCAGCTTTCCCAGCCGCCGCTATGATAATTTTATATCCGTTATCATTTGCTTGCTTTGCAAAACAATTTACTTCATCTATCGTGCGATGCGCGCTCATAACTAACATTGCATTTTCTATTCCAAATCTATCTAATACCTTTTTTGCTGGCAATACTGATTCGAAATCACTCTTGCTTCCCATTATTATTGCAACTTTTACCATTTATTTTCTCCTTTTATAAATTTTTACTATAATTTTCATAATATATTCGATTTATTTACCACAAATTTAATTTTTGACCACTTATTTACAGAAAAAAAACGCAATTGCTTAATTGCGTTTAACTGTATTTAAAATATATGCCGATACACAATCGGGTGCTTTTTTAACGGGGGTGCAAAAATATTCGGCATTTAATCTGCCGCATAACTGAGTGCTATGAATGAAAATAAACTTGCTTACAATCATATCCCGTATGCTCCCATATACCACTTATTATAACAAATATTTAAATAATTTGCAACCCTTTAATAGCCCTATATCTAAGTTTTTTTTCGATATACCTATATCTTTTATTTGACATTCCACTTTTATTGTGATAATAACTTATTAAATCTACTAAAACTTAAATTCACATACTCACTTCATTATTTTGTTTGACATTGAGATTTAAATATGATATAAGCATAATATGAATATTGTATTTGATTATGCAAAAATTAATGACAAAAAAATATTTGATTCATACAATAATTCGCCGATTTTAAAAGATTATACAGCAAGTGAACTAAATTTTGCAAGCTTTTATTCTTGGTGTATGGCGGATGACTTAAAAATTGCTTTTTATGAAAATTATGTTTTTGTAAAAGGCAACGATTTTGGTAAAACATTTTTCTTTCCACCACTTGCGCATTCTATTAATGAATTTAAACAAGCTTTAATTATTTTAAAACAGTATTGCCAAGAAAACGCTATTCACTTTATCATCTATGGTTTAAATGATTATATGAAAACTTTAGCGATAGATGTTTTTAACGACCAATTTTATTTTTACCATCACTGCGATTACGATGAATACTTATATCTATCTGCCGATATCATCGACTTGAATGGTAAGAAATTTCATAGTAAACGCAATCATATTAAAAACTTTTTAGCGTCATATAATCCTATTTGTCGCCCGTATGAAACTACCGATTTTCTACCTATTATCGACGCTTTGCGCAATTGGAACGATGGAAAAACTTTAGATTATGAAGAAACTGCTATTATCCGCGCGCTAAATAATTTAACCGAATTAGACGCCTTTTGCGACGTCTTTTATATTGATAATACCTTAATCGCTTTCTCTATCGGCGCTATAAATCACGAATCAATTGGAATTACACTTTTTGAAAAAGCTAATATGGAATATGACGGAATTTATTCGTACGTATGCAACATTTTTGCTAAACGCCACTTTTATAATTGCGCTTACATTAATAGACAAGAAGATATGGGCATTTATAACTTAAAAAAATCTAAATTATCTTATAATCCTTCCTCATTTTCAATAAAATATTCTCTCGTGGACACTTCTATTATTTCTAATTTTAAAACTCTACTCATAGAATGTTTTCCTCAAGATATTAACCCTCCACAATTTTTTGATTATTTATTGCACAATAAAATTAATTTTCATAATTTACATTATTTGATGAAGGATAATTTTATAATATCAGCTTTAGCGCTTTTTCCACGTTTGCTTACATTTTATGGCAAAATATTCGACGTTCCTCTCATCGCTTACGCTGGAACTGCAATTAAATATCGAAATAAAGGCTATTTTAGGAAATTAATTGAATCTGCTTTAATTCGTTGCAAACTAAGCTCCGCCCCCGCTACAATCCTATTTCCTGTCGATTATAAGCTTTATTTTAAATTTGGATTCGCAATTATGAACTATTGCCAAATTTCTAATGATAACAATATTGACTTTCAACCTATTTCTACTATAAAAGATATTGAAAGCTATCCGTCTATTCTTGAACGTATTTATAATAATTGCGCCACAAAACATAATTGCTACATTATTCGTGATTTGAACTACTTCACAAATTTGATTAATGAAGTAAACTCCTATAACGGTAAAATTGAAATTGG
>JAVVUQ010000102.1:0-4762 GCA_036653075.1 Clostridia bacterium | reverse complement strand
ATTATATTAAATAATGATAAATTATATTAAATAATGATAAATTATATTAAATAATTTCAAAATTTATTAAAAAATAATCAAATTCTAAGAATAATAGAGATAAGGAGAAACAGATATGAAGTTTTCATCATCACATGAATGGATTAAGATTGATGGCGCAAAGGCAAAAATAGGTTTAACCGATTTTGCTCAAAAAGAATTAGGCGATATAGTTTACGTAAACTTGCCAGAGTTAGACAGCAAAGTAGAATGTGGAAAGTCGTTTACCGATGTTGAGTCAGTTAAAGCGGTAAGTGAAGTTTTGAGTCCTTGTTGTGGAACGATTGTCAATGTTAATGACGATTTAGAGAACGAGCCAGAAAAAATAAATAACGACCCGTATGGATCGTGGATTATTGAAGTTGAAGTAAGCGGTTATGAAGAAGGATTAATGACTGAAGAAGAATATAAAGAATTTATTAAAAAATAATTATAAATTGCTGTAAATTATATTTTCGTGGAGGTAGCTATGTCAGTATATACTCCGCATACTGATGCGGATGTTAAAAAAATGTTGGAAACTATTGGCGTAAAGGATATTGATTCTTTATTTGCTGATGTTCCAGTAAAGATAAAAGCCAAACAGCTCAAACTTGACGAAGGGCTGAGTCAGTTTGAAGTACTTGATAGATTAAGAGAAATCGCTAAGAAAAACCTTTGTTTTTCAACTATTTTGCGTGGAGCGGGCGCATATGACCATTTTATTCCACCTGTTGTAACGGCATTAGCTAATCGTGAAGAATTTGTTACAGCATACACTCCATATCAAGCGGAAATATCGCAAGGTATATTACAAAGCATATTTGAATATCAGTCTTTAATGTGCAATTTAACTGGTATGGAAATTTCCAACGCTTCTTTATATGATGGAACAAGCGCCGCAGCCGAAGCGATGACTATGTGTTGCGATAAAAAACGTAAAGTTGCGCTTGTAGGCGAAATAAATCCGCAAACTATTGAAACAATAAAAACTTACGCTCACGCTTCAGGCGTTGAAGTAGTTGTCGTTAAATCAAATAAGGGACTTGCCGATATTAAAAAGTTGGAGAAACAATTAGACGGCACATTTGCAGCGGTATTTGCGCAAAGCCCGAATTATTTAGGACTTATAGAAGATATGGACGCAATTGCTCAAGCGGCGCATACAGCAAACGCTAAAATGGTTTATATATTTTCGCCATTTGCAGCGGCTTTGCTTAAGACGCCGTATGATAGCGGCGCAGATATAGCGGTAGGAGAAGGGCAACCTTTAGGAATGGCATTATCGTTTGGCGGGCCGTATTTAGGAATAATGACTTGTAGAAAAGAGTTGTTGAGGCGATTGCCTGGTAGAATTGTTGGTGAAACTACCGACCATAATGGAAATAGAGCGTTTGTTCTGACTATGCAAGCTCGTGAGCAGCATATTAGGCGTGAAAAGGCGACAAGCAGCGTATGTAGCAACGAAGCGTTGTGCGCATTAACTGCTGGTATTTATTTAACGGCTATGGGAACATCATTTATTGAAGCAGCGAATGAATGCGCAACAAAGTCGCATTATTTATGTGATAAACTTGTCGCTACTGGAAAGTTTGAAAAAGCGTACAAAGGCGAATATTTTGATGAATTTACGCTCAAGACAAATTTAGATATTGATGAGTTCAACAAAAAATTAGAATCTGAAGGAATTTTAGGCGGATTAAAGCTAAATGATAACGAAATGCTTTGGTGCGTAACTGAAAAGCCGACAAAAGCTGTTTTAGATAGAGTAATAGAAATAGCGGAGGGTAAGTAGATGCAACTAATATTTGAACGTTCGGTAAGCGGACGCTGTGGCGTACAGTTACCTAAAAGCGAATTTAAATCATATAAATTAAAGGCGCAATTGCGTGAAAAAGCGCCGATTTTACCAGAAATAGCTGAAATTGACGTAGTTCGTCATTATACTGAATTAAGTCGACACGCTCACGGCGTAGATAGCGGATTTTATCCGTTAGGCAGCTGTACAATGAAATATAATCCAAGAGTAAACGAGTCGGTGGCGGCGTTAGAAGGATTTACAAGAATACATCCCCTTCAAAGCATTGAAACTGCACAAGGTTGTTATGAAGTTTTGAATAAGTTGTCCATTGCGCTATGCGAAATTACAGGAATGGATAGTATTACATTACAACCAGCAGCGGGAGCGCATGGCGAATTTACTGGTATTCAATTAATTAAAGCGTATCACGAACATAGAAAAGATGTTAAGCGCACTAAGATTTTAGTTCCAGATAGCGCTCACGGCACAAATCCAGCAAGCGCAAATATGTGCGGATTTACCGTTGTTACCGTTCCAAGCAATAGCGACGGCGGCGTAGACATTGAAGCGTTAAGGAATATTGCTAATGAAGAAACAGCAGGTTTAATGCTTACAAATCCTAATACTTTGGGATTATTTGATAGAAACATTTTAGAGATTACTGAAATTATCCATAACGTAGGGGGATTATGTTATTATGACGGCGCAAACTTAAACGCTGTTATGGGAATATGTCGACCAGGCGATATGGGATTTGACGTTATACATTTGAATTTGCATAAGACATTTTCTACGCCACACGGCGGCGGCGGCCCTGGCTGCGGCCCAGTTGGTTGCAAAAAGAAATTATCTAACTATTTACCACGTGGAGTTTTTGGCAATAAACCAAACAACTACAATGAAGAACTTAGCATCGGCAGAGTAAAAAGCTTTTACGGAAACTTTTTGGTTGCGTTAAGAGCGTACGCCTATATATTGACTTTGGGCGGAAAAGGGCTTAAAGACGCCAGCTCAAAAGCAGTACTAAACGCTAATTACTTGCTTGCATTAATGAAAAAAGATTACAAGCCTGCAATCGATAGAATATGTATGCACGAATTTGTATTGACTTTACAGGAAACAAAAGATAAAACGGGCGTTGCGGCAATGGATATCGCTAAAGCTATGTTAGACTTTGGAATTCATCCGCCAACAATGTATTTCCCACTTATCGTACACGAAGCTTTAATGTTTGAACCAACAGAAACCGAAAGCAAAGAAACGCTTGAGGAATGCGCTAAAGTTATGTCCGAAATTATGGCAAAAGCTTATAGTAACGCTGAAAGTTTACACCAAGCTCCAGTTACTACCTTTATTGGTAGAGTCGACGACGTAAAAGCTGCGCGCCAACCGATTTTGAAGTACGAGAATAAATGATTTTAAGCGGAGGCTACACAATTGCTTCCGCTTTTTGTGTTCAAAATAATAAATAGTATGAAAATTAATAAAAAAACATAGTTTTATCCTATTTATATGCTTAAATAGATGTGAATTTAAAATTAAAAGTTAAATTTATTTTAAATTTAGATGTATATAACGAAATAATAATGAAATAATAACGAAATAATTATTGGAGGAATATAAATGATTACAAAAAAGCAACTAAAAAACTATGCAAAACTCGCTATTAAGTTAGGCGTAAATTTGCAAAAAGGACAAGAATTAATTATAAATTCGCCTGTTGAAAGCGCTGAGTTTGCACGTCTTGCAACTGAAGAAGCGTATAAAGCTGGCGCAAAACGTGTTTGGGTAAAATGGATGGATGATACAGTTTCTCGCATTAATATGGAAAACCAAAGCATTGAAACATTACAAGACTTTCCACAGTACCTAATTGATGAAGCGCATTATCAAGTAGACAACAGATTTGCCTATTTGTTTGTATCTTCAACTGATCCAGAATTATATAGTAAAATTCCACAAGAAAAGCTTAAAGCATCGCAAATGGCGCGCATTAAAGCTATTAGATTTAGCGTGGAAGCTCGTAGTAGCAATTTATGTAGATGGACTATCGTATCTGTTCCGACAGTAGCTTGGGCAAAAAAGATTTTTCCGAACGCTAATACAGCGCACGCAGCTATTGACTTGTTGTGGACAGGTATTATTAAATCAATGCGTTTGGATACAGTAGATCCAATTAAAGCGTGGGAAGACCATATCGCTCATTTGAGCCGCCGCGCAGAATTTTTAAACGAGAATAATTTTCACCATATTCATATGATAAACGAAAAAGGCACAGACCTTAACGTTGCGCTTGCTAAAAATCATATTTGGATGGCAGCTGGCGAAAAAGCTCAAGACGGTATTGATTTTACCGCTAATATGCCAACAGAAGAAGTATTTACCGCTCCTGATAAATACAATGTTAATGGCGTTTTAGTTAACGCTTTACCACTTTGCCATAATGGAAATATTATAGATGATTTTTCAATTTCATTCAAAGATGGAAGAATCACTGATTTTAGCGCTAAAGTTGGATACGATACCCTTAAACAGGCTATCGAAACGGACGAGGGAAGCCATCACTTAGGAGAAATTGCTTTAATAGGTAAAAATTCGCCTATCGCTATGCAACATATATTATATTACAATACCTTGTTTGATGAAAACGCAAGTTGCCACTTAGCAATTGGCGCAGCATATCCAACTAACGTTAAAGGTGGAAACGATATGACAACCGAACAAAAAGACAAAGCGGGAATTAACGAAAGTATGACTCATATCGACTTTATGATTGGAACTGAAGATATGAAAATTTTCGGCGTAAAAGATAATGGCGAAGAAATTCAATTATTCGATGACGGAGATTGGATTATATAATTTTACATAATTAGCCATAGATAGTAATTATAGTAAAAATGTACAATTTTATTTAATAGAATATATATTATTGTTTATTATAAT
>JAVVUQ010000101.1:0-4831 GCA_036653075.1 Clostridia bacterium | reverse complement strand
TGGTATAATATAGATAAAATATCGAATGTGTAATTTGCATAAAATTACGGAGGGTTATAATATATGACTGACAAAATAGGGGCTAATTATGGAGAGGAACAGATTCAAGTTTTAGAGGGTTTAGACCCTGTCCGTAAGCGTCCTGGAATGTATATAGGTTCAACCGATGAAAGGGGACTGCACCATCTTGCAGTAGAAATTGTCGACAATAGTATTGATGAAGCGTTAGCGGGCTTTTGCAGCGATGTAAATGTTATAATAAATGATGATGGCAGTATGACTGTTAAAGATAATGGTAGAGGTATACCTACGGGCATACATAGGCAGGAGGGCATATCGGCTGTTGAAGTGTGTTTGACAAAATTACACGCTGGCGGAAAGTTTGGAAGCGGCGGTTATAAAATTTCTGGAGGATTGCACGGAGTTGGTTTATCCGTTGTTAACGCATTGTCAAGGTGGTTGACAGTTGAAGTGCATCAAGATGGAAAAATTCATTTTCAGCGATATGAGCGTGGTAATCCAATAGGAAGGCTGAGTGTTATAGGCGAAACAAACGAACACGGAACGATAATATCGTTTATGCCAGATGATGAAGTATTTGATACTATAAAGTTCGATTATGACCGACTTAAGCAAAGACTTAGAGAGTTGGCTTATTTAAATAAAGGATTAAACATCACTATTGAAGATAAGAGAGCGGAAAGCTTGCAACATCACGAGTATAAATATTTAGGTGGGGTGGCTGAATTTGTAGCAAGTATAAATGCAAATAAAACTGTTTTGTTGGATAGAACCATCTATATTGATAAATCTGTTAAAGAGGGCGAAATTGAAATAGCATTACAATTTAACGATGGATATAGCGAATTAATTTACGCTTATGCAAACAACATAAATACAGAAGAGGGCGGAGCGCACTTAGACGGATTCAAATCGGCGTTGACAAAAGTTGTAGTGGATTATGCAAAGAAAACCAACCAAATAAAAGAGGACGACAAGATAACGGGAGAGGATATTCGTGAAGGGTTAACCGCTATTATTTCCGTAAAATTGGAAGAACCACAGTTTGAAGGTCAAACAAAGACAAAACTTGGAAATAGTGAGATGCGAACAGCTGTTTATAAAGTTGTTTGCGACGAAATGAGCGCTTACTTTGAAGAAAACCCGAAACAAGCAAAAGATATTATACTTAAATGCGTAGCAGCTCAAAGAGCGAGAGAGGCCGCTCGAAGCGCTCGTGACTTGACACGAAGAAAAAGCGTATTAGAAAGTACAACATTACCGGGAAAACTTGCAGATTGCACCGAAAAAGACGCGCAGCATTGCGAAATTTATTTAGTCGAGGGCGACAGCGCTGGCGGCACTGCAAAGCAAGGCAGAGATAGACGTTTTCAAGCTATTTTACCCCTTAGAGGCAAAATATTAAACGTGGAAAAAGCCAGATTACATCGTATTTTAGAAAATGATGAACTTAAAAGTATGATTACCGCTTTCGGATGTGGTATAACTGAAGATTTTGACGAAAGTAAACTTAGATATAAACGCATTATCTGTATGACCGATGCCGATGTCGATGGCAGCCATATACGCATTTTAATGCTTACATTTTTCTTTAGATATATGCGTCCCCTTATTGAACGAGGACACGTATTTATCGCTATGCCTCCATTGTATAAAATTACAAAAAATAAGCAGGAGTCTTACGCTTACGACGACGACGAATTAAATGCAAAATTAGAGGTAATGGGCAGAAAAGGCGTGGATTTACAACGCTATAAAGGCTTGGGCGAAATGAGCAGCGAACAGCTTTGGATGACAACTATGAACCCCGAAACAAGAGTTATGAAAGTCGTAACTATGGAAGACGCTGTATCGGCAGACGCCATCTTCACAGTATTAATGGGAGAAAAACCTGAACTAAGACGACAGTTTATTTTAGATAACGCTACCCTCGTTGGGGAATTAGACGTTTAACTTAATATTAAAGTTAATTAAAAATATAAATGTCAATTGTTTTATATAAAAATAAATGAATATCAATTTTTAAATTTGAAATAGCATTAGTAATATAGAAAATAGGAAGCTTTTGAAGATATATAAAGATTTTTTGTATAAAAGTTTTTATAGGAAGTGGAGGAAAAGGTAAAGCGATGAGCAAAAAAAGTAGAGATGTGACAGGCATAGAATATATAAAAGCGTTAGAGACTACAAATGTAATAAAAACGAATGTAGAAGAGGAAATGAAACGATGTTTTATATCCTATGCTATGGCGGTAAATATATCCAGGGCTATACCTGATGTAAGAGATGGATTGAAGCCAGTGCATAGGCGGATATTATATGCTATGGGCGAGTTGAATATGTACAGCGATAAGCCGTATCGAAAATGCGCGCGCATAGTGGGCGATGTATTGGGAAAATATCATCCGCACGGCGACCAAGCTGTTTATGATGCGTTGGTTAGATTAGCGCAAGATTTTTCAATACGTTGTCCGTTAGTAGACGGACAGGGGAACTTTGGTAGCGTAGATGGTGACCCACCAGCAGCGCAAAGATACACAGAAGCAAGGCTGAGCAAGATTTCAAACGAAATGTTGAGGGATATAGATAAAGAAACGGTAGATTATTATCCAAACTTCGATGAAACTTTATTGCAACCGAGAGTATTACCAGCGAGATTTCCAAATTTATTAGTAAATGGCGCAGACGGAATAGCGGTAGGAATGGCAACTAATATACCGCCACACAATTTAAACGAGGTTATTGATGGCGTAATAGCGCAAATAAACAATCCTGATATTACAATTGACGAGCTTATGGAATACATACCAGCGCCCGATTATCCAACGGGAGCGATAGTTTTAGCAAGAGGAGCGATAAGAAAAGCGTATAGAACGGGACGTGGAGGCATTGTTATACGAGCTAAAACTGAGATAGAAGAATACACGGCGCACGGACAACAAAAAACGAGAATTATTATTACTGAATTACCATACCAAGTGAATAAAGCTAAATTAATTGAAAATATAGCAGATTTGGTGAAAGATAAAAAAATTGATGGGATAAGCGATATTAACGAAGAAAGCGATAGAACGGGTATGCGTATTGTTATTGAAGTTAAACGTGATTTCAATGCGCAAGTAGTACTAAATTTATTGTTTAAGCACACGCAGTTGCAAGTAAGCAATGGAATCATTTTACTTGCTTTAGCAGACGGTACGCCAAAAACCTTAAATTTAAAGGAGATAATCGGCTATTATATAGCGCACCAACAGGAAGTTATCGTTAGACGCACTCAGTTTGATTTGCGTAAAGCAGAAGATAGAAGTCATATTTTAGAGGGATTGGTGATTGCTCAAGATAATATCGACAAAGTTGTGGAGATTATTAGAAGCAGTAACGATTCAACTGAAGCAGCGGAAAGATTGAAAAATGAATTTGAATTATCAGATAAACAAACCAAAGCTATTTTAGAAATGCAATTGCAACGCTTAACACACTTACAAGTGGATAGCTTGAAAATAGAATTAGATAAACTTAGAGAACAAATTACACAATTACAGTATATTTTAAATACGCCAGCTAAAGTAGACGAAATTATTTCAACTGAATTGACAGAATGTAAAGAAAAATATGGCTCGCCAAGACGTACGGAAATTTGCGTAGACGAAACTGAGTTTGACGTAGGCGATTTCGTGGATAAAGAAGATGTCGTCATTAGCTTGACTAACGACGGATACATTAAACGCTTACCATTATCTGAATATAAATCACAAAAACGTGGCGGCGTAGGCGTTACAGCGCATAAAACTAAAGAAGACGATTTCATAGAACGATTATTCGTTTCAAATACACACGACGATTTATTGTTTTTTACCAATAAAGGTAAAGTGTATAGCATTAAAGCTTATGGAGTACCAGAAGCGCAAAAAACAGCAAGAGGACGCGCTATTGTTAATTTATTGCAAATTGAAGGAGAAGAAAAAGTTACCGCAGTTATCCCACTTGTAGAAGGCACAACAGGCTATATGTTTATGGCTACTAAAAAAGGACTTGTCAAAAAAACGGAAATGAATGAGTTTGCTTCCATTAGAAAAGGCGGTAAAATTGCAATCAAATTAATCGACGACGACGAGTTGGTTTCAGTAGATTTTACTAACGGCGACGAGGACATTTTAATTGCAAGCAGATTCGGCAAATGTATTAGATTTAGCGAGGACGACGTTCGCAATATGGGCAGAGTTAGCCAAGGCGTAAAAAGCATTAAATTAGACAAAGAAGATTACGTCGTAGATATGACCGTGCTTAAAGAAGGTTGCCAAATATTAACAGTAAGCGAAAATGGCTACGGAAAACGCTCGGATACAGAAGATTATAGACAACAAGGCAGAGCGGGAAAAGGCATTAAAGCAGGCATCTTTAACGAAAAAACAGGCTGGCTTGTCAACCTAAAACAGGTTAACGAACAAGACGATATTATGCTTATAGCGGATAATGGCATTGCTATTAGAGTAAAAGTTAACGAAATAAGTATGATTGGAAGAAATACACAAGGCGTTAAAATTATGAAGTTTAAAAATGACGCAAAACTTGTATGCGTTACTAAATGCGTTTCAGAAGATAACGAGGAAGCTATCGAGGATATAGCAGAAAAAGTAGCGGACGAACCACAACCAATTTCAGATAACGAAATCTTCGACGACGAAGTATAAAAAATACATATAAAAATAAAAATAAATATATAAAAACAAATAAAAGTAAAAATAAATATAAAAATAAATATAAATATATAAAAACAAAAAACAAATAAAAGTAAAAATAAAACATAAAA
>JAVVUQ010000100.1:0-5005 GCA_036653075.1 Clostridia bacterium | reverse complement strand
AATGACTGTGTAAATATTTCATTATTGATTCTTATTGTCGCAATAAGTTCCACTTCACCTGATTCTGTTCCGCTTACTCCGTTATCATTTATAATATTTTTGTTGCTGCTATGCCAATCAATATTTGCATTAAGTGATTTTATTGATGTAGGCAAATATAAATCACAAGTTACATCTTTTAAAGCTGTTGCGCCATCATTAATGGGTATATGTTTTAGATAATTCGTTATTATAACTTTAGCCGCTGCATTACCGCTACCAATTATCTTAAATTCAATTGCCTTAACGTCAATATTAAGAACGCCTATGTATGTTTGAATTTTATCCGTCACCGCTTGAATTTTTATTGTTCCGTCAGCATAGGTTAAATTGTGAGCGTTTGCGCCAATAGCAACATCTATTTTGTTCGTTACGCCAACTTTTGTATAAAAACTCAATCCTGTCAAAACATTAAAATCTACGGCAGTATTACTTGAATTTATACCATACGCCAATCTATCATTAGCGCGCTTTTCCATTAACGTTATTGCGCCCTGCCTATCAAATGCGGTTACACTCGTCTTTGACGCATAATAAGCTTCTTCGAGCGCATTCTTCATTTTAATGTCTAATAACAAATTTCCGCTATCTAATACAAAACCGCCCGTCGCTACATCAGTAGTAAGCGCATTTTCCTTTAAATCTGTTACTACTACACATTTATTTTTATAAATAACATCATTTCCTGTAATAGTTATACTAAAACCGCCAAACGTTAATTTATAACCATATAAATCAATTACGCAGGGCTTGTTGATAGTAAGTCCAACTGTTAATGTAATATCTTTTGTCAATATAATTGTCTTTATCTTTGTTTCATCTCTATTTCGGTTTATATCGTCAATTGCTTTCTTTAAATCATCATTGTCTTTTGCAAAAATAAATTCTTGCGTATTCGGCGTACGAGAATGCAACGTAATAGTTATTCCACACGTTTTATCATCATAATATCCCGCATCTGCCGCTATATGTAATTCAAATGTTAGCGTATCTATTGCGCTCGTTGCGCTTATTACCGACGGATTCGCTCCATTTGATACGCCGGCAAAAATAAATTGCTTTCCTTCATCATCACCGCTTGCGCCTAACGCCAATTTTATATTATTTATATCCCCTATCACTTGATTGAGCGTTCCAAAAAATTCACCATTTAAATAAACTAATATAGCTTTAGCTAATTCATTTGTCGCTGATGTCGCTGAATCATTATTTGTAAATTTAATAGTATAATAATATTGTATGTTCTTTAACGTTTGATTCTTTACCGTTAATTTAACTTCTTTTTTTTGACCCGCCGCATCAAATGATAAATTACTACTCACGGCTTGCGTAAACGACACTCCATCTTTAATGGTAATTGTGCCAACATTTAACTTAGCATCGGTTTCATCAGTAAAAACTGCGTAAATAGGAAAAACAACCGCAATCAATACAACTGCAGCTGATAATAAAATAATAATTAAATTCTTTTTATAAATATTTCGTGCCATCATTTTCACCTTATTATGTTTTAATCATTTATTGCGCTTCAATTTTTACGTTATAAACATATTATAAGCGACTCAACACAATGAATTAATGGCAACCGGGCTGTCTAAGTTAGACCCCTTGGCTTTGCGTCGCTGTTTCACAACAGCTTTGCTTTTAACACCTACATTATATCATATGCATCGGCAACTGTCAACGTTTTTTACTAATTTTATGCCGACTTATTTAAATTTTTTTAAGTAAATGTTCTATACTTTCTATGTTTCTACTATTTTTTATTAATCCTAATCTATCTTTTTCTATGAATTAATACTATAAACTATATCCTATTCATATATATACATTAACTTCAAATTATTAATTCTTTATTAATAAATTCCTAACATTTTCTCATATTTATAAATTTTTATTTATTAGCTGATAAACTAAAACTTTTATAGGTTTTTAAATATAAAAGACTGCCTCTATTATAATGACAGCCTTTATATTCTTTGCTCTTTTGTTATTTATATATTATTAAATAACATTACTATTTTGCTATTTGTATTATTAAATAACATTACTATTTGCTATTTGTATTATTAAATAACATTACTATTTTGTTTTAATTTATCATTTTATTTCTTTTTCATTTTTTTGGTTATAGACTCAATTTTATCTCCAAGCATAGTTTGTCCCTTTGAAACAGCTTTTTTTGTTTCGGGACTTGCTTCTAAAACTATTGCGCCTATCATAGCGCCTAACGCTAACCCCGCAAAAAATTCTCCTCGCATATTTACCTCCTTAAAACAGATATGCTCCGTTTGAAAATAGTTTGTGTAATTACTTCCCAATTAGTCTTTTTTATTTATGGTAATTTTTTCTTATTATATTTGAACTTAATTTTTATATTTAATTATTTTTATATCTCGTTGTACCATTATATTTAATTTCTAATATTATACTTTAATTCCTATTATTGTATGTAGTATAATTTTATAATATCTGCGCATAATTACTTAAGAAAGTTTCATACTTAAAATTTATGCTATATAGATTAATTTTATTATAATAGCGTAAAAAACTAAAATATAAATAACCATTATGGAGGCTTTTATGAAAAATCATCAGTCTAATCACGAGTATTATATGAATTTTGAAACTTCACGTAATCGTTTGTTTGATAATTACGACGATATTCAAAATGAAGATTACACTTTAGATTTAAACCACCCTGACGGATTAGAGGGAATTTCGGTAAATGAATACATCAAACGTAAAAAATAAAATTAAAACACAATAATATACACAACAACTATGCAATAATTAATAAATTTTATATAAATTTCATAAATTAAGTTAACAAATAATAAATTTTATCCAATTCGCATTATAGGAGCAATTATATGAAAGAAGAATTAAAAGATTCAGATGTTATCAGTACGTCAGTTGCAGATAGTAAGCATAATGTTGATTCTACTAAAATAGAATCCACATTACCTAATGACAACGCCACAATGCCTAAATCACAAAAAAAAGTAACCACGACCGACAAAGCCTTACACGCTACAAAAAATAAAAGTCAAACTAAAATTGAAAACAAATCCGACAGCAAAGATTCAGTTGAAAAGGATGCTAATATTAAAAACAAAACAAACTCAGCACAAAAAGATAGTTCGCCAAAAATTTCAGATTACGAACACATCGACACTCCTATTTCAAAATCTGATATTAATAGTAATACAAAATGGCACGACGCTTTAAACAAAAGTCCCAGCAACGAAAATACGCTTGCTGTTCTCAATAGCGTCTATAACAATGTTACTATGGGATTTGATTGCGTAACCGCTATTATTCCTTATGCTAAAAATGAAAAATTCGCCGACGTTTTACGCTCGCAAGGCGAAAAATATAATGAATTTCTCAATCGCGCCAAAACTCTTGCCGACGATATGGGTTGTGAAATAGATTCTTCCTTAAAGTTAAATAAAACTATGGCAAAAGCTTCGATTAAAGTTAAATTACTTTTAAATAGTTCTACAAGTAAAATTGCCGAAATGATGATTCAGGGCACAACTATGGGCGTTATCGATATGGGCAAATTATTACGTCATACGCCTGATGTTATGGCTAAAACGCTCGATTTAGCTCGTGAAGTTATGGAATTTGAAGAAAATAAAATTGAAATTTTAAAGCACCATTTATAAGATAATCTAAATTTCTATATATTTAATTACGATAATTACTATATATTTAATTACTATATATTTAATTATCATATATTTAATTATCATATATTTAATTATCATATATTTAATTATCATATAATACTTCAACTATTATAGAATTTAATGTACTATTGATTTGACTTAATTTAATCAATCTCGAAATATAATTATATTATAATATTGAATTATTGCAATAAAATAAAAGTAATCTTTTTAAAAAGGTTCTTTTATTTTTATGCCTTCGTTGCGAAATGGTAATAATTGGTCATCAGGTTGTTGTGAGCCATATATTGTAGAATTTTCGATGTTTGCGCCTCGTAAAACACTACTAAATCCATATTTTTCTCGTATTTTATCTACTGTAAACTGCAAATCTTCTTTCTTTTTTAGAATTTCGCCTATGTTGCTTAAATTGGAAATAATTTTTCCTTTTAAGCAATATTTATCTTTAATATCAATTTTTTTACAATCAAATAACGATAACTGTATCCCTTTCGCATATTCCGATAAATGTCCTACTGATATAGTTATTGTTCTAAGCGGTAAATCCGTTTTTGGATTCCAACTTTTATGGAGCAAATCATCAAATTCTCTATACATATCATCTGCTACAAATGTAGGGCATATTTGTTTTTGTCTACTAATTCCGCTTAAATTGTTGTATCTAAGTCCGATATGCGCCGATTGTCCAACTAATCCGTACCGTCGCAATCTTCTTCCTATTAATTCGCTTAAAAACATAATAAGTTTTTCAGCCGATTCATACGTATCCATATCATAAACAGGCGTACTTCCTTGCCCAACACTTTTAATCTCCTTAAATGAATTTGCAGCCGACACCAAGGAATCATCTAATCCCAACGCATACTTTTTTAACATTAATCCGTTAATACCAAAATTATATCGCAAAACATCGCTATCAGCTACCGCCAATTCGCCTATGGTATTAATGTTTAGTAATTTTAATCTTTTCGTTGTGCTACTTCCAACCATCAGCAAATCAGATACAGCTAAATTCCACACTTTTTCCTTAAAGTTTTCAAAATTAATTATTGTTGTAGCGTCTGGCTTTTTCATATCACTCCCTAATTTAGCGAAAATTTTGTTAAACGACACCCCCACTGATACCGTAAGTCCCGTTTCTTCCCTTATTACTCGCCTTATATCATTTGCAATTTTCTCACCATTCCCTAAAAACATCGACTGCGTAACGTCTAACCAACATTCATCCATTCCAAACGTTTCAACCTTATCCGTGTATCGATAATATA
>JAVVUQ010000099.1:0-5156 GCA_036653075.1 Clostridia bacterium | reverse complement strand
AATACAATTTTTATATTTTTACAGTATATTTAAAGATAATTTGATATAAAATTTACTTTTTCGCCCTTTATTTATCCCTTTTTATTTATATAAATTATTTACTTTTTATTCGACTACCCTTTACCTATAATTATTAAAATCATTAAAAATATCATATGATTTTATTTTAATAACATTAAATAATAATATTCCTTCATTTCAAAAAATTTCTTTTCTATATCTTTTCTTATACTGCTATTTAATATTTTTTTATACTTAATTTATACCTTTTTATACTTACAGTTGATTTAAAGTTATACCTTTTTATACTTATATTTAAAATTATTTTTATACTTATTTTTAATTGTCTTTGATTAAATTTGATATTTTATTATTCTAATCGCTGTTTGTAGCTGTCGCTCTTTATTATTCTAATCGCTGTTTGTAGCTGTCGCTCTTTATTTTTTTGAGGCGTTACTTTTAATTGACTAAATAATAAAAATTTAGTATACTATATTATAGATAGTTTTGCATTTGCAATTTGCTTTTATTTCCAACTTTGGTATTGTATTATATATATTACTTTTAGCTTGTTATCTAATTGCATAGCTATTGTAAAAAGTGTTTAATAAGTGAATAATTTTAAATTTAAATATATGTATTCGTGGCTCAACGGATAGAGCATCGGACTCCGACTCCGAAGGTTGCAGGTTCAAGTCCTGTCGGATACACCAATTACGCCAATTACTATAAATTTTTGAGAGAGTCTTAAAATTATAGAAATATGGAATATTGACAAGGAGAATATTAATGAATAGACAACTTACAATTAACGCAGCAAGAATGTTAGCAATTGAGCAGATAGCTAAGGCAAACTCTGGACATCCTGGTTTACCTTTAGGCGCTGCTCCGGCAATGAACGCTATTTTTTCGGCGATGGAAAACGACCCAACAAATTCTTCGGCAATTAATCGGGACCGTTTTGTTTTATCAGCAGGACACGGTTCTGCGTTATTATATGCAACGTTGCATTTATTTGGCTATAATGTAAAAATCGATGATTTAAAAAATTTCAGACAAATGGGCAGCGTTACTCCGGGACATCCCGAATATAAAGTTACTGATGGTGTGGACGCTTCAACTGGACCATTAGGGCAAGGAATTGCTAATGCAGTTGGAATGGCTATGGCTGAAACTATGCTATCGGCTCGTTTTAATAAAACTGAATATCCTGTTTTTGACCATTATACTTATGCGTTATGCGGCGAAGGCTGTTTAATGGAAGGCGTTGGATTTGAAGCGATGAGTTTAGCTGGCACGCTTAAGTTAAATAAACTTATCCTTGTTTATGATAAAAACAATATTACTATTGAAGGCGACAAAGATGACGCTTTCGACGAATGTCTATCGCAACGGTTTGAAGCGCAACATTGGAATGTAATTGAAGTTTTAGATGGCAACGATGTCGCATCAATTGATGAAGCCATCTCCCGTTGCAAAAATCAAAAAGATAAACCCTCTGTTATAATCGTAAACACGACAATAGGTTATGGTAGTCCTGTCGCTGGCACAGCGGGCGCGCACGGTTCGCCTTTAAAAGATGATAAACTTGCAGCGACTAAAGCTTTCTATAATTGGGAAAATCAACCATTTGAACTTCCTAACGAAGTTTATGATTACACTTTAAAAATCACTGAAAAAGGCATAGCAAAAACTATAGCTTACAATAGAATGATGGATAATTATAAAGCTGTTTATCCTGAATTATACTTGCAGTTACAATCCTTTTTAGATGGTGAAAAAATCGATGTGTTAAAAATTGAAACAGGCATTGAAAAACCTATGGCTACAAGAGAAGTTTCGAGCATAATTTTAAATAAACTTTCGGATAAACTACTTTCTTTAGTTGGCGGCTCAGCTGATTTAGGACCTTCAAATTTAACTGTTATGAAACAACGCTCCTATTACTCAAGTACTGATAGAGGCGGAAGCAATATTCATTTTGGAATTAGAGAACAAGCAATGGCGGCAATTTGCAATGGTATTGCTTTGCACGGTGGATTAAAACCTTATTGCTCAACATTTTTTGTGTTTAGCGATTATATGAAAGGTATGATGAGAATGTCAGCGCTAATGAATTTGCCCGTAACTTACATTTTAACGCACGATAGTATAGGCGTCGGCGAAGACGGACCTACTCACGAACCAATCGAACAACTTGCAGGACTTAGAGCTATTCCAAACTTAATGGTGTTCCGTCCAGCTGATGCAAAAGAAACTCTTTGCGGTTGGGATTATGCGATTAATGGAGATAAACCTATTGTTTTAGTCCTTTCAAGACAGGCGCTACCTCAATATAACGAAACCTCGTTTGAAGCAAAAAAAGGTGGCTATATCGTAAAAACCACGGAAAATCCAGAAATTATCATTATTGCCTCGGGCAGCGAATTAGATATCGCAATGAAAGCTTATGATAAATTAATCGCTGAAAACGTTCAAGCAAGACTTGTCAGTATGCCTTCTATCGAATTGTTCTATAATCAGGATATTTCCTATATTCAAAGCGTTTTACCTGATAATATTCGTAAACGTTTGGCAGTTGAAGCAGCGGCATCAATGAGTTGGTATAAAGTCGTAGGCTTAGACGGCGCTATCGTCGCAATTGACGCATTTGGCGCATCAGCAAAACCTGTTGATTTATTTAATTTTTATAAAATAACAACAGATAACGTTTACTCTCAAGCAAAAAAACTTTTGCAAAAATAATTGTAAATTATAACTGAAACTTAATTCTAAAATTAAAAATAAAATCAAAAAATATAGAAACTATAAAATAATTAAGAAAATTATAGAAATTATAGAAATAATCAAGAAAATATAGAGATTATAGAAACAAGAATAAAAAAATTATAAGCTTTATTTTTAAATTGCAGTACAATTAAACTTAAATAATAATTTTATAATAACCTATGCGCAACGCCTAAAATATGGGGTTGCGCATAGCGCCGCGCTATACGTTTATATTCAACGTCAATTAATTCATAAAAATCCGCATAATGGTTTTTGATACAATATGTTGAAGTTATTGTTATTTATAATGTGTTAAAAATAAATAGGATATAATACAATATGGTACAATATATTTTTATAAGATAATTATATTAGAAATATCCACGTTATATCATTTTTATTTAATAAAAAGACAAATATATAACAGTAATTAATAAAGACAAATATATAACAGTAATTAATAATGTATTTATAATTACTAAATGAAAATACTAATAAATATAAGGAAATCTATGTTCACAGATAAAGTTAAAATTTATATCAAAGCTGGAAACGGCGGAAATGGAGTCGTTCACTTTCACACTGAAAAATTTGTAAGTAGAGGCGGACCAGATGGCGGAGATGGCGGCAAGGGTGGCGACATTATATTTGTTGCATCTGATAAAGAAAACACATTAAACACCTTCTATTATAAAAGGCATTATCGAGCGCCTGACGGTTCAAATGGCGAAGCGAAGAATTGTTATGGCCGCAAGGGCGAAGATATGGTTATTGTTGTGCCGGTTGGTACGATAATACGAGATGTTGAAACGGGACGAGTAATGGCTGATTTATTTTCTGATGGCGACCGCCAAGTTATTATGCGTGGAGGAAGCGGTGGAAAGGGCAACGCTAAGTACGCTACGCCACGACGTCAAGCGCCACGGTTTGCCTCACACGGCGAACCTACAAATGAACGGCAAATTGAATTAGAGCTTAAGACAATTGCCGATGTTGGACTTGTTGGATTCCCTAATGTGGGAAAATCTACATTGTTATCAGTAATTAGCGCAGCTCGACCTAAGATTGCAGATTATCATTTTACAACGCTTAATCCTAATTTAGGAGTCGTTGATTTTCACAACGAAACTTTTACCGTTGCCGATATACCAGGACTAATAGAAAATGCCTCGCAAGGCGCAGGACTCGGACACGAATTTTTAAAGCACATTGAACGCACGAGAATGATTGTGCATGTAGTGGATATGGGCGGAACAGAAGAACGAAATCCGCTTGAAGATTATGAAATTATAAATAAAGAATTAGGCGAATACTCTAATATTTTAAAAGAATTGCCACAAATTGTAGCGGCTAATAAAATGGATATGCCCAACGCTGACGAAAATTTAAAAAGATTTAAATCGCGCTATCCCGATGTTTGCGTAGTACCAATTATGGCGCTCATTCACGAAAATTTAAATGCGTTATTGCAAGCTGTTTCGGAAAGATTAAAACTAATACCCAAACAAAAACCATTAGAATATGACCTATATCAGTTTGAAGAAATGGACAAAACAGCATTTGAGATTATACGAGAAGACGACGGCGCATTTTTAGTTATCGGCGGACTTGTGGATAATTTAAGTCGTAAGGTAGTAATCGACGATTACGATAGTATGCGATTTTTACAACGCGCGCTCATAACCGCTGGCGTTATTGATAAGTTGAGAACGCTTGGTGCAAAAGATGGCTCAACAGTTAGAATGGGCGATATTGAATTTGACTTTGTAGATTAAATAAATATTCTATCGCTAAATAGTTTCAATATCATTTCAAATACTGACTGTATTGTGATTAAATATTATGTAAACGCATTAATTTACGTGATTGTATTTAAAATTTAATATAATATAGATTATGCAAATTAATGAACGATTAAATTAATATTTAACGCTTATGCAAACAGTTACCAATTAAATATAAAATTATACAATAAATATATAATAAAAAAGGAGTTTTATGATAAACGCAAAAGAAAGAAGTTTTTTAAAAAGCAAAGCAAACACGCTTAAACCCCTTGTCTATATTGGAAAAGACGGATTAAACGATAATATTATAAATGAGATAAATATTTCACTTTTTCACAACGAACTAATTAAAATTGCCGTATTAAAATCTTGCGTAGAAACAGCGAAAGATTTATCCATAAAAATTGAAACAAAGTTATTTGCAGAAACAGTTCAAGTACTTGGTAGCAAAATCACTTTATATAAAGTTACAGAAAAAGAAGAATTCGAACATTTACTTGCAACCGATGGTTTTAGATTATAAGAAAATAAACGAGCATAAATCCAATTAAAATTGCCGTATTAAAATCTTGCGTAGAAACAGCGAAAGATTTATCCATA
>JAVVUQ010000098.1:0-5258 GCA_036653075.1 Clostridia bacterium | reverse complement strand
AACATTTTTCTATTCATACCCCAATAGGTAGCCCAATAATCTTCACAATTAACCCAATACGTCAACATAAATCGCAATGAATTTGCGCCGAATCCGTTCATTTTAAAAATGTACGAAGGTTCTTGAAGAATTTTGTCGTCGCTTTGCATTAATTCTTTGGCGATTGACTCTAATTTATCTATGTCGGTATTATACGCTACGTTTACTTCGTGAATAACTTTACGTGTCTTTTCAGCTGAGTAATTCACTACTGTTTGTTTTGTAATATGTGAATTTGGAAGGATAATTTTCTTATTATCTGTGCTTGTCAATACAGTTGTCAAGATATAGATGCCTTTTACCGTACCTTCAACTCCATCAACGGCAATCCAATCGCCCTCTTTAAATGGTTTGTTAAATAGTATAATAATGCCGTTAGCGATACTGCCTAAGCTATCTTGTAAAGCTAACGATAAAGCTAAACCTACCGAACCTAAGATAGCGATTATGCTGCCCGTATCAATTTTCAATAATCCCGCTAATATAATAAAATAAGCAACATATAATCCAAAGCTAAAAAGCGATACTAAAAAGCCTCGTAATGTTCTATCCACGTGTTTATTATGTTCAAGCGATTTAATGAATAATGATTTAATAACTCTCATCGCAATGTAGCCTAATATTAAAAAGAGTAAAACTGCTACAATATTCCAATAAGTATTTGGATTTACGAAAAAATCCACAATGCTCGCCCACATTTTCTTTAATACTTCCATCTTATCTCCTTATTTAGCGTATTGTCTTTAATTATTATTAATTATTTATTTTTTTCAACTAAATACTCTTTAATATGCTGCGCGTACAAATCTAAAATGTCAATATCTGTATTTTCGTAAACCATTCTGCTGCCTACGATATCTTCAATTTCGTTCAAATACGCAATATTGTTTCTATACACAAAATCCACGCCTACAAAGTTGGTTTTTATCGAACCATGAATACGTTGAATATATTCGCTTTCAGCTTCGCCAACTTCCACCTTTAAAGCTTTTCCGCCCAATTTATAATTACTTCTAAAGTCATTTTCGTTTGTTCTAAGCATAGCTATAATAGGTTTGCCTCCAACGACGTATACGCGTTTATCTTTACCAAAATCTGCGCATTCTTGCGCAATAAAGGTTTCTTCACCAATTTTTGCTACTGTTTCTTTATATTCGCTATCATTTTTAACTAAAAATACTTGCGTTCCGCCGTGTCCAAACCTTGACTTTGCAACAAATGGCGTAAATATTGGAATATCTGAATAAGAACTTTTTATTACATAATGCTTTAATACGGGAATTCCAAGCGACTTTGCAAAACCATAAGTAGCTGCTTTATCATTCGCCGTACGCTGCATACGCGCGCAATTCAATTGCGGTATTTGTAGTTGCTTGAGCTTTTCACATAATTTATCAGAAAATGTACGCATTATTGCGCAATCAGCGATAGTTTTATCATCTATTTCACTATCTAAAATTGTCTTAAATTCAATTCCTCTTTTTGACAGTCCTGCGCCCAACAATTGCGAAAACCGTTCGTTACCATTTTGACGCTCTTTATCATAAATTATTAATACCATACCCACCTTCTAAAATCAAAACTAAACATATGAGTTAAAACTAAATATATTAATTAAAAATTGATTTATTAATCTATTGATTTTATTTACCTATCTTTTATTATTTGAAACTTCGGATATTATATACTCTGCGATAAAATCTGCTGTGTTTATACCTGTTGCGTCATAGAGGTTTTTAAAATGCGCGTTAGTGTTAATTTCGCATAATACTGGTTCTTCGTTTTCGCCAAATAATATATCCACTCCTGCAAAATCAACGCCCAAAATTTCACAAGCTTTTAAAGCCATTTCCGCCTGCTTGTCCGTTAATGAGTAAGGATACATTTTACCGCCGTTAGTGACATTAGCTCTAAAATCGCCTTCTTTTGCTACACGTTTTACGGCAGCGACAATTTTATTTCCTACAACTTGCACTCGAATATCTCTACCGCAACTACTTTTTATATATTCTTGAAAAAGCATAGGTCGTGGCGAAATTTGACGGACTCTATTTATTAGCATCTCATAGTCTTCGATTAACCATACTTGGTTGCCAAAACTTCCAAAGCACTCTTTTAGTACAAAAGGGTACTCTAATTCTCGTTGAATTATCTTTAAAAATCCATAATCGTTATATGGCAAGAAAGTTTTAGGCGCAACGATTGTCTTAGGCATTTTAATACCGCTAAGTTCCATTTCAACAGCGGTTAAGCTCTTATCGTCACAACTTTCTAACGCGCGAACGCAATTAAATAGTCGCAACCCTCTTTTTTCCAATCTTTTAGCTAAGGTAATATCCTTATCCCAAAACAAAACGAAATCCGCTTGAGGCATAGGTTCGTTGATAGGTAACATTAAATCAATGTTATTTTTTCTAATTAGCTTGCAATCGTGTTTAGCAAACGATTCCGACAACATCTCATATATTTTCTCAAACTTGTCCCATACGACAAATCCATTAGTAACCAATAATCCTTTCATATCTTCTCCGATACATACTTGTTAATTATGCGCGGACGCCTCCTATTTAAAAATATCTCTAAAATTGTCTTTTATATCTTTATTAATTGCCATAATTACAAAACTTGTTGTCTTTATCAATAACCGCTTAAATCTTTCGCTAAATCATAAAATTGTTGCGTCGTCATGGCTTCCGCTCTAATATTTTTATCTAACCCATTTTTTATAACTAACGCTTCTGCATCGCTTCTATTAATCGCATATGAAGCAATGAGGTTATTAACTAATGTTTTTCTACGCATATTAAACCCAGCTTTGACAAGCCTTTGAGTTTCCTTATATTTTCCAAAATATTTGTTTCTATTAATTGGAATATACACCACGGCGCTATCTACGTTGGGCGCTGGATAAAACATCTGTCTATTTACCTTTCGTGTAATTACTGCGTCGGACACAAAGTCAATAGCAACTGTTATTGCGCCATAATCAACGGTATTGGCCTCAGCCGTCAACCGCTTTGCGACTTCATATTGCACCATAACCGTCAATGATTGCGCTTTATATTCTTCTTCAATAAACTTCATAATTATCGGCGTGGTGATATAGTAAGGTAAGTTTGCAACTACTTTAAATTGACAATCATTCGTCAACAACTGTATTCTCTCTTTTGTACACTTTAACGCATCTTCATAAATAATTTCATAATTTGTATAACCGCTAAGCGTTTCGTTTAATATCGGTTTTAAATTAGCATCAATCTCAAATGCAATAACTTTTTTTGCTTGCGCGCAAAGTTGCGCAGTTAATGTACCTGCGCCTGCGCCTATTTCTATAACAATATCGTCATTACTTATCTTACTATCTTTAACAATAGCTTCAAGTAAATTTTTGTCGGAAATAAAATTCTGTCCAAACTTTTTGTTAAATTTGAAACCATATCCGCTTAATAATTCGTTTAAACTCATATTATAAGTTTATCACATTTTTACTATTATGTAAAGTTAATTTTGCTTTTTTTCGTCAATTCTATTTTCTACAAAAGCAATAGTTTCATCTACAACTTTTTTATTTTTTTCATAAATAGATTTAAATTCAGCGTAGGGGAAAGGATGTTCGTGTTTATCTTCGCCTACTTCTATTGTCAATGACGGAATTTTCAATTTGTCAATACACCAATCTTTATACCCGCCAGCGCTTCCTCGCCTATCCGAAATGCTATATCCTGTTATTCTGGAAATACGTCTTGCAAAGGTATAATCTCGCCATAACTGTCCTCCGCTTTGTTTGAAATTCCAGTATATTTCTTCCCCTTTACAGTGATACGCAATAACAGCCGATGGCATAACAGACTTAGTAAAATTAATTAACGCTTTAGTTTCCGCTTGGTCATTAGGCGCTTTACCAACATAATCAGACATTCTTGCATAAAATACATTTTGTTTGCCACTTCCCCAACTCGCATCAAAATTTACATTTAAATCTACTCCATTTATATTAGCTTTCCATAATGAAAAATCATTGCTGTTGTTGATTTTTAAAACTTTATCTACATATTTTTTCTTATCTATACCTAAACTATCTAAAAATAATTTCCCTTCCGTTGCTAAACGCACTCCATCTGGATTTACCATCGGTATAAAATAAACGCCACACGATTTTTGCTGCTTTATTAAGTCCTTACATAAACATATCGTCAATAACGCAGTAATATGCTCTCGAGCGTGTATTGCGCCTGTTATAATAATTTTTTTACCTAATTTATTTCCCGTAAATATATATGGTATTTCTTGACCTAACTCTGAATTGCCTATACTCCCTACTTCAACATTACGCCGCCTAAACTCGTCAATTTCCGCAATTAAATCAGAATAATAAAACATCAGTTCCTCCGTCAAAAATTATTTTTTAATCTAATACGTAACATATAATATATAATAATTATTATTTTTCAATATACGACATATAAAATATAATAATTATCTATCTTTCAATATACGACATATAAAATATAATAATTATCTATCTTTCAATATGCAACATTTATTTACAATTTATATATAGATTTCAAAAGTATAATAATTTCTTTATCGTTATCTCAGTTTATTTACGCTAAAAATATAAAATATGTTTACAGCACAGTATATGAGTAAAATTTATAATCTGTGATAATCAAATAAATTATAAATAAACTATCATCTTTTTACAATCGCTAATACAAATAAAAAAGCTTTAATTACGCCTATGTAAATATTAACAAAAAAAAGCTTGCACATTAATTTTATATGCAAGCTTATATTAATATTTTATTTATACATTTATGTTTTTTATTGCTGTAAAATCAGTTTAATTTTATATTTTATTTTGCGCATAAGAGTTCATTACAAAGATGAATCGTTTTGAAATTAAAATCAAGCCGCCTACGACTAAAGCTATTAAAATATCCGCAAAAACGAAACTATTATATCCAATGCTATAAATCCACGGACTTATGCCTTCTGGCGCATAAACGCTAAAAGCAAACACACCGCTTAAAACGTGCGAGAAAAATCTAAGTACGCTTGCAAGCGTTCCACCTAAAATAAAGCAAAGCGCAGGTTTATTTGATATTTTTTTTATGTTTGTAAATAATCCTGTCAATCCTATAAATGAAAACGCAATGGGATAATCCAACAAAAACTGCATTGGATGAACTATATACGGGTCTTGAAAGGCTTGTAAT
>JAVVUQ010000097.1:0-5419 GCA_036653075.1 Clostridia bacterium | reverse complement strand
TTTTTATTATATATTTATTTTTATTATATATTTATATTTATTATATATTTATTTTTATTATAATTTATATCATTGTTTATGATTTTGCAATTTTCGTGATAAATATGGTAGTTCACGTAACCAACCTCGGTATTTGTGACAATTTAAAGTAGTAATAGGTTTATTTAATTAATAATTGAGCGATATTCAATCATAAAAAATTTATACGTTTCATTCTCACAAGTCATTAAGTAAATCTTCTAAACTTTCTTTAGTGTCGTACACTTCGTTTAATTCGATTGCGTGTTGTGTGGCGATTTTAGTTTCAGGAAGATTTTGTTTGGAATGATTTACTTCTTCCATAACATTTTCCATTTTTTTAATATGGTTAACGGGCGCGTTATCGGTTAATGTTGCGGCTGACAATTTTCTATTTTGCGTATCGATAGAAAACTTTCCTAACGCCTCGTCAACACGTTGCGAAAGTTTTTCATATAACATTCTCTGTTTAGGCGCCAACTCTACCAGCATTTTTGTTGCGTAAAACTCCCATTTTGATTGAAAAATTCTTACTCTTTCAATTTCAGCATCTGCAAGTATTCTCGCTTCGGCGATTATTTGGTCAGCCTTAGCCGTCGCTTGCAACAACGCTCCCGAAATATTATTTTGTTGTTTCTTTCCTTGCTCAATTTCTTCCGTAAGTTTACGATTTTCTTCAAGCAATTCAAAAATTCGAGTTTTTTGTTCCGCCATAATATCAGAAGATTTATTTATATTATTATCTATAAATTCATCTACTTCCTCTATATCATAACCTCGAAATACAATTTTAAATCTTTTCATATTAGGTTTCACTTCCATAATCGCACCGTTACTATTAATTATTAAATTCTTGTATCAACCTTTACTTTATTTTTCTTACGCATTTGTCAATCATTTGAAATCAAATTGTTTTCCAACATTGTATGCTTTAAATTGTATAATTTATCGCTTAAATCTACTTTATATGTCTGTGGTTTGGTTACTCGTGTATATTCTTCCCAAAATTCACTTTGATTTAACTTTGTTTTTTCAGCAATTACGCTTACTGATGGCAAATCACATACGCATTTTCCATTAATAAATATTGGTTTAAGCAAATTTTTAGCATAAAAATCCGTTATTACTTTGCTTTTCCATCTGTCTGTCGGATGCGTAAGTTTAATGGGCGCATCTTCGTTTATTTCTTCATCAAATAAACATATTACATCAGCCAAAGCCTTATTATCTTTTTTAGAATACAATCTCATAACCTTTTTAAATCCTGGATTGGTTATTTTAAAAGGATTGTCTGATACTTTCATTTTTGGTATCAATTTACCATTTTCTTCTATGGCAGCCAATTTATACACTCCGCCTAAACTTGGATTATTGTGACTTGTAATTAGATATGTTCCGACGCCATAAATATCAATTCGACTACCTTGTATCTTTAATGATTCAATTGTGTATTCGTCTAAATCACCGCTTGCAAAAATTTTTGCGTCAGTATACCCTGCTTCGTCTAACATAATTCTTGCTTTTTTTGATAAATATGCTAAGTCACCGCTATCTAATCGTATACCTAAAGGTTTATGCCCTTTCTGTTTTAATTCATCAAAAACTTTAATTGCGTTTGGAATTCCACTATTAAGCGTATCGTAAGTGTCCACAAGTAGTAAACAACCATCGGGAAATAAATCGGCGTAAGCTCTAAACGCTTCTATCTCCGTTGGAAATGCCATAATCCAACTGTGAGCGTGCGTTCCCTTTGGAACAAAATCAAACATTTGACAACTAAGCACATTGCTTGTTGAATCGCAACCGCCTATTACCGCTGCGCGAGCGCCATAAATTGATGCGTCTGGAGCTTGAGCGCGTCTAAGTCCAAATTCTACTACTGCCGCTGGCGCTGCTACCCGCACTATTCTGTTGGCTTTAGTAGCTATTAACGTTTGGAAATTCAATATACATAATAATGCGCTTTCCATAAGTTGAGCTTCAAATATTGGAGCTTTTACTATTAAAAGCGGTTCAAATGGATAAACTATCGTGCCTTCTTCCATTGCATATATTTCACCAGTAAACTTAAATTCTGACAATCGTTTCAAAAAAACCTCGTCAAAACCTCCCTTTTGCCTCAAAAACTCTAAATCTTCTTGGTCGAAATGCAAATCTTTGATATATTCAACCGCTTGATGTAACCCAGCCGCTACACAAAAATCGCTTTCTTCATTATCTCTAAAAAATAAGTCAAATACCGCAATCTTTTCAGCTAAATTATACCTTAAGTATCCATTCATCATAGTTAACTCATAAAAATCAGTGAGTAACGTCAAATTACGCTTTAATTCCATTTCTATCTCCTGTCATCTACATTTCATTATTAAATTTATCTATCTATATTTATGTTAATCTATCTATCTTTTATATATAAATTTATCTTTTATGTTCATTTATTTATTAATCTAATAATCATTTATATGTTTAAGTATTGTAATTTTATAGTATTTATTAATAAATTTGAAATTAGGTTTTAGGATTTTTAATTTTAAATATGAATTTTTTAATTTCTTGCCTGTAAACGATAATCATTCCGATTAATCCGCCGATTATGCCTATTATAGAAACAAGTTGAGAAACTTTTATGTCCGTTTTATAACCAAAAAATACAAAATACAAACTATCCGATCTTAATGCTTCTATCCATAGTCTACCTATTCCATACCAAATGAAATAAAAAAAGGTAGCAAGTCCTCGTTTTACGTATTTCCATTTAAAAATCAATAACATCATAATGGCAAAACCAATTAAATTCCACACGCTTTCATAGAAAAAAGTTGCTTGAAACCAAGCGTTTTTATCATCTATAAACACTGACATTGGAAACCATTGCAATTTTGGGTCAGTTACAAGTTGTCCGTATGCTTCTTGATTTACAAAGTTGCCCCACCTACCTATGGCTTGAGCCGCTATTAGTCCCGGTACAATTGTGTCTATTATATCTATCGTATTTTGTTTTTTTATTAAACTAACGGTTATAACGGACAATAATCCGCCTATTACGCCACCATATATAGCTATGCCTCCGTCTCGGAACATAAAAAATCTGCTCCAATCTACAATTTCGCCTTCGTGCGGAAATATAAAAGTATATAGCCTTGCACTCAACATTGCAATAGGCAATAAAACTATTACATATGTGTACATATCATCAGGCGATTTGCCTTGATGTTTAAGTAATACCGTCATTAGCCACATTGCAAAAATCATTCCTGTTACAATGATTATCGCATAATAGTAAATAACAAAACCATCAAAGATTTCTATTCCTGGATTTAATAACAACTTGCACCTCCATTACATAATAAAATATTATTACGTAAGCCTTATCTTAAGATTATTTTGAAACTATACTAATATTTTTTTATATTATAGTTTATTTTATTATATAACTTGTTTGCGAATATGTCAATAAATAAAGAGCCATATACCTTCATATTTAATTGCATAAATTGTCGAATAATAAAGTATAAAAATAAGCCCCTTTTTCCTATGTAAAGGGGCTATATCATATGCGCATTTTTTATTATTTAATTTAATCCATTAAATGTTAATCCTTGTCTTCTTCTTGTTTGTGTCCGTCTGGAAATGTGTAAGTATAAACTGTTTTACCATCTGCATCTGTTGTTATAGTCACTGTGCAAACTACTTCTTTTCCTTCGGCATTTGTATAATGAATATTGATTTCGTCGCCTTCACGTTCAAATCTATATCTATTAACTACGCCTTTATCCTCTAATTCAAGCTCAATCTCTACTTCACCATCTTCTACTTCCATTTGTAAAACGCTTTTATTTACTACATTACCATCAGCATCACGCATTTCAAATGTGAACTTTTGCTCTTTTTCGCCCTCTTCTTCTTCTACGCTTTGCACAACTTTAATGGAATTTTTGTTTGCATCGGTAGCAATAAAAGTAATTTTAAATTCTTTCTCTATCTTGCCATCTTCTTCTTCAGTTTCAATTTCTTTTTTGCCTTCTACAATATATTCCACTCCATTGCAAATCATTATTCCGCTTAATTCAGTTTCAATTTCTTCTTCACGTTCATTTTCATCAATTACATCATCTTCTTCTTCTGGAGTTGCATCTTCTTCTGGATTAGGTTCTTCTGGAGTTGTTCCTTCCTCTGGAGTTGTATCTTCTTCTGGAGTTGTTCCTTCCTCTGGAGTTGTGCCTTCTTCTGGAGTTGTGCCTTCTTCTGGATTAGGTTCTTCTTCTGGATTAGGTTCTTCTTCTGTTGGCGCTTCTACCTTAGCTACTGTTTCATTGAAATAAAATTCATATGCGCTAACTGTGCCATCTAAATTTTTGACTTCAATTTTCATACAACTTGTATATGTTACATCTTTATATATAGCATTTTGAGTTATTGTAGTTTCAATAGGGCTTTTGCCTGATAACATACCTTCAAACATTGCAAGGTAACTATTTACTTCTTTAATTTGATTTTCAAGGCTATCGCCTGTTTCGTTGCTTGCATCGTTTAAATTAATCATATCGTTTGTTTTTGACATAAAAAATACATTGTTATTTGATAATCTTGTCATCAAAGCAACTTTTGACATTACTTTTGGTTGTGACATTGTAGTCAATAATTCAGCTGTGGACATACACGAGAACGCATAAATATCGCTTACTGACGCCACGGGCGTTTTAAGTACTTTTGTAGGAGTGGTTGGACCGCAACCAACAAAACTAAATACCATCGCCATAATAACCAACACACATACTAACGCTTTTGAATTTTTCATTTTCTTTCTCTCCTTACTTTTTTAATGATTCCTCTTCCCTTTCCCTTTTTTCTAATCATTATATAAGCGCTTTTTAATCACCTTAAATTTTAATTTACTTAAAATCTTATTATAATACGCTACATAATCCAATTTGCAAATATATTATTTATATAATGATTAGATGAATTAGTTGCCAATATAAATATGATTGTAGCTTTTTTTCATCGCTAATAATACAGCTTATAATATAAATTGAGGGTAAGCGCAATATATTAATACACTTAATTATTATAAAATCAAACCAACTTAATCACTTCAATTCGTCTGCTCAAAAACGAATAGCATTTATTTATATTGGCAATGGTTTGCAGACGCCAGAGAGATTTTTTATTTTTGTTGTCCCCCCTTTCTGGCCTGTTCACCTTATTAACAATTGAAACATTGCGTTTTGTTGGAGATATTTAAAAATTATTTTATTTATGAAATGTTTTTTATTGCATTTAAAAAATACATTAAAAAGTTGTTATAAAAAATATCTATAAAATTAATAATTCATAGTTTACATAATCAAAAATAGCTATAAAATATAAAATTCGTAGTTTTTACATTAAAAAATAGTT
The DNA here is from genome assembly GCA_036653075.1 of Clostridia bacterium. Classification (GTDB taxonomy): domain Bacteria; phylum Bacillota; class Clostridia; order Christensenellales; family CAG-314; genus JAVVUQ01. The sequence goes on along the minus strand of JAVVUQ010000097.1, from coordinate 1 downwards.
G
>JAVVUQ010000096.1:0-5426 GCA_036653075.1 Clostridia bacterium | reverse complement strand
ATATTTATAACAATTAATTATATAATATAATTTAAGGCAAGTGGACATAATATATTTATAAAGTTATTGTCAATTATCTCAATGTTTTATTTATTTATGTAATTTAATTTATCCCCCTAATACCTTGAATATTTATGTATATATAATAGCACATTAATCAAGCATATGGATAGTAATTTAATAAACATTTTCAACGAATAATATGTTTTTAAAAGATATTTTGTCGAAAAATCTCAGCTATGATTGAATAAAGTTATTTTATATCCTTTATAATCAAAATTTGATAGAATTAATCTATAAAGAGATAGAAAAAATTGTACTATTAGTAATAAAAATGTATTATAATAGCTTATTTATCAACTATTTAATTAACTAATAAGCTAATATCATTACGTTAATACTATATATATAGCGCATTAATAAGGGCTATTTTATTAATTTATTATAAAATAATAACTTGGGTTTGTCAAATAATGATATAAAATATTATAATAAAGTTGAATAAATTATTTTCAATGATAATTTTATAGAAAGTATAAAAAAAGTTTTGCGTGTCAATAATAAAAACAAAACGTTGGAGGTTGTTTATGAAAAAATATATAAAAGTAATAACGATAATATTAGTGTTAATATTATCATTTTCAATATTTGGATGTGAAAACTCAAATACTGTGCGGCAAGTTTACGCATACGCAATTGTGCATAGTTCTTATATTGGCGAAGTTAAGTTAGAAAGTGACAAATCAGGGCGTGTAGTAACCGTTAAGTTTGAAGAATATTTTATGCCAACAACATTTTTTAATGTTGCAAATTATGCTATGGACAAGTTTTCTGCGGATAATTTAACAATGGTAGTTACATCAAATGGCAAAGAGGCGCAATATATAAATAATATAAGTATTGATGGCGAAAATTATACTTTATTTACATCTGAATTTAAAGATGAAAAGGGAAAATCATATGATCCTAAACGTTATGTAATAGATTATAAAAGTAGCAACAAAGCTTCGTTAAACACGTATATCTCCACTGATGAAGGGGGAAAATGGTATGTTCAAGTGCTAAAAAGCGGTTTGATTACGGTTGGAAAAATGGACAAAAAAGAATATCAAAAAATAGCTGAAGTGGCGTACAATGGAGGAATATCAAAAAGTTCTACGGGTTATTGGTCGACAGATTTAGGCGAAAGAAAAGGATGGGCGTTAAATATGCATTTAATTGAAACACAATTAATAAAAGAATTTAATAAAGCAGAAGTAGTTTCAATGACAGATAAAGCTATGGAAAAAATGAAAATTGATTCAGGGGCAAGCGCTGCAAGCTTTAATGACTATGTTAAATTAGCTTTTGCCGCTTATAAAAAAATAACAGAAAAAACAAGTAAGTAAAATTACGTTCAATTTGACAATAAACTTTATAAAAAATTAAATTAATATTATTAACTATAATGTAAATAGCCAAAATACAGTGAAAAATAGCTTTATTGTATTTTGGTTAATTTTTTATATATATATTTTATATAAAAAAGTAGCGCGCGTATGAATATATATTTAAATAAAGCTCAAACTAACCAAGAGTTAAATGCTGTTTATTATTCATTTTGATGTATAGATTGTTAGATAAATTTATATAAATATGAAAATATAAAATGTTATTATATTATTATATAAATACAGCGATTGAAATAATTTATATTATAATATAAATACAGCGATTGAAATGATTTTAAATAAGCGGAATAATTATGAGGTATTAATGAAAAAATTTCTTTTAGTTATAAGTATAATGTTAATCAGTATTTTTACAGTTTTGCCCATTGCAACTGCGATTACAGGTGAATGTAATGCGGATTTTTGGTCAAAGCAGACATATATAGACAGTAATAATGATGAAACTGCGCAAGTTTTAGCGGAAATGCCAGAAAACCTGCAATTATCATCGGATAGTAGCGATATTGATAATAATTATGTAACACGTTTGTCAAATCTAAAAGATAGTGATATTACTGCCGTAGGAATGCCTATCAATAATGATTTAGATGTTTCTATATCACAGCAATCACCAACTGTTATAGATAAAGTTGGAGAAGTGCTATTTGGTGGAAAGGTAACAGAAATAGAAACTGTTCGATTAGGTGGAACGCCTATTGGAATAAGTTTAGATTCTAAGGGAGTAAAGGTTATTGGAATAAGCGAAGTTTTAACAATAGATGGTATGCGTTGTCCCGCAGTAGAAGGCGATATTAGAATAGGTGACGTAATAATTAAAGTTGATGGAAAAGAGATAAACAGCGTTGCGATTTTATCTAAAATTACGGCAGAAAGCAAAGGAGCAATTCTTTCAATTGAATTTTTGCGAAGTGGAAAAGCAATGAGCGCTAAATTGACAGCAGCTTTAGATTTATCTACGAAAAAATATAAATTAGGAATTTGGGCAAAAGAAGGCAGTAGTGGAATAGGCACGCTTACTTTTGTGCGTGAAAATGGTCAATTTGGAAGCTTAGGTCATCCAATAGTTAATGGTGAAACGGGAGAAATATACAGTATAAGTGGCGGTACTATATTTGATTGCGAAATCAATGGTATAAATAAAGGTAGCGCAGGGAGAGCGGGAGAGTTAAAAGGAAATTTTAGTGAAAAAGTAATGGGCAAGGTTTTTAAGAACAATAAATTTGGCGTTTATGGTAAAATGTACAAAGAAAATTGTAAAAATTTAGATAAAATCAGTATTATTAAAGCCAAAGATGTAAAACCAGGTAAAGCTCAAATTTTTACAACCATAAATGGAAAAAAACCATTATTATATGATATTGAAATAATAAAAGCTATAAATCAACCTATAGATAACGATAAAGGTATAATTATAAGAATTACTGATTCAAGATTAATTGAAGCAGCAGGCGGCATAGTTCAAGGTATGAGTGGAAGTCCAATTATTCAAAACAACAAACTTGTTGGCGCAGTAACACACGTATTTGTAAATGATTGCATAAAAGGTTATGGAATATATGCTGAATTTATGCTAAACGAAGCGCAATAGCCTATACATTAAATTAGAATAGATATATAAAATAACTAAATACTTAGATAGATTTATTCCAATAAAAACCAACGATAACCGTAGATAGTTAGCGACGGAATAAATTTATCTATTATACATAGGCATTATTGCGACAAGCGAGCGATAGCCGTAGGCTGAGCGAGCAATAAATAAATGTAAAAATAATATAATGTATGGATAGGAACGCTTAAAATAATAATTATTATATAAAAAATACCAATATATGAATATTCTTATATATTATGAATAATATATTGTATGAGAGTACAGTCTTTTTTTAATGATTTAAAATATCAAATAGCAGATTGTTTTAGTAAAAATAAAATTCGTCTTATCTGCTACGCTATCGCCATAGTAATTGGTTTTATTGTGGGAGCAGTCTACTACAAATCGATAAGTAACGTTCAATTGATGATTTACAATCAAAAGGAATGGTTTTTAGTTGTTATTTCAGGCGGCGGTATTTTTTCGTATTTTTGGAATTTTTTTAAATCTGCTTTTGCGTTAATTCTGATTGTTGGATTAGCGTCGCTATGCAAATGGCTTTCACCTATTCATTATATTACCGCCATAATGAGCGGAGTTGCCTTTTGTGTGGCAATAATTACAGTTGTAATAAAATATTCGGTAGTAGGCATAATTTTTACTATTTTTGTATTTTTAATATATGAAATTGGCGTATTTATTATTTTAGCCTTTCAGTATGTTTTTTCTGTTAAAGCAAACGATTGTTGTGACAATAATTTTACATATTTAAAAAATAAAGTTGCAAAAATATTTATAATCGCTGTTATTGCCGCTGCCGTATTAAGTTTAGTTTCTTCGTTAATTGTAGTAATAATAGTTAAACCGCTTATTCTGTTTTTATAAATAATTATTTTTTCTATAATATTTATATTTTATTTTAAATTTATTAATTTTCAAATTACTAAGCAGTTATTTGCGTATAAGAAGGCGTTAAGTGCATACAATAAAGAAAAGTATTATGGAGGAACAATAAATGAAAAAAGCTATAATTATATGGGCATTATTAACTTTTATATTGCCTATAACTATTATAAATACCATTAGTGAAAGAAATTTACCTATGGTATCAAATACAAAAGAAGTGTTTAATAGTAATATTATTGATGAAAGCGCAGTTTATAGTAAAACGTTCGAGGTAAATTTGTTACCGCAAATGTCTAATAGGTCATCGATTTTAGCTGAAGCTCAAACTGGAAAGATTATATTTGAGCAAAATTCAAATGAAAAATATCCTATTGCGAGTATGGTTAAGATAATGACTTTAAATATTATTTTTGATTCAATTAATAATGGTAAACTTAAATTATCCGATGTTGTAGAAATAAGCCATAATGCAGCAGGAATGGGCGGCTCGCAAGCTTTTTTAGATGTTGGTGAAAAATATATGGTTGAAACGCTAATAAAAACTATAATAATAGCTTCAGCCAATGATAGTTGCGTTGCGTTAGCTGAAACAATAAGCGGTAGTGAAGAAGCGTTTGTTACAGAAATGAATAATAAAGCTCAAAAGATGGAAATGAAAAATACGCATTATGAAAATTGCACGGGTTTACCATCGTTGCAAGAAGCGTATTCCACAGCAAAAGATGTATTTCTATGTATGAAGCAATTAATCCAATATAACGATTACTTTAAATATTCAAAGATTTGGATGGACGAGCTTGTTCATCCAAGCGGAAGAATAACAAATCTTACCAACACTAATAAATTAGTAAAATTTTATAATGGCTGCGACGGAGGAAAAACTGGATTTACTAACGAAGCTAAGCATTGTTTATGCGCAACGGCAAGTAGAAATGGTCTAAGATTAATATCGGTTGTTTTAGGTGGCGTCGAAAGTAAAACGAGATTTGCCGATAGCAGCGCTATGCTCAATTATGGATTTGCTAATTTTGAAAGTAAAAAAATGCTTATGAAAGAACAAATAATAGCAAAAATTCCAATTGTGCAAGGAATTTTAAAAGAAGTAGAAATTAGTTCAAACAAAGATTTGTATTTATTTGGAGAAAAAGGCAAAAATAAAGGAGAAATTAGGTATGATTATCCAACTTCAATTAAAGCTCCGCTTAACGCAGGAGATAAAATAGGCAAAGTTTATGTCTATAACAGCGACAATCAAATGGTGGATAGCGCAGATATTATCGTAAATAACACCGTGAAAAAAGCAACGCTTTGGGATAAAATTAAAGAAATATTAGGCGGTAAATAATGCGTAACAATAGGAAATATCCTTTTATAAATTTTAGAATTATTATATTGCTTAATCAAATGACTAATTAAAATAACAAATAGTAATTTTATATTTAATATGAATAATTTAATTATTATAATTTTCAACT
>JAVVUQ010000095.1:0-5639 GCA_036653075.1 Clostridia bacterium | reverse complement strand
AGTAATAATCATCATATTAATTTTCGTAACTTTATTATGTATAATATTATCTATATATTTAAAACGCAAGTCAAGTTTATCAAAAAAAGAGCAAATGAAATTAGAAAAATTAAATGAGCAACTGCTTTGGGAGAAAAAGCGGTTTGAGTTTGTATACAGTAATACATCTATAAGCATATGGGAATATGATATAATTAAAAAAGAGCTTATTCAATTAGAGCGGTCGCAGTGTAAGCACGGATTAGAATTCATAGTAAAAGATATTCCTAATGCGATGATAAAAAGCGGATTTATATTACCTGATAGCGTTGATGATATCATCGAAATGTACGAAAAATTAACTAATGGTATAAAGGAAGTTGAAGGAATATTTCATATTAAAGATTTGCAAACGGGCAAAATGAGATATGAAAAGGTCAAGTATTTAAGTATAACAAATGAAAATGGCAAAGCAAATAGAGCGATAGGAATGGCGGAAGACGTAACAGAGTTACGAGAGAAAGAAATTGCGTATTTAAAATGGAAAGAATTATCGGATAATGGAATGTTTTATAATTCGATGATTATTGAATACAACATAACTAAAGATTTTTGCGAAAACGTAAAAGGCGATTTGATAAATTTATTAAAGTCAAAAGAAGCAAAATTTGATGAAGCGTCAAAGCTACTATCTCAAACTATATATAAAGAAGATAGGGCTATGTATTTGCAGACGATGAATAGGGCGAATTTAATTGAGCAATGTCAAAAGGGAGAGAGCGAATTTAATTTTGATTTTAGAAAGTATTTTGGCAATGATACAAAATGGATAAACGTTAAAATGCAAACGATACAGCATCCATATGGTAATGATTTATTGGCGTACATAATCATTACAGATGTAAGCAACAAAAAAAGTAGAGAAATTGAGGAAAAAAACAAATTAGAACGAGATGCGCTGACAAATACCTATAACAGAAGTAAAATTACTGAGTTAGTCGGTCAAATAATAGCGGAAAATCCTAATGTTCAACATGCATTTATAATGTTTGATTTAGATGGATTTAAAAAAGTAAATGACAATTTTGGACATTTATTAGGCGACAAGGTGTTAAAGGATATAACAACAAGTTTAATGTCGTTGCTTAGAACGGGAGATTTAATTGGACGATTAGGCGGAGATGAATTTTTGTTATTTTTAAAAGATATTCCATATGACGATGTTATTGATAGACGAGCGCAACTCATATGTCAAATGATCAACTTAAAGCTCAACGCAGATGTCATAGTGACAGGTAGTCTTGGTATTTCGATGTATCCACGTGATGGATTAAGTTTTGACGAGTTGTATTCAAAAGCAGATATCGCATTATATCAAAGCAAAAACACGGGAAAAGGTAAATACGCATTTTATGATAGTATATTAACTGAAAAAGTTGGGAAACTTACGCCGATAGACGATCATACATATCAAGAAAATATTCGTAGAAAACAAGAAGAAGCGGCGATTGATATAATACAAAAAAATGAAGAATTATCAAAGCGTCAAATGGAATACGAAAGTTATAGATTGATAATGGAAAGCTCAAATGTTGTAATTTTTAGATATAGTTTTGAAACTCAAGTATTTTTTGCATCATCGGGATTTGCTAATTGTAAAGTTGATTTAAGTGGGCGAGAACAGATTTTTATTAGCAAGCAATATAGAGATAGTCTAATTTATTCAGAAGACCGATTATTGATTGAGAATAATATATATGCAAAAATCAAAAAAGGCGAATCAAAAGCGGAGGAGAGCGTTCGATTAAAGCAAAAAAATGGCGAATATAAGTGGTATCATTTAACTGCAATAGCGATTAGAAATGAAAAAAATAAAATAACTGATAGTATAAATATGATGACAGAAATGGATTTAATGCGTGAATCGGCGGATATTCAGTTGCAAGCATTACTTAATAATATGGCGGGAGGCGTTATATTATATGAAGTTGCAGAGGAAATCAATGATATATATGTAAGTCAAAGTTATTATACAATGTTGAAGTATTCAGGGCAATCTTTAAGTTTAAACGGAGGAAAAACATTATCAGTAATAAAAGCGGAAGATAAATTTGGATTTGAGCAAGCGTTAAGGAAGGGCGCTAAGACGGGTGAAATTATCGACCATATATATAGGTGCGCAGCAGATAATGGCGAAATTAGATGGAGACATATTAGAGCGGTAAGAATTCCATATGAAAAGAGTAATTATCCAGTTTTGTCAGCTGTTATAACCGATGTAACAGAACTTAAAAATTCAGAAATGAATTTAAAAATTCAAAATGAAAAAATGCATTTTGCATTAGCTCAAACAAACACTATGGCGTGGGTGGTAAATTTAGCGGAAATGCGACTTACCGAATGGATAGCCAATGAAGATGGCGATGCAAATGCGCAAGAATATACAAATATTCCAGAAAGTTTATTAACAAATAAAATTGTTTTGCAAAGTTCCTATCCTGATTTAGTTAACTTATGCAAAAATATGCAAAATGGCGTAAGTAGCGATGAGTGCGCTATACAAATAAAAAAATCAAAAGCTAATTACAATTGGGCTAAATTGAAATATCAACTTATATACGATAACGATAATAAACCTATTAAAGCGGTAGGCATAACAGAATGGCTACCAAATATAGCAAATGCAAAATCAATGTTCGAACAAGAAATATTACTATTTAATGCAGTCAAACATAAAATATTAGCGGCTATAATAACTGATTTAAGTACGAATAAAATAGTTGCGTTGTACGTAGAGGGAAAGTCGATATTAAGTTATATTAAAAATGATAATTACAATGATTATTTAACGATATGTTCAAAAAGTATAGTAGATGAAGAAGATATAGTAATATTAAATGAGAAATTTTCCATTGCAAATTTAATAAAAGGATATGAATCTGGAAATTCAATAATAACAATGGATTATAAAAAAATAAACAGCGCAGGTAGCATTGAATGGGCGTCAGCGACAGTAAATATATATAATGAGCCAATAAGCGGTGATTTATATTCATTTAGTTATATAAAAAATATTGATAAACGCAAAAAATGGGAATTGGCGTTAGATAGGAGAGTAGATAGAGAAATATTGACGAATCTTTATTCTCCGCAAACGATGTCGGCGTTATGTTCAATAATACAAAAAAAGCAGCGTAAATCTACGGGGACATGCGCATTAGTATTATTTTCAATGCAAAAACTTGCGCAATTAAAAAATGATATTGGGTTATCGGCAGCAGGAAGAATCGTATCATCAAACGCGCGATTATTTGTCATAATTTTGGATAGTCCATATGTCGTAGGCATTGGCGAACAGGATACATTCGCAGTATTTTTACCTAAAGTTTTTTCAGCAGATGACGCTCAAAAAAGAGTTGGAGAATTTATAAATACTATTCACGAAATGAAAAAGCTTTCAAAAATTAACGAAGATTTAGGATTTATCGCTGGAGTTTCTATTGCTGATTATAAAAATGCTAATTATGAAACGATGGAAAAAGAAGCGTTGCAAGCCATACAACAGTCCATAAAAGATATGCAAGATCAACAAATTCCAATATATCATTACGAAGTGACTGAATCTAATATCTTTATGTTATTGAAAGATAAAAATTACACTTACGAAATAATCGAAATTATCGATAAAACTGCCGCTAAAGAAGCGGAGTATCTATCGGCTATTTATGACATAACATTGGCGTTAATTGAAACAGAAACAATTAGCAAAGGAATAAATACTATTCTATCTACAATAGGTTTGTATTATGAAAGCGATAGAGTAGGAATGTTGGTGTATGATAGTAGCAAAGAACAAGTTAGTTTGAAATATGAATACACTAAAAGTGGTATTGATTCGATAATGGCGGATTTACAAAATAATAATATCAATGACTATCCATTTTTAGTAGATTGTTATTCAAGCGGTAAAATCATAGTATTAAAAGAGAAGGTTGCAGAAAATAATACTAATCAAACAGCCGACGCTAATAATAAAAACATATGCAAAAATATAAATGAATCAGATAAAAATAGTCAAAGAAATATATTTTTGATAGTATCGCCTATTATATATGAAGATAGGATGATAGGGTTTACATGTATAGAGAATCCACATAAACATAACGATAGCGTTTGCTTTTTGTATGAGTCAATGCAGTGGGCGACATCAGAATATAGTAATCGTATTAAAAAACAGAACGTAGGTAAATCATTAGAGTTAGATAATTTAACGGGTTTATTAAATAGAAATTCCTATTCTTTTAAAATGCACGAATTTAACAGTTCATTTGTAAGTTCCTTAGGCATTGTATACGCAGATATCAATGGTTTAAAAAACGTAAACGCTAATTTTGGAGAAGAAGCTGGAGATAGATTAATTTTAAAAGTTGCGAGTTTATTAAAAAGTCAATTTAAGCCGACGGAGATTTATCGAACGAGCGGTGATGAATTTGTAGTTATTAGCGAAAATTATACCTATGAAGTTTTTAAAACTAAATGTGATAAATTGAGAATTATAGAAGAAGAAAAAGAGATGATTAGCGTAGGAAGCGCTTGGGCGGATAAAGATATAAATATTAATATAATGCTAAATCACGCAGAATCAATAAGTGAAATTGCTAAAGCAAATTATCATAGTTCGATTGGCAACCAAGACGTTGGCTCAAAGAAATTAAAGGGTCTGTTAAAGGCTATCAATAATGGCTGGTTTAAAGTATTTTTACAACCTAAGACGAACATTATTACAAATAAAACTTGCGGAGCTGAAGCGTTAGTTAGATGTATGCATCCTGAAAAAGGTTTTTTGACACCAAATAGATTTATTGGAGTATTAGAAAATGCGAATATAATTAAATATTTAGACTTTTTTGTGTTAGATGAAACATTAAAAATAATGCAAAATTGGAAAGATAAAGGAATGGAATTAATACCTATTTCCGTAAATTATTCAAAACAAACAATTTTAGATAAAGAGGCAATATTAGAAACAGAGAAAATAATGTCCAAATATAATATTCCATATAAATTTGTAGAAATTGAAATAACAGAAAGCATAGGAAATTTAGAACGAACAACTATTGTAGCAGCTTGTCATAAATTTAAAGAAAAAGGATTTATGCTTGCTTTAGACGACTTTGGCAGCGATTATTCAAGTTTGTCGATACTATCGAGCGCTCAGTTTGATACAGTCAAAATAGATAAGAGTTTGATAAACGATATTGTTACAAGACAACAAAGTCTAATTATTGTGGAAAGCGTATTAAATATGTGCAAACGTTTGGGTATAGAATGCGTAGCAGAAGGCACTGAAACAGAAGCGCAAATACACAAGCTTTTGGATATCGGTTGCGAATATGCGCAAGGATTTTATTATAACAAACCTATCCCCTCAACAGAATTTACATCGCTATACATAAAATAATAAGATTAGTGAAAAAACGCTTAAATAAACATAATATAACATATGATATATAAACAAATAAATATAAATTAACATAATTGCTATAAAAATAAAAATATAATTTAGCAAAAAATAAATAAGTTAAAATAATGATAAAATATAAAAGCACAATTAAATAAAAAATTAATATAAAAAATATACATAAGTAACAATTAAAAAG
>JAVVUQ010000094.1:2528-5656 GCA_036653075.1 Clostridia bacterium | reverse complement strand
ATCAAAAATGCTACCGCTTAAAAGGCGAGCGGAGCGAGCTTTATATTAGTTTTATTTAAGTTTTTGTCAACTTTAATTATATATTTTATTATCAAATTTATATAGTTGTTTTTTATCCTTAAATCGCAAACACTACATATGGTATTTAATATATTTTTTCAATACAATATGTTGTGTTTTTTTACTTGACTTTTTATTTGTTATGCTGTATTATATAGTTCATATTAAATTTTCATTACTAATTACTATATTCATTAGTATATCTATTGATTTAATAAGTATCTATCGATATAAATTTAAAAATAATTAAGGAGAATATCCCTATGTATCAAGTTATAAAAAGAGATGGACAAATTTCTGAGTTTAATTTAAAAAAAATTGACACTGCTATTACCAAGGCGTTTGATGCGCAAAACAAGCAATACACGCCGCAAATTATTGAATTATTGACGTTAAGAGTAACAGCAGATTTTGAAAGTAAAATTAAAGATGGATTGATACCTGTTGAAGACATTCAAGATAGTGTCGAGCACGTATTAGAGCAATCTGGTTATACCGATATTGCAAAAGCGTATATTTTGTATCGTAAACAGCGTGAAAAAGTACGTAATATGAAGTCTACTATATTAGATTACAAAGAATTAGTTAACAATTATGTTAAGGCTGATGATTGGCGAGTTAAAGAAAACTCCACTGTTTCCTATTCGGTTGGAGGTCTGATACTTAGCAATTCTGGCGCTATTACAGCTAACTACTGGTTAACAGAGATTTACGATGAAGAAATTGCTAACGCGCATAGGAACGCAACTTTTCATATTCACGATTTATCAATGCTAACGGGATATTGCGCAGGCTGGTCGCTAAAACAATTAATATGCGAAGGTTTAGGCGGTATCGCTGGCAAAATTACATCATCGCCTTCTTCTCATCTTTCAACATTATGCAACCAAATGGTCAACTTTTTAGGCATTTTGCAAAACGAATGGGCGGGAGCTCAAGCGTTTTCTTCATTTGACACTTATTTAGCGCCCTTTGTAAAAGCTGACAACCTTCCGTATAAAGAAGTTAAACAATGTATCCAATCCTTTATTTATGGCGTCAATACACCAAGTCGCTGGGGTACGCAAGCGCCTTTTACTAACATTACTCTTGACTGGGTTGTGCCTAAAGATTTAGCCGATGAATACGCCATTGTAGGCGGTAAACAACAATATTTTAAATACAAAGACTGCGTTAACGAAATGGCAATGATTAATAAAGCCTTTATTGAGATTATGGTAGAGGGAGATGCCAATGGCAGAGGTTTCCAATATCCAATTCCAACTTATTCTATTACTAAAGACTTCGACTGGTCAGATACAGAAAACAATAGACTATTGTTTGAAATGACTTCTAAATATGGCACTCCTTACTTTTCTAATTACATCAATAGCGATATGGAACCTTGCGACGTTCGCAGTATGTGTTGTAGATTACGCCTTGATTTGCGGGAACTACGCAAAAAATCAGGCGGTTTCTTCGGCAGTGGCGAATCTACTGGCTCAATCGGCGTTGTAACTATCAATTTACCACAAATTGCTTACCTCGCTTCCGATGAATTGGATTTTTATAAACGCCTTGATAAACTTATGGACTTGGCTGCTCGCTCTCTTAAGGTTAAACGTGACGTTATTACAAAACTACTCAACGCTGGACTCTATCCTTATACTAAACGCTACCTTGGCTCTTTTAGTAACCACTTCTCCACAATAGGCTTAATCGGTATGAACGAGGCTGGTTTGAATGCAAAATGGCTAAAATCAGACTTGAGCTCTAAACAAACTCAGCACTTTGCGAAAAATGTATTAAACTATATGCGCTCTCGCTTAGCGGATTATCAAGAAAAATACGGCGATTTATACAACCTTGAGGCTACTCCAGCTGAATCTACTACTTATAGATTAGCTAAACACGATAAAAAAACTTATCCCGACATAATTACCGCAAACGATATGAGCAAAGTCCCCTATTACACAAATAGCTCTCACCTACCCGTTGGTTTTACTTCGGATATCTTCGAAGCTTTAGACGTTCAAGACGATTTACAAACACTCTATACTTCAGGTACCGTTTTTCACGCTTTCCTTGGCGAAAAAATGCCCGATTGGAAAGCTACTGCCTCACTTGTTAAAAAAATTGCAGAAAATTATAAACTGCCTTACTATACAATCTCCCCCACCTACTCCGTTTGCGCTAAACACGGTTACATCGCAGGCGAACATTTCATTTGCCCCATTTGCGGCGACACCGCTGAAGTTTATAGCCGCATTACTGGCTACTACCGCCCCGTCCAAAATTGGAACGACGGCAAAACTCAAGAATTTAAAGATAGAAAAGTTTATTCAAAAAACTTCTTCTAAACCTATTTACCTTTTTAAAGTTAAAGCTTTGGCTTTAACTTTTTTTTCAAATTAAACTATTGTTACTTGCTTTAATAATTGAATTATTATTTTTTAATATCAATATTATTAAAACAGTTATTTTTTTATATTTTTAGCAATTAAAACTGTTATTTTTCATATTTTTATTATAATTATATCACTATAAAGCAAAACAAGGCATTGCTTATTAGCTTTGCCTTGCGCTTTCGTGTTTCATATGTGGATATTTCCATTATAGCTTTTTAGTTTTTTGCAGTTATATAATTATTAGCAAGTTTTGCTAATTCCAATACCACCACAACACCACGCTAAAGCTAAGATTGGCGCAAGAGTGCAAGGATTAATATTTAATGACCAACGCTTATCACACTTTCCGCAGCCGCAGAAACATATAAAAAGCATAATCAATATAACCCACGTGCAATTGCCGCTACCGTGTTCGTTTGTGCCTCCACAATTTCCAAAATTGAACATATATTATACCTCCCGAGGCGTTCAGCCCCTTATACATTACAGTATGAATAGCTTAAAAAAAGTGTTACATCATAGAAATATTATCTTAAATTAATCATTAAATTATAGCTTATTGTAATAAAATAATTAAATGTTTAATTATAAAAAAAAATTGAATGTTTTTGAGGATTTTTAAGGGACTTTTTACAAAAAGTCCCTTAATATTAAATTAAAATAAAAAATTAAAAGTTTTTG
>JAVVUQ010000094.1:0-2428 GCA_036653075.1 Clostridia bacterium | reverse complement strand
AAAAATTAAAAGTTTTTGGGGATTGTTAAGGGACTTTTTACAAAAAGTCCCTTAACATTTTAATTATAAATAAATCAATATTATTTAGAAAGTAACGAGCAAACAAGTTCGCTATATTTTGATGGATTTTCCAAAGGAATGCCTTCAATTAAGCAAGATTGCATAAACAAAACGTTAGTGATAGATTCAAGCGTTTCCTTATCCGATTCGAAAGCTGAAAGAAGTTTAGAATAAATCGGATGGTTAGCGTTGATTTCCATAATTTTTTGAGCGCTAAACTCATTGGAATTAGTCATTGTTTTTAATACGCGTTCCATATCAATGGATAATTCGCCTTGAGTTGTCAAGCAAACAGGATGCGATTTAAGGCGTTGGCTGATAATAATGTCTTTAACCTTGCCTTTAAGTGTTTTTTTCATAAATTCAACCATATTTTTTTCTAAATCGGAAAGCGTTTTTTCCTCATTTTCTTTATCTAAATTTTCGTGCTGAACAGATTTAAACTCTTTATCTTCGTATTTATCTATAATTTTGATTACAAATTCGTCTACGTCATCCATTAAAACTATTGTATTATATTCTTTTTCAATTATAGCTTCTATTTGTGGTATATTTTTCACGCTTTCTACGCTTTTACCACACGCATAATATATATATTTTTGTCCTTGTTGCATATTGGAAACATATTCTTTAAGACTTGTATATTCATTTTTCGCAATATCTTTAAACATAAGAAGATCGCTAAGCAAATCTTTGTTTGCGCCAAATGATGAATATATTCCGTATTTCAGTTGAATACCAAAAGCCGAATAAAATTTATTGTAATCTTCACGTCGATTGAGTAACATATCAAGTAATGAAGATTTAATCTTCTTTTCGATGGCTGAAGCAATTATCTTAAGTTGTTTGTTACATTGCAACATCTCTCTTGATATATTTAAACTTAAATCTTGAGAATCTACCACTCCTTTTACAAAACTAAAATAATCTGGCAATAAATCAGCGCATTTATCCATTATTAATACGCCGTTACTATATAACTGCAACCCCTTTTCATAATCTTTTGTGTAATAATCGTACGGCGCATGCGACGGTATAAATAACATCGCATTAAATGATACCGACCCTTCAGCTGATACACTCATTACTTCAAGCGGATGATCATAATCGTGATATTTATCACTATAAAATTCATTAGTCATTTCTTCGGTTAATTCTGATTTTGGCTTTTTCCAAATCGGAATCATACTATTGATAACCTGACGTTCAATCGTTCTGTTTGTATTATTATCAGTTTCGTCATCGTGATTATGTTCACACTCGCAAGTTTCGTCATCGTGATTATGTTCACACTCGCAAGTTTCGTCATCGTGATTATGTTCACACTCGCAAGTTTCGTCGCAAGTATGCTTTTGCGGCTTTTCTTGCATTTTATATACTTCGACATCCATATTAATAGGATAACGAATGTAATCTGAATGCTTTTTGATAAGCGATTTCAATCGGTTTACATCTAAAAATTCGTTATACTGTTCTTCCTCTGTGTTGTCTTTAAGATATAAAATAACATCCGTACCAAATTTGTCTTTTTGCGTTTCGCTAATTGTATAGCCATTTACAACGTCAGAACTCCATAAAAACGCCTTTTCACCACCATAAGGACGTGAAATAACATCAACCTTTTTTGCTATCATAAAAGCTGAATAAAATCCCACCCCGAATTGTCCAATAACATCCATTTGCTCTCCGCTATTAGCTTGACGAAATTCATTTGTTCCACTATGAGCAATCGTACCTAAATTTACGTCCATTTCATCGCCGTTCATACCGCAACCATTATCGGAAATTGTCAAAGTTCTCGCCGTTTTATCTACATCAATGTTTATAACGTAGTCGCTCCGACTCATACCTGAATTTCCACCGCTCAACGATGCGTAATATTGCTTATCAATAGCGTCCGCAGCATTTGATATTAATTCACGTAAAAATATCTCTTTGTGAGTATACACTGAATTTATCATCATCTCTAATAACTTTTGAGATTCTGCCTTAAATTTTTTCATATATTAAATTTGCCTCCTGATTTTTGATTTTTTATCGAAATTACTATTTGCTATATAAACAAATAAATTCCTTATAAGTATGCTTATTGCGTACATTTTTTATCTAAAATTTACATAAAATAACGATAATATTATTCTATCTTCATTCCGCTTATCCTACTTCTATGGCTATTTCTTTGTATATTATACTATTTCTACAAAAGCTGTCAAGCGATTTTAACAATACGTTTATAAATGATATAATATTTTTATTTATCAATTATATAATATTTATAATACAAAATTTATGAAAATATAAATAGATATAATAAATAAATATAATACCCTAAATATTTATAAATTTTTATATTATTCTTTATAAAAAT
>JAVVUQ010000093.1:0-5690 GCA_036653075.1 Clostridia bacterium | reverse complement strand
AAGGTTTAGAATTGAAAAATTATAAGTTTTGAATCAATAATAGATGTTGATATAAAATGTCAATGCGAATAAATATAATTAATTTTAATAATTAAAAATATAGAGGAAAGGTATGAAAACGGTATATGTTATAGGAAGCATTAATATGGATTTAGTTATTCGAACTGCAAGAATGGTAGAAGAGGGCGAAACCATAAGCGGAAACGAATTTATGACTAATGCAGGAGGAAAAGGAGCAAATCAAGCGGTGGCGGTAGCTAAGATGGGCGGTAGAGTCCATATGGTAGGTAATGTTGGCAAGTTAGCGTTTTCGCAAGAATTAATTGAATCATTAAAAAAATATGGAGTTAACGTTGATTTTGTACAAAGTGTAGAGGAAATCTCAAGCGGAATAGCGATGATTATCGTAACGGAGAATGACAATAGAATTATTATTGATAGCGGAGCGAATTACACATTAACAAAAGCTGACGTAGATAAAGCGTTAGAGCGCGCGCAAGAGGGCGATTATTTGTTGACGCAAATGGAGATTTTGACAGAAATAACCGAATATGCGCTTGAAATGGGCAAAGCAAAAGGAATGGTAACGATATTTAATCCAGCGCCGTATAAAGAAATCAGTGAAAACGCATTTAAGGGGTTAGAGTATATAATTCCAAATCAGAAAGAATGCGAAGCGCTTACGGGTATATATCCAATTGATGAAATATCCTTTAAAAAAGCGTCGTTTATACTTAGAGAAAAAGGTGTAAAGAAGGTTATAGTTACAATGGGAAAAAAGGGGTCGATGTATGACGATGGTAGCTTTAAATCAATTATGTGTTATCCTGCAAAAGTTGTAGATACCACAGCGGCAGGCGATACTTTTATTGGAACATTTGCTGCAATGATGGCGATAGGAAAAGATGCTCAAGAAGCGTTAAATATTGCGTCCAAAGCGGCAGCGTTAACAGTTTCAAGAAAAGGAGCGCAACAATCGATTCCGTATATATATGAAATTCAATAATACACGCAATATAATAAGTATTTTTTAATAAAATTATATAAATTGTGAGAAGGATAGGAGCGGATTATGAAAAAACGCATAACGATTAAAGATGTGGCATTGGCGGCAAATGTATCAATGACGACAGTGTCTTTGGTATTAAACGGAAAAAATAATAGTTTGCCTGTGTCTACTTGCGAACGTGTACAAAAAGCGGTTAGAGTTTTAGATTATCAACCAAATCACGCAGCGCGTACGCTTGTCACCAATGAAACAAAAACAATCGGTATAATTATTCCAGATATAGCTAACGCTTTTTTTGCTGAAACAGTAAGTTATATTCAAACGGAATTAAGTAAGTGCGGTTATGATATATTTCTTTGCAATAGTGGAGAACAAAAAATAAACGATTTAAAATATATAAAATTACTTTCTTCTCGCAACGTAGATGGATTAATTATAACATTTTCATCAGAATCATTACAAGAAGAAAACTATAAAGAATTAGAAACGGTTATGGAAAATACTGGTGTTCCAATAATATTATTAGACAGATATTTTAATGGCGACGCAGATAAAGTTATGATAGACAACACAGCGGGCGGTTATGTGGTTACTAAATATTTAATTAGCAAGGGACATCGTAATATTGGTTGTATTACAGGTCCGCTGAATTTAAACA
The DNA here is from genome assembly GCA_036653075.1 of Clostridia bacterium. Classification (GTDB taxonomy): domain Bacteria; phylum Bacillota; class Clostridia; order Christensenellales; family CAG-314; genus JAVVUQ01. Next base: position 4,023 of record JAVVUQ010000093.1, on the reverse strand, counting down.
GCAGCCGAAATAGACTTAAAGGTTACACTCGCGCGTTAACCGATTTTAATATTGAATATAACGAAGATTATATAATTAATGGCAAGTATGATTTAGAATCTGGAATAAAAGGCGCAAAAAAACTATTAGAGAAAAATATAACAGCTATATTTGCATTTAACGATTTACAAGCGTATGGCGTAATGAAAGTTGCGAAAGAAAAAGGATTGAAAATCCCAGAAGATATTTCGCTAATTGGATTTGATGATATATTTTATTCTGCTTTATTGGAAACTCCGCTGACTACCGTACGTCAACCGATTAAGGAAATGGCTGATACAGTATGCAAATTGCTAATAAAACGTATTAATACTAATAGTGAAAATGATTATGAAGAAATAAGAATGAAAGCCAATTTAATTGAACGAGATTCGGTTGCTGATTTAAAAAAAATATTATAATTGACTATAATGCAAAATTTAAATAAAAGGCAAAAGCTTTTAATGGTTTAATACCATATAAAAACATTAAATAATCAAAACATTGAATAGGGATATTTATATTGATACAATATAAATAAGATTAGGATATAAAATTTAATATAAATTACAAAGAAAAATGATAAAATGAAAGAGAAAAACGATTGAAAAATAGAGTAATATAGAGAAAAATGATAAAAATATAGAGTAAAATAAAGCTATGTTGGCGATGTGGTTGCGTTAACAATATAATAATCTATAGGTGAAGATATGTTAAAAGGAAATGAAGCGTTAGGGGTTAAAAAAAGGAAGAAATGGAATTCTAATGATTGGACGTTATTGATAATGGCTATGTTTGGAGTTGCTTTTTTGGCTGTATTTGCGTATGCGCCGATGTATGGATTGATTTTAGCATTTAAAAATGGCGATGGATATATGGATATTACGGCAGCGATTAGAAACGCAGAATGGAATGGATTAGATAATTTTAAAGATTTTATTAGCGATCCAGATTTTAAAAGCATAATGATAAATACTTTAGGGCTTAATATACTACAATTACTTATCAATTTTCCAGCGCCGATAATATTTGCGATATTAATGAGTGAGTTGCTTGGAGATAAATTCAAAAAAGCTGTACAGTCAATAACATTTTTTCCACATTTTATATCTTGGGTAATATTTGGTGGAATTTTTATAAGCATATTAGATTACGATACAGGAATAGTGAACACGGTGCTACACGATTTAGGAATAATCAAAGATAAGGTGGATATTTTAGGCGATCCACAGTATTTTTGGGGACTTATTATAATAACCTCTATTATTAAAGGGTTAGGGTGGGGTTCTGTAATTTATGTAGCTGCAATAGCAGGTATCCCGAACGAGCAATTTGAAGCGGCTAAGATAGACGGAGCAAATCGTTGGCATAAGATAACTAAAATTACCATACCAACCATTGCGCCTACAATAACGTTGTTTTTTATTTTATCGGTAAGCGGATTGTTAAATAATGGATTTGACCATATTTATGTATTTCAAAATGTAAATAATATATCAAAAAGTCAAGTTTTAGACACATTTATTTATCAATTTGGAATAAAAGAAGGTATGCGGTATTCGTATACTACGGCGATAGGACTATTTAAATCGGTTGTTTCTTTGGTGTTGCTTTTGTCAGGCAATGCAATATGTAAGAAAATTAACGGAAAGGGGATATTCTAATGCTTAATAGTAGATATTTTTTAATCGATATAATGAACCCTAAAAAGGCTAAAATTTTAAAGAAAATTACAACATATTTTACTATTACAATAGTAATATTTGCAATAATCTTCACATATTTATCTAAAATTAAAATTGACCAAGGAACAGCAGAATTAACGAAAGTTTTTGAAATATTATCCATAATTTTCATAATTTTGTCCGTTTTAGCGATAGCGGCGTTAATATTTATGATATTACTTGTTCATCAGCAAAATGAAGCGTCGCACGAATACGTTTACTTTAGAAAACCAAAAAAGAAAATTCACACGTTTGATGTTTTAAACTATATATTTATGGCGTTATTTATGTGTATGTGCGTTTATCCGATGATATACGTTTTGGTGGGTTCATTCAACGTTGGAAGCGATTACGCAATAGGTGGAGTGTATTTTTTACCCAGGAAATTTACCTTTGAAAATTACAAAATAGTATTAGAAAATGCCAAATTATGGACAGGCTATGCAGTTACAATAGGTAGAACTATAATAGGAACGGTTACTTCGTTGCTTTTTACAGCTATGGTGGCGTACGCAATGAGCAGACGTAATCTAAAAGGTAGAAAATGGTTTTATTGGATAAATATGTTTACAATGTTTTTTGGCGGCGGCTTAATACCATTTTTCTTAATTATAAAAACTTTGGGAATGTTAAATACTTTTTGGGTGTATATTGTGCCTTCTTTGTATTCGGTTTATAATATGATTATTATATCCACCTTCTTTAGCGGAATTTCAGAAGAACTCCACGAATCTGCTTTAATGGACGGCGCAGGCGAATTTAGAATATTCTATAAAATTTTTATGCCGCTAAGCAAACCAGTACTTGCCACTGTCGCCTTATGGATAGCCATAGGACATTGGAACAGCTTTTTTGACGTTATGATTTATAACAGCGGCACGCCATCTTTGCATACGTTACAGTATTTTTTGCTTAACGCCATTCAAACATCTACGATGACGGAAGGACTTCCGCCAGATATGATGCAGAGAATCACGCCAAAAACCATCGCATTAGCTGCAATAGTAATATCAGTTATTCCAGTATTTTTCTTTTTCCCGTTAGTACAGAAAAACTTTAAATCAGGCATAATGATAGGCTCGTTAAAAGGATAATTATACAATTAAAATTGAATTATAATTACTTATTTTATAAAGTAAATGAAATAATAAAGCGAAAGAAATATAAAAAACAAAAATAAATTGCTCAGAATAAGAAAAATTATAGCGTTGAAAAAAAACAATTTAAAATAGGAGGAAAAAAAATGAAAAAGCGCATATTAAATATTATATTAGTGGTAGTATTATCGGCAGTATTAATATTTGGATTAGTATCGTGCAAAAAAGATGAAGAGCCGCCAATAGGCAATGATGGAATGGCGATATTAAAATATCCAGATTTTCCGCAAACTCCAGATGCTGAAAATAGTTGGAATTACATCGAAGAAGGCACAGATTTAACAATTGATTGGTATATAGACGTCGCTACGTGGGGAATACCAACAGCGATAAACAAAGTAAGCGAACAGATAAAAAAAGCTACTGGAATCACAATCAAATTTACAAACCCCGTATTAGATGACGGACAAATGTTAAGCACAATAATAGCGAGTGGAGATTTGCCTGATGTTATGTCAGTACCAACGAGTAATACAGCAAAACTGAGCGCTTTGGCGGTGCAAGGATATGTCTATGATATTAATACTTTGGCGCAGAAATGGGCGCCAAGTTTAAGCAAAAATTTACCTAAGGACGTAATGGATTGGTGGGCGTATGGAAACAATAAAACTTATGGAATACCTAATCATTATTATTCATATGAAGATATACCGCAAACTAAAATGCAACCTAACGGCGGAATGATGGTAAGAGAGGATATATTCAACGCTTGGCAAAATTACGCTAAAAACAATTTAGCTAATAATAAAGGAATGATAGATTATACGTCTATAAGCGGAATTTCAAAGTCTGTTGAATGGCAAGGATTTATAACTACGCCAGAAGGATTCAAGCAAGCGGCTAAGTGGGCGATGCAGAATTATTCTGATATAAATAATAATGGCATAAGCGCAGGATTACAATTATCGCAATTTAAAGCGGACGGAAATACCTCTTTAAAATGGTTAGCGCAGTTTTTTGCTGTGCCATTTGAAGATAAAAATGGAAATTATGTATATCAATTTACATCACAACAATATGCTGAAATGCTTTATTATTTAAACGATTTATACAACGAAGGAATAATAAGCAAAGCTAATTTCACTAACAATTATGATGGAATTGGTTCGGTAATTGCAGGTGGC
>JAVVUQ010000092.1:0-5695 GCA_036653075.1 Clostridia bacterium | reverse complement strand
TAATATGATTTTTGTACGTTATACGCAACATCACTCCATATTGTATCGCCTGTCAATTGGTCTATTAAGGAGTATTTCATTTCAGCTACGTCTCTTAATAGGTACATACGTACTGTATAAATACCTGATGTCGATGTGTTATAAAGTGAAATTGAGTTGTTTTCCATATTTGCCATTACTGGCGCTTCGCCTTCTGCTAATTCATACGGATATCCGCCGATTGGTAACATATATCCATCGCTGTATGTCGCGTATGGCGTTGTCGCTCCAAAGTGCAAACGTCCTTCTTCATAAATTGTATAATCAAATGCTCTTTGATTTGCCCAATCTCCATAAAATGCTAAGTATGGTATACTTAAGTCAATAGCGTCTTCATTGTTACTTGTTAAGCATACAAATCCTTCTACATAGTAACCATTTATAAAGCTTTCATTTAAATATGCCTTTTCTTCTTCAGCTAAGGTAATAACAACTTTAATCGCTGCTGTTTCATTGCCTTCTACTGTTACTATACCGTTTTCGTATGTTCCGTTTGTTACAGATACTTTTACTCCGCCTTTATCTAACATATGCGCTAAATAAGCAACTGCATATCCATTTTCAGCTAATGTCTCTGTAAATGTCTTTGTGCTTATTGCGTATGATAACGCTTCGTTTCCTATATTAACAAGGTTGAATCTCAATGTATACATTCCTGTTCTATCTGCATCATCACCTAATTCAATCTTTGTTCTGTTGCTGTTAGTTACTGACAAATATGCTTTTGTATTGATAGCGTTTGTTACGTTTGCTACGCCTGCGCCTTGATTCCTTACAAATGCTGGATTGCCGTTTACATCTTTTACTATTGACGCTGTGCTCATCAATAATTTATAAATAAGTTCTTGCACTTGCTTGTCTGTATATTCTGGGTGTGTTTCTTTTAAATATTGTCTTACTACTGCTGTTACGCCTGTTAAGTTAGGCGTCGCCATACTTGTACCACTCATATATTCATATAACTTGCCATATGTTTCTGGTACCGCTGATAAAATGTCTGCGCCAGGAGCTGTTATTTCTGGTTTAATGGACAAATCTGCAAGTACGCCCCAACTTGAGAAGTCTGACATAAATGGTCCGTCTGCGTTTGATTTACTTATCTCTACTTTTCCTGTTCCCTTTATAGCCATAAAGTTTCCGTCTGACACCGAAATAGAACATACTGGAATAAGTAATTCTTGGTCTATTGACATATTAATCGTGCCCATTTGGTTATTGTATATTATGCACGCTATCGCTCCGTTATCTGCCGCTGTTTTCATCTTTGATGCAAATGTCGAGCTTCCACGTTGTACAAGAGCTATCTTGCCTTTAACGTCTTTGCCTTCATAATCTTTTTGTTCGCCAAATCCGCCAATCGCTACATATTCATAGCTTCCCGCTGTATTTTTACTTAAGAATAATCCCATAAAATCTAATGGCTTTGAACTTGCCGCTTCTATTCCTTCGTTATACAGCATCTTCCTTCCATCACTTACTAAAGCATTCTTTAATGTTCCATCTACGCTCGCTACTGCAAACGCTGCATAGTATGACGATGGTGATCCAATTGTCGCTATGTCTGGGTTTTCAGCTAAGTTAGCTCCGTTTAATGATTGATAACCTGAATTGTTTTCGTTTCCTGCCGCTACGTTTAAGCTAATTCCTAACTCGCCAACAAGGTCATACATATCATTTATAAATTGAGCGTCTTCATCTCTTTCATAAGTAAAGCCTATAGGCGAACCTAAACTCATATTTATTGAATCTACGCCTAATAACACTGCGTCACTTAATGCAGCTAAAATGTCCGCTGTATATGCGCCTGTTCCGCCGTCGCCAAATACTTTCATTACTGCAAGTTGCGTATTCTTCGCTACGCCTGTAATAATATCGTCATCGCCAGCTATTATACCCGCTACGTGTGTTCCGTGGTATCCGCTGAAACTTGTTACGCATAACTCCGATGGTATTACGTTTGCATCCATATCTGCATAGTCAAATCCAAATCCAACTTTTGAGTTTTTATAAAAATCTGTCGCTGAATATGAATTCCAACCTAATTTTGTGTTTCCATAAAAATTATCTACTAAATTTTCAATGTTACTTAAATTCAATACTGGATTATTTAACATCTTTTGGAAAGATATATGCTTCCAATCTAATCCTGTATCTATTACCGCTGTCAATGTGCCTTCGCCATTGTATCCAGTTTCATTTCCAAGTATTCCTGTCGGCGTCAATAAATCAGCTGCCGATACGCTTGTAGGTATTGAATATCTCTCGGATATTTCTACGCCTTTTACTCCATCTATCGCTTCAATTGCAGCTATATCTCCGTATCTTACTGTTGCTGCAAATCCACTCAATAACGTTGCGTATGAGAATTTGTATTCTACTACTATTCCCGCTGCCGCTATCTTTTCCATAACATAACTTTGCTTTGCTTCAATTTCTTTCATCAAATCTATTCCTTCATTTGATGTCGCAAATTCCGCTACGTTTCCTTGTCCTTGTGACTTGATATATTCATTTACAAGTGACTTACCCCCAAGGTTTATTATTACTCTAACCTTTTCGTTTTGGTCCATTTCAATTTTTCTGTTCATCATATCAGAAAAATTAATCTTTGAACCAGCTGCCTGTTGTAACTTATCTCCACCTAACATTTGTACGTTAGATAGTTTTATGCTACCTTTTGATTGAACATCTACATTAGACGCAAATACCGTTACGCACGACATTACTACTAATACAAACGCTAATACTATACACAAGTTCCAAAAATAGAATTTTTTCATATTTTCCTCCTATTATAGTTCGATTGCCGCTTTTAATTGTTGATAAGCTTCATTAAACGCAATTCCTACCGCTTTCGTTCCTACTGCATTGTTTATTGCGCTTATTCCACTATTTAATGCGTTTTGTATACTCTGCCACTTCTCCGCTGTGTAATCACTCTCTTTTAATACGGATACCATATTATTTAATTCTCTTATGCGTGACTGCTTCGTGTACTCTGCATTAGATATGTCTTGTTGCTTTGTTATAACATTTCCCATCGCTTTAGTCGCTTCACTTACTATCCTATCCGCTGTCGGAGTTCCTCCAACGTATTCTCGTAATTCTACTACCGCCGCATTGTATATCCCTTCTAACTCTGTCCATTGGTCTACAAAATAATCTTCTTGCTTATACTGCTTGTACGCCGCTATTAAATTGTTTATTTCATTTACTAAACTATCCGACAACGTAGCTACGCTATTAATCATTACCAACGCGTCTGCGTATGCTTTAGATACCGCTACCGTTCCTATCGCTTTATTTATAGCCAATACCGATTCTGCTTGAAGCCTCTTTATTTCGTTCCAATTTATTACCGAATAATTTAATTCATTTAACGAATTTATATGATTCTCTATGCTTCTTATCTTCGTCGTCTTTAAACTTTCCGCTAATACTATGTCCTCCGCTTTCGTTATTACATTGCCTAACGCAACCTTTGCGTCAGCTATTATCTTCTCTAAGGTAGGAGCTCCTCCAACGTATTCTCGTATCGACACTATAGCCGCTACTTTTATTCCTTGTATCTGCTCCCACTCTCTTGCAAAATAATCTTCCGCTTTGTATCCTTCCATTACATTATATAACTCAAGCAATGTATTAATTATTTTTTCAGGTAATATCTCTATTTTTGACAAATCTATAATCGCTTGAGCATACGCAATCGCCGTCGCTTTTGTTCCAGCGGCGTTATCTATATTTATTATCGCTTGCTCATATACTTCTTTTAATGCTGTTATATTTTCGTCTGAATAAAAATTCTTATCTAAAATATTATAGTAATTTGTTAAATCACGTTTTCTCGTGTTTTTTAAATATTTTGCGTTTTCTATGTCTTCCGCTTTAGTTACAACATTATCTATCGCTACCATCGCATCTACATATACCTTCTCTGGCATCGGCGCTCCCGATATATATGTACTTAAATATTCCTTTGCTTCTAAGTATATTAAAGTTATGGTCGCCCATTCTTCTTCAAAATACTCATTTTCATTCAATAGCTGCATTGCCCTTTCTAAATCTTGCAATAACGTGCTATCCGCTACGTATTCATTAAATTGCATTCGCAATTGCTCATACATATCTTCTGCCGTCTCTTTCTCCATTTGCTCTTTTATCATCGCAAGCTTTGCCGCTACTTCATCCCAGCTCTCTACGCTGTAATCACAACTACGCAAACTGTTATATATTACATCAAGTTGCTGCATATATACTACTCGCATCTTATCTGCATTATATTTCCACTTCGCCGTCAATGTCATTTCTGACGTCACTAACGTCGCAAAATCATACTTTTGCTCCCCTATGTACCAACCATCTACATCATATCCGTCTTTTTCATAAATCTCATACGGACTCACTACTGTATTATATACTACCTTGGTCGAAAATAATACATTCTCTCCATCTGTAAATACTACTTCATAGCTGTTTATATTCCACTTGGCTTGCAATACTATGTCCTTTTGCACTCCTTCTGTGAATTTGTACTCTTTTCCATCTAAATACCAGCCACTAAACGTGTATCCCGTGCGCATTGGATCACTTGGCTTTATTGCGCTCTTTCCATAATAAATACTCTGTACTTGAGCGTCTGTTTGCCCACCATTTCCATCAAACTTTACATCATAATACAACTTGGTCGTTACAACATACGCAAGCTTCATCTCATACTTGTAATACCTTATCGTCATCTCCTTAGTTCCCAACTGCTCCGTCTCAAATCCTGACACCATCGCTTTTGTCACTGGCCTCTCTCGCACTGCACCATCGTCGGTACGCACTCTAATCGCCATCTTCGATACGTCAAGCTCATCGCCTATTACATATACCGTCGGAAAATCTCCTGGAATTAGTTCAACACTCTCAATAACCGATAAAACATCACACGAACTCATCACCACTAACGCTGCCATCAACATCGTTAACATCATAAGTATCATTATTTTACGGTTTATTTGCGCTTTCAGCATTTCTTACCTCCTTGATTATTTCTGAAACAGTCTTTATAAAACGCTTCTTTTCCTCTTTTTTCAATATATACCCTATACCTACTCTAATAACTGCATATAATACTTTCTCGCAAATCACTACGCGCGCATTTTTGATTTACCATTCTATTGTATTATCGCTTTTTCACGTTTTATAAAAATTTCAACTATAACTATTTTAGTTATAAATCATTTTGATAAAAATGTCAACAATTTTTATATGATTTTATAGTAATTTTTATAAAATAATTTTATATAATAATACTTGACATTATATAAATATCAATATATACTATAATAATAATGCTTAACATTCAACAATAATGAGTAAATTCAACAATAATAACGAGTAAATCCAACTATTTAAATTCATTTTGTGCGCTAACTTTAATTTTATAGCAAGCGCAATGGATATGTAAAATTTATATATATTTATTATATAAAAGGCAATGAACATCGCAAACATAGGTCAATATAGTTTTTTCTTTAAATATGTGGGCATCGCTATGACAAAATGATGTGTTGACATAATGCCATCTATTTAGAATAAATGGTTTGAATTAGCATTAAAAAGTAATTATATTTAAAATAAATATAAAATTACTTGCAAATAAATAAATTAT
>JAVVUQ010000091.1:0-5708 GCA_036653075.1 Clostridia bacterium | reverse complement strand
TTTTACTTTTTTTATATTCCTTTTATTTTTTAATCTATTATATACCCCTATAATTATAATTATATTTTTATATTTTGTATTGTTTTGTATATATTCATAATAGCGCTTGACAAATATTTATGGTAGTATTATATTAGAAAATATAATATTTGAGTTTATTAGTAACGTAATTTATGTAAGTATTGGCAAGTTAAGTAAAAGAAAGGCTTGGTATGATTAAAAAAAAGAAAAGCGTAAATAATTCCGCAATGGCATTTATAATTTTGATGGCTATTGTAAGTTTGTTTTCTGATATGACGCACGAAGGCGCAAAGAGCATATTAGGCGTTTATTTATCATTAGCAGGAGCATCTGCCGCTGTTATTGGATTTGTGTCGGGATTAGGAGAATTTGTTGGCTATTCGCTTAGAATGGTGACGGGATATTTAGCGGATAAATCAAAAAAATACTGGTTAATGACTATTTTAGGATATGCTATTGATGTATTTGCGATACCCTTATTAGCGTTAGTGCCAGAAGGCGGCTGGATTGTCGCTTGTTCAATAATTGTAATTCAACGAGCGGGCAAAGCTATAAAAAAGCCTGCAAAAAACACGCTTGTTTCTTTTGCCGCTTCAGTTTCGGGACAGGGCAAAAGTTTTGCAGTGAGCGAATTTTTAGATCAAATAGGCGCATTTTTAGGCCCTATTATATTATTTTTAGTACTTTTATTTAAAGGAAATGGCGATACGCTTGATTCATATAAATTATGTTTTATTATTTTAGGTATTCCTGCAATTATTACATTGCTGTTGCTAATTTTTGCTAAAAAGAAATATCCTAATCCCGAAACCTTTGAAAAAGAACCTGAAAACCCGCAACCGTTTAAACTAAAAAAGCCTTTTATTTTTTATTTAATCGGAATAAGTTTATTCGCTTTTGGTTTTGTCGATTTTACTTTAATTACCTTGCACGTTTCAAAGACGAATATTATTCCATCTGTTTCGCTTCCGTTGTTATATTCTGGAGCGATGGTTGTTGATGCGTTTGCCGCGTTAATATTTGGATTTTTATACGATAAAAAAGGTATCAAAGTTTTAATGATTTCGTCATTTATAGCTGCGTTTTTTGCGCCACTTATTTTTTTAACAAATAATACAGTATTACTTTTTGTTGGCGTGGGGCTTTGGGGCGTGGGAATGGGCGCTCAAGAATCTATTTTAAAAGCTGCTGTTAGTTCGATAGTTAGCAAAAATAATCGTTCAACTGGATTTGGAATTTTTGAAACATCCTTTGGATTATTTTGGTTTATAGGAAGCGCAATCATTGGAGCGTTGTATGACTATAATATTTTGGCGATGGTAATAATTAGCGTAGTTGTGCAATTACTTGCTATTCCTTTTTTCTTTCTTACGCAAAAATATTATAAAAAACGAAATATTGAACAATAAAAATATCTTTTATACTATATAATAATTTTTTTTAACGTTAATTTTATGTAAATAATCATTAATTTAAGCAACAATCAATTAGATATAATTGATTATGTTATGTTCATTTTATAAAATAGACATAGACGCTTAATTATTGCTTTAAAATTGTTGACACAAGTAAGTTTAAAGTGTATAATAAAGTGCTGTTTATGGGTAGGGATTTACCAATGATTCGATTTTGATTCAATTGTGATTACAATTTAGGTCAATTTAATTCAATTAAGACTTATTGCGAATCGACAACTCATATAAATAAGTTTAAATTGCCGCCTAAAAGGCGAGTATTAATACATTATTTCCTATTATGGAAAGTATAAGGAGTATCTATGAAACGTACCTATCAACCCAAAAAAAGACAAAGAAGCAAGGTGCATGGTTTTCGCCAACGTATGAAAAGCGCAGGTGGCAAAAATGTTATTCAACGTCGTCGCAATAAGGGCAGACATAAATTATCAGCATAATAATTTAATTCTAACAATATTTACAGGGGATTAATAAAAGGATGAGATAAAAAAAGAAAGATTTTTATTTCATTCCTTTTGAGTTATATGTGAATTGATATTTATATTAAATAAATCAATTGCGGTATTATTTGTTGAAGGTATTGTTATTGATTAGAGTATTATCATAATTATTGATATTAACAATTTGTTATTGTATTAATAATATCGTATAATAAAATCAAGTAAATATATTAATTAGCAAAAGCGCTTTAACCATTTTATAACAGAAAAAAATAATAGAATTAGTTAAATACGTAGCACATTTATCAGAATCTGGTTTTATATTTTGTAAAATTGCTATAAAACCTTTTATAAATTATAAAAAAAGTTTTATAGCAATTTATATAAATTGTTTCGTATAATGAAATTAGCAAAAGATAATTATATAGATAGAATATAAAAAATATAAACTATTGTTGTATGTATAAATCATTAACATAAAGAAATAAATTATGTTAATAAGTTTGTATTTTTATTTATAAATAGAAGTTGTATTATTTGTGATGTATTTTAATAGTTAGTGGCGTAATTGTTATTATTTGTAGTAATTAAAAGTAATCTTAGGGGAATGTATGAAAAGTGTTTACAGGCTCAAAAAAAGCTACCAATTCAATTATGTTTATCGTAAAGGGAAGACAGTGGGCAGTGAATTGCTCGTTTTGCATTTTGCTAAAAACAATAATGGTCGAATCAAGGTAGGTTTTTGTGTGTCCAAACATTATGGTAAAGCGGCGCAACGAAATTTAGTTAAGCGTCGGTTACGATTTGCATTTTCGCAATTATTGCCTTTTACTGATACGGGTTACAATTATATTGTTTCGCCTCGCGCGTCGGCATCGGTGGCGAAATATCCCGAATTATTTATAGCGTTAAAGACAATTTTGACAAAAACAGCAAGATATAATGGTGAATAAAGCATCAGTAATACAAAAATTATAAAATATAAGACATATAATTTACTGCAATTAAACGGCTATAACTACAAAAGTTATAATTTTAAATATTTATAATGCGTATAAGGATTTATTTTAAAAATTAATAAAATTTTAAATTCAAATTCAAATTAAGTTAGAAATAGAAGTAAAATTATAAAATATACGTAAAAAAGTACATTTATAGTTATGGCGAGTAGACTAAAATAGGGTTTGTATTGATGGAAAAAATACCTACATATAGAAATTAATTTTAGTTTTACAAGGAGAAGTTAATGTATGAAGTGGATATGTATTGGAATGTTGAGATTATATAAAAGATATTTATCGCCGCTTAAATCACATTCAACTTGTATATTTTATCCTTGTTGCAGCGTATATTCTATGGAAGCGTACAAATCATTTGGCTTTTTTATTGGAAGTTTTTTGACTATTAAACGACTTATTAAGTGCGCACCTTGGGGGAAGGGTGGTTTTGACCCGATACCCTATAATTTTAGAGGAGATCTTAAATGGATATTATAAATACTATCAGTCAAAAATTAAGTGATATACAACTTATTGGGCAATTTGTCGGATGGCTTCATTCTTGGATACACGATTATGGACTTACCGTTATTATTTTCACGTGTTTTTTGAAGTTGGCTACATTACCACTTGATTTTTGGCAACGTTACAGTATGAAAAAAAGCTCGGCTTTGCAAGAAGAACTGAAACCTCAAATGCTCAAAATCGATAAACAATTTGCTAATGATCAGCAACGCGCGATGCAAGAAAAACAAAAGATTAACAAAAAATATGGCGTTTCTTTTGCTTCTGGGTGTTTACCGCTTATTGTAACTATGGCTGTATTTATGTTTATGTTTACAGGTTTAAGCGCTTATTCCTCGTATAGTAGCAATGTGCTTTACAATACTCTTGTTAAATCATATAATACCGCATATTGTGAAACTTATTTACCATCGGATATTACAAAAGATAAAGAAGAAATTGCAAAAATAGAAATACAAATTAAAGATACTAACAAACTGCTTAAATCTGCGCAAGAAGCAGGAGATGAAGAAAAGGTTGAATTATTAGCTAAAGAAATAGTTACGATTACCGCTTTAAAAAAGGAAAAAACCGCTTTAAAAAACAAGCGTGAAGCACAAGCAGGTGCAAATGGTAGCGCTGCTGTTTCAAAAACGTTTGATGAAAAAAGAGAAGGTTTTTTATGGGTAAAAAATATTTATTTACCTGATACTTGGGTTAAAGTTTTTCCATCATACTATGACGCTACAAAAACTGGTGGAAATGGTCAAGGTATAGATAAAACAAAGGTTACGCCAGAAAACTACAAAATTATTGAAGAAGCAGTTATGAAAAGCAAAGCGGGGAAGGGGTATTTTGGCGCTAATTGGAATGGTTTGTTATTACTTCCATTATTGTCAATAGGTTTATCATTGCTTTCATCGTTTATCGCGCAAAAAATGAACGTTGCAAAAAATGCAACCGTTGATCCACAAACAGCTAAAACAAACAAAATAATGATGTTTGTAACACCGCTTATATTTGCATTTTTCGTGTTCCAATATACGTCGGCTTTCGGCGTTTATATGGTGGCAAACTCGATAATGACTATTTTATTAGGGCTAATTATAAATCCAATTACCGACAAAATTGCGATGCGTAAAGTAAGCGAAAAATTTGATTCGCTTAAGCCCACATATTCAAGAAAAAAATAAGTTAAAATCTTCTCAATTATTTGTTGAGAAAATATTTCAAGGAGAATCTATGATTAAAAATATAGAAGTCAGCGGTAAAACGCTTGATGTTGCTATTGAAAAGGGGCTGAAAGAGCTTGGACTTGAATCTAAAGAACAGGTAAATGTGAAAGTTTTAAAAGATAATGGCTTTCTTTTTAATAAATTCAAAATTCAAATGTCAAAGAAATTAACAGAAGGCGAAGCAGCTTTGTCCTTTATGGAAAAATTAATTGAAAAAATGGGATTTAATTTCGTTGTTGAGATGCAAGAAGATGATAACAGTATTGTTTTAAATCTTATAGGCACAGACAGCGCTAATATTATCGGATATAGAGGCGAAGTATTAGACGCCATACAGTATATTTGTAGTTTAGTTGTCAATCACGACAAAGAAAGCTATAAACGCTTGTTAATCGATACCGAAGGTTATCGCAATAAACGTGAAGAAACTCTTGTACAGCTTGCGCATAATCTTGAAAGTAAAGTAAAACGTACAGGTAGAACAGTTAAGCTTGAACCAATGAATCCTTATGAACGTCGAATTATACACTCGGCGCTGCAAGAAAGCGAGTTTGTAACAACTGTTAGCGAAGGGCTTAATCCTATGCGATATGTTACAATTGTTCCTAAAAGTAACGTTGTTAGAACGGAAAGACGATTCGATAACCACAATAACATAGGCAAACCAAGTAAAACTGGCTTTAAAGGGAATCAAGAATCATCAAGTAATTATCGCCGTGAAACAGTGGAAACAGCAACAGATATTACTACCGTAGATAATACACAACCACAACTTAAACCGCTTAATACAAAATCTTCAATGAATTTTGTTTATAGTAGCGAAAGAAAACGTAAACGCAATAGCAATCCTCTTAATAAATAAGATCTAGCGGCTCTAAGTTCAATCGGATTAGAGCAGCCTTATTTTTAAATAATTAGAATCTACTTTTAAAATATATTATAATTCAATTAAATAATGAAATATACTTTAAATTAAAATAATATAGCCTAATTTAACTAACTTATACAAATAGATATGGTATAATGGATAATATA
>JAVVUQ010000090.1:0-5743 GCA_036653075.1 Clostridia bacterium | reverse complement strand
CATAATATCCATTAATTTCCTGTTCATCGACTTGCACATAATTTGCGTTAATAATAACCCTGAAGCGCCAACTATACCGCCAACAGCTACAAGAAGTAAATCGTTTATAGCAAGTCCAGCAATAGCTCCCGCTACGCCGCTAAAAGCATTCAATAACGAAATAGTTATAGGCATATCTGCGCCGCCAACACGAATAGCAAATATATAACCAAAAAATACCGATACTACTAATTCAATAAGAAAAAATGTTAAAGCAACTGATGGCGTCCATTTTAATATGGCAAATACAACAACTCCAACAAAAATCAATATCAAACTAAGCGTAGTCATCAACTGATGACCTTTATAAACCACTGGCTTTTGCGGTAATATTTTATGTAATTTACCCGCAGCAACTAAACTACCTACTAAAGTAAGAAGTCCAACCGCTAAGGCAACCGCTGATGTAACTTTTGAAAAGGGATCCATTCCCGTTCCAATTGCAAACATAGCAAATCCACCCACAATAGCAGAAGCCGCTCCGCCTAAACCATTTAAAAGCGCTACCATTTGCGGCATTTGTATCATCTTTATTTTAACAGACATATATATGCCAATAATCGTGCCAACTGCAAGCGCTATATATAACACCCAAACAGACAAAATATTATTGTAAACAAGCGTTAATATAATAGCTAAAAGCATACAAACTGCGCTCAACCTATTTCCTATAACTGACTTTTGAACCTTACTCATAAGGTATATTCCAAGCATAACTCCGCCTGTTAATACTGCGCATAAAGCATAATAAACATATTGATTCATTTATTTAGCCTCCTTATTAACGCCTTTAACACGCTTATGAACTATCATTCTAAGCATTCTGTCTGTAACAAGAAATCCGCCCACAACGTTTATCATAGCAAGAACTATCGCCGCTCCGCCTATTAAAGCCGCCGCAATCGCATTAATCTTAACAAGCGCCACAGCTGTCGCCGTCAATGCGCCAAGTACCGTTACTCCTGATAATGCATTCATTCCCGACATCAACGGCGTGTGCAATAAGCTCGGTACATTCTTTATTAATATGTATCCTACAAATGTTGAAACAAAAAACACAACAAGTAGTATTATCTGTATGAGATCCATTCAAATTCCTCCATTAAATCGGCAATTATATTTAAATTGTTTTTATAATCATTATTATAATTATAAATTTTATTTATAATCCTATATTTTTATCTAATATTATTTATATTTTTTATTTCAATGATATAATAAAAATAAGTATTATACCAAACACAAATGTTTGCTTTACATCAATATGGGGACACCTTGTTAAAGGTGTCTCCATTCCATTTAAAATTTAACTTGCATAACATTTCGATAAATAACGATTTTATTTATGCGTTTAAAATACGCAACTATCAAAATGTTGTAGTAATTAAATTCTTATAAACCCATCGCTTCAATTGTTCCTTTATGAACGATCTTGCCATTATGACAAACTATAATTGAGTTAACAATTTCGTCATTCATATCTAATTCAATTTTGCCATTATGAGTCAAGAATTTTAATAAATTGTAAATATTATTAGCGAACATCCAAGTTGAACTTGTTGGAAGCATTCCTGGAATATTCTTGATACCTTCAATAACTACTCCGTGTTTTCTATCTTGAACGCCAGGTGTTGTAATTTGACAATTTCCGCCTTGGTCAATAGATATATCAACAATACAGCTGCCCGGATTCATTGATTTTACCATTTCTTCAGTTACTAAAACTGGAGCAACTCTGCCTTGAAGTAATGCGGAACAAAATACAACGTCTGCATTTTTAACTGCGTCTGCTATGTTCTTTCTTTCAACTGCAAGCCATTCATCTGATAATTTGTTAGCGTGCTTTCCGTCTGGAGCAACACCAATTTCTGCTGGAATACCATTCTCAACAATTTTAGCGCCTAACGATTTGGATTGTTCATTAGCTTCAGGACGAATATCCGTAGCGTATACAACAGCGCCTAACGATTTAGCCGTAGCTACTGCTCTTAATCCCGCAACGCCTGTTCCGATAACAAATACGTTAGCTGGTTTGATTACGCCAACAGCTGTGCCAATTAAAGGCATAAATTTAGCTATATCATCAGCTGCCATAATTATTCCTTTATATCCAGCGCAAGTACTCATTGAACTTAATGCGTCCATACTCTGCGCGCGACTAATACGTGGAATAGCGTCTAATGTCAATCCTATAATTCCCTTTTCAGCCATTAACTTAACCATTTTATGATTGATAGGCGATGCAGGATGTATAAATGTAATTAAATATTGTCCCTTGTGCATCATTTCAATTTCGCTCTTTTTCTTTTCTTCATTAAACAAAGGCTCTTTAACCTTTAAAATAACGTCAGATCTGTCATAAACTTCTTGCGCGTCTGCAATAAGCTTAGCGCCAGCAGCAACATACAATTCATCAGCATAAAAAGAACCTAATCCAGCTCCTTTTTCTACTAATACTGTCATACCATCTGTAACCATCTTCTTAACTGTTTCTGGCGTTGATGAAACACGAGCTTCACCGTGCATAATCTCTTTTGGAACTCCAACTATCATACTAACTTCCTCTTTAATCTTATATATTTATAAATTGTAAACTATACATAAACTTATAAATAATAGCGATATTTTTACGTCATATTTAGCTAATATTAAGTACTTTTGCCAAATTAACAAACCCATTGCTTTTAATCGATTCTTTCGCTAATTTAACCACTCTTATGTTACGCTTACACTTTATATTTCAAATTTAATGCATATTGAAATTATTAATAATTCCAACTGCTAATATTTTCTTTATATTCACTACAAAATTTAAATTTCATAATGAATTATATATTTAATTCAATTTTCAATGTCAAATTTCTTATGTATAACTCTAACGTTTAGTTTTATTCTAATTATATTTTGCAAATTATAAGTTGCAATCAATCACAAAAATGTGAAAATTATTTACAATATAACTAAAATTCAGCTTTAATTGTAGATACAGTAGTTTTAATCTTTTTAGCTGTTACTGGCACAGAATACTCGTTTTTACATATATTTAATACTATGCTTGTAACAGTTTTGCTAACACCCGTTATACTTTTAATATAATGCAATACGCCTTCAAGAGATTTTGTATTATCGGTAATTACTTTCAATAGATAATCAAAACTGCCCGCTATATAAAAACATTCGGTAATATGATTGTTTTTAATAACAGCTTCTTCAAAAACATTATTATATTTCGGATTATCAATAGCGACAGATATCAAAGCAATAATATCTTTGTTGAGCTTTTCAGGCGCTAATATTGCCGTGTAGCCTATTATAGTTCCCGAGGCTTCCATTTTTTTAATGCGTTCGATAACAGCTGACGTTGATAATGGAACTTTATCTGCAATTTCAGAAGCATTCATTCTTGCATTTTTATGTAAACTCTCCAATATTTTAATATCAATATTATCCAAACGTAACCCCCTATAAATTCAATTATATAATATCACACTCTTGCAATAATGTAAAGTGTTTTATAGCCGCTACGCAATAAATATTTTTGTCAAATGACTAATATACCATAAATTTTATTGTAATATATATTTTTGTCAAATGACTAATATACCATAAATTTTATTATAATAAATAATATAAAATAAAAAATGTATTTTTAAAAGATATGAATTTATTAAAATTCACTTTATAGTAATAAGAAACAATCTATGCTTTAAATTTTTACGTTTGATTAATTTATCAATTTATATTGACTGTTTATACTATTATTAATACTTTATTCTATATAAAAATTTTATAAATACTAATTGAAAATGCTATAAGCTATCTAATAAATAATGATTAAACAACGCTATAAATTGGTTAATAAATATATTATATTAACCTTTTATATGTATTTATTAACTATAATTTATTTTTTTTATTTAAAGCAAAATTCTGCTCCGTACATTAATAAATCGTGTATATTTTTATCGTTTACGCAATAAAAAACTGTTTTACCTTGCCGAATTGTTTCAACAATGCCATTATCACGTAGTAGCCGTAGTTGATGTGATAACGTCGTTTGATTCATTCCAAGTAGCAATGCAATATCGTTTACGCACATTTCAGATACCGATAATGCTGAAAGTATACGTACTCTTGTGATATCTGAAAACATATCAAAAAAAGCCGCTAACTTTGTTGCCGTAGAAGTGTCAGGCAAATAATACTCAACTTCAGATTGTGTTTTTTTGTCAATTAATTGCATAATTTCCTCCATATTTTTATTAAATAAAATATTTTTATGTTGATATTTTTAATAAATGCTTAAAATTTAAATATATATAATATAATTTATCCGTTAACTTTAGAATTTTATTTACATTCTTACATATAAACTATAACATAGGAACATATTAAGAATTTAGCGCATATTGTAGTAAAAAGAAGAATTTTGGCGGAGGTGCAAAATGCCCTTAACATCAAATTTACTATACTTATTATTACTATATGCTGTTTTGGATAAATCGAATAAATTAACGGTTTGCAGCGGCGTTTTAATAGCTGTTGGTCTAATGGTTTTTGGAGCTTGTTGCAATCCAAAACTTTCAATGAATTGCTGTCCAAACAGAAACGAATTTTCGACAAACCGAAACGAATCTTCGACAAATAGGTGTAATGGTCGTTCCACAATTCCATTTATTATTAATAATGGTTTATAATATACTGATACATATTTTATCTTAACATCTTATTTATCTAAATATATATCCTCATATAATTATAATATCTATTATCGTAATAATAAAGGTTATATACTTTTATTATTAACGATATTAATATATGTATTTTTTTAAAAACCTTTTATTTATTGACAAAAAATTAAAATAGTTTTATTATCTATTATAGTAATATGTATTAACTAATATAATAGGGAGATAAAATGAAGAAAAGTAGCATTAAATTAAACGTTTATAAAATTACGCAATCTAAATTTGCTATGCTTTCAATTATCGCTATGCTTTTATCTGTTACGTTAAAGGTTGTTTATACTTTTATAAAATATAATAAACTATCCTATTTATACTTAATTACACAATCTATATTGCCTATTATTTGTAGCGTAAGTTTTGTTGTTATTATTATAGCCTTTAAAGATAAATTTGCTTTATCTTCTATTTCTGTATGGATTGGCATTATTTTCTTTGTTTTTCGAATTTTCGATATAGCAACTACTACTTGGCATATTGTTTATACGCCGCTGTTGGAATCATCTATACTACTACTGTTTTCGATATAATTAAGAATAAAATTTGTATGACGTTGGTTTTTGCATTACCGCTTGCATTTCATATTGTTGAAGATTTAATCAATGCTTTTACCATCTTAAAGAATATGAGTTTTATTAATTGGCTACCTGAACTTTCAGTGATTTTAATAATGTCATCATTGTTATTTATTACATTAGCAATAAAAAAACAGATGAAATAATCTCTATTCTTTATTTTTTATCTACATTAATATTTGCAATTTGCAATAAATTTAATATTTATTCTGTTATTTCTTAGTTAAATTTACTATTTATTCTGTTATTTCTTAGTTAAATTTACTATTTATTCTGTTATTTCTTAGTTAAATTTACTATTTATTCTGTTATTTCTTAGTTAAATTTACTATTTATTCTGTTATTTCTTAGTTAAATTTACTATTTATTCTGTTATTTCTTAGT
>JAVVUQ010000089.1:0-5773 GCA_036653075.1 Clostridia bacterium | reverse complement strand
AGTTCTGTCTTCCATTGTAATTACCTCCTATTCAATTTCTGTGTCGTCCTAATACTTTTTTAAACCGAGGTTGACACACTTTTAAAGGGGGTAATTTCTGGTTTCAATAGGTTTAGGATTACGATTACGCAATACTTGAAAGTCTTTGCTGCATCGTGTCTTTCGACATTTATAATGATACTCTACATTGAAATGTTTGTCAACTACTTTTGCGCACTATTTTTAATTATTTTTACAAATTTAAATAATATATCAATTTTATGAAAAAGATAACTAAATATCACATATTAATATTTATTCTCATATAAAATAAGGTATAATTGTATGGAATTGATAATTATAAACTAATCTAAATATTACTGCATCATTTTTTGAGCTTATATAAAATATAATTTGTTGTTGAACTTTATCCACCTAAACTTTTTTGCGAAATATAATTGCAATAAAAAATTTTATCTTTATATAAAGATTTTATATTTATATAAAGATTTTATATTTAAAGTTTTGTTATAATTTATTTATTATCGATTTTTATTCAATTTATCGAGTTTGATTCAATTTATCGAGTTTTATTATTTCTTTAGTAAAAGCAATTGCGTCATCTAAATAATGGCAATCTAAATTCATATCTTGATAGCCTTCCTTTATTATATCCAAATAATCTGTCGTTGGTAAACGAGCGACAACTTCATTGATTATATAAACCATAGCAACAAGTATATCTCCATTGATATTAATTTTTACATTTTCTTTGCGATAAAGATCTGGAAATCTTTCATAAACATCTAAGTTTAATTCATCATCTTTTTCAATGCTCCACACTGAAACTTGTACCGATTTCCCCTTTTTTTCTATTATCGTTGCATATCCACAAAAAAGTAATTGAAAATCTTTCAGCGTTGTCGTCGCTATAACTTTTGCGGTTGGACAACGTTTTTCCATTTGCTTTAAATTTAAATTACTTCCATAAGCTATATAATATAATGCCATTATTTGTTTTTCCTTATTATTTATATTTTTTAAATTAATTATATTAGTATATATTATTAATAAAATCCTTTGTTTTTATTATTTATGTTATCTTAATTGCGAGATAATTCTTTGTTTTTATTATTTATGTTATCTTAATTGCGATATAATTCTTTGTTTTATTATTTATGTTGTCTTAATTGTGATAAAATCATATATTTTCGTATAGAAATAGTACTCTAAAAATTAAATTTTGTCAAGGCGTTAAAGAAATTAAATAAAACTATGTTGTTATAATTGCAATAACCGCTTATGTTTTACGTCAAAAGACAACACATCAATTCATTTATCGACATAAAATTCTTACTGTTGTGATGTTAGAATTGAGCTACTCACCTATGCAGGGGAAAAAGCGATAAAGAAAACTATTAAATATTTTTGATTGCGATTTAAAATAAAAAATAAAAGCTTTGTTTTAACTTAAATTCAGAAAGTGAGTAAAATTAACTATAAGGAGTAATACAATGAAACAAAAAGTGTGGATTTTCGCAGTATGCGGAGTGTTGGTACTTGCATTAGTACCTGTAATTATGCTTATAATGGGAATAATTGAACTTCCCAACAGCAACAATGACACGGGTGTAACAGTTAGTAAAGTTAAAGAACCGACGGGTATTTTTATCGATGGTTTCTCCGAAGTTAAAGGTACATATTTTACATCGGTTGAGCCGGGCGCAGAAACGTACGATTTCAGTAGCAAAGTTTTCGTAGCTAACGGCGCAACTTGGTGTATAAGCACTGATATTATGGGGTCTAATATTATATTAACTAAAGCCGTATCGTTGGTATGCGGTGATAATAGATTCTATATTGGTGTTTTTAACAATGGTAAATCACAAGTATATGAAGTTACCGTTCGTCTTAAGCCACTTTTTAATATTACTTTTAATTCACGTGGAGGTAGCGATATTTCAGCGCAAACAGTAGCGGAAGATGGATTTATAATCAAGCCTGAATCTCCGTTACTAACTGGTTACGAGTTTGTTGGATGGATGTTTAAAAATGAACTTTATAATTTTGCAAAACCTGTTGTTGAGAACATATCTCTTATAGCTAAGTGGAAGGCAAAAACTTATACGGTAACATACGTAACAGAAATTGGTACAATGCCTATTTCCATTCAGCAAGTAGACTACAACAGTCTTTTTGTTCCCGAAATACCACTACCTGACGAATATTCCGAATTTTTCGGATGGTACGCCGACAACGCTGAAATTACTCAATGCGTTTGGACTTATGATAAAAACTTAACATTAACGGCAAAGTGGTGTTCAACTCTTTTTGTTTTTGAAAATGGAATAGTCAAAGGATTAACACAAAAGGGTGAAAATCTTACAAATTTGTCTATTCCCTCTGAAAATGGTATAACTCCAACAATCGCCATTATGGATAACGCTTTTTGTTATAATAGTAGCTTGGAATCCATCGATATACCTGATAGTGTAATATCTATCGGAGAAAAAGCTTTCCTTGGTTGTAATCGATTACAAAATATTAATTTTGGCATAGATTCTCAACTTAATCGTTGCGGTCAATCTGCTTTTATTAAAACGTTATGGTACAACAATCAATTAGACGGCGCTATATATGCGGCTAATACGCTTATTGGTTTTAAAGGAACTACTGACGCTACAAAGTTTGAGATAACGCAAACCACAAAAGGAATTGGTGATTATGCGTTTGAAAATACCGCATTTGTAGAAATTGTTATTAATGACACTTTATCTCATATAGGCGCTCACGCTTTTGAAGACGCCCTGTCGCTTACTACGCTTGTATTGCCATCAAACTTAACATACATCGGCGATTCTGCTTTTCGTAACGCTACCTCTCTATCTTCGCTTGCTATTAACAACGTTGCCTATATTGGCAAAGAAGCATTCTATGGCTGCAATAAACTTACTGTAACGTTCAATATGGAAACCGCTTCGCCTAATTGGCATAAACTTTGGAATAAATCTAATTGCAACTTCATATTTAAAGGCGCAGCTAAAGTTTAATGTATTATTTTAACATAATAACAACTCAATGCTTTATTTTTAAATAAAATAAATCAACAACACGTATATTATATACTTGAATTAATAAAATGTGCAACATCATTACTTGCGATATTATGTAACACAAAAAAATATATAATTACGACAAAAAATAAAAATATTACAAAAAATAAATCGGAATTTTTATAATTTAACACCTCAAAAAAACTGCGTTACAAATTGTAACGCAGCTTTTTTATAAATAAAAGGGTTTTACATTTTAATTTAACGCAAGTACAATGGATTGATTAAGATTAACTACTATAAAATTTTTCTATTTTCATATCTAATAAAAGTATTAAATATTTTCTTTGAGGCATTTTACAACAGTTTCGCTTATATCTGCTGATGTTTTATAATCAATGGATATTCTCGAACAAATAGTTTGTGTAATTATAATATCGCAGCTGCAGCATCCTGTTTTATTTTGACAGGGCGTTGTGGTAACAATAGGAGCTCCGCAACATTCAGTTTTAATACTATTTAGCTGAGCTACGGTACAAAGTTTTACGCAAACGCCCACATTTTCGCATTGTGAGCATACTGCGAGGCAATGTCCTTCATTTTCCAAGCAATTATCTTGCATAAATTTTTCCATTTAACTAAGCATTTGCTGCCATAACGGACTCGGTTTTAGGGTCGGTTGTTTGATGGGTAGGGACTGGTATACAATCCGTACAAATATCATCGGCTGAAGCTCCATTGCAATTAACAAACGTATCGCCTACAGTCGCTACCGCTCCAAACGCAACAGGAACAGCAACACAAATATTTTGGCTTATCGTAAACGAACATACGCCATTTTTTACGCCTTCGCAAGGCGTTCTTCCCGACGTAACTATTGCCGCGCCACAACATTTTGTTACGGTTGCGCCCGTTTGCGCAAATGGAGTAATCGTTACTGGCACGCATATCGATGCCGATTGATATCCCACTGCTGGGCAAGTTTGATTATTTGTTACATAACTTGAATCATTTGACATATTAATATCTCCTTTAAAGTATCTTACTTTATTGTATTCTATAATAATGTGTATTGTTACTTACCTATTTATCTAATTATTACAATTAAATATGGAATATTACGACGCAAATAAGATGTACAACACTATTTTGTTAAATAAAACATATGATAAAATAGAAAGATAGTATCTTTTAAATAAAAACACAAAAGGAGCAATATTATTATGTCAATGCCAGTAATTATACCAAGCACAACAACCACAGCTCAAGCTATAAACGATTTAATCGAATCCGTAGCTTTAGAAGAAACCGGACTTTCGCATATCATTAACGCAGAAGGCGAAAAAATTCAAGCTTTCCTTGCTATACCCGGTGTAACTCCATCACAACTTTTAGCCGTAAATGCGTCGGTGCAAGCAACTTTAAACGCTATCAGTAATCTTGAAATGATTTTACAAGGCAAATTAAACTTGTTTTCAGGCGAAATAACCGCTTAATTAATAATTGTTTAGCAAATTTCACCGATTAAAAAATCATCGCTTAATTCAAAACTTCTACATTTCACCGATAAAGAATTCATAACTATAAAATATTAACATTCATTTACAAAACGAAAATAAATAAAGGAGAAAAAATTATGCCAAACGTAAATGGCTATGTCGCATATAATGGCACTCATACGCCGATAATAACAACGGGAATAAAAAATGTCCCCGTTGCCTTATATAGCACAACAACGGGATTGTGCGCAGTCGCTTTAACCGATGCGACAGGACTTTATCAATTCACAAACGTTCCCGCTGGAAATTATAACATTATAGAAAGTTGGGGGACTGCCGCTTTAGCATCGCCTGTAAATTACGCCATAAACGCAATTGCAATGTCACAACCACCTGAAGTTGAACCGCCGCTTTCAGCCCTTTCTTTCGCTCCGCCAGCTAATGCTGACGCTTTAGATGCCGTAACACCCAATTTGCTTAACGTCGTTGTGGCTTCAACAGATATTACCAACAAAAACTTTATTGACGGGCCTGTTGGAAATAAACCATTAACTATTTCTGGATTTTCTATGGTCGGCTCAAACCTAATCACCGCTGCCGATAATGGCACAATTGGAACTTTTCCCGCTGGAACAGCAGTATTTACCACTAATCCTACCGCTCCTTATCCAAGCGTAACACCTGGATTTACATATACTACAAATACTGTTCCATCAGATGGCTTTTATACTGTTATGAACACCTCGCAAACCGTTGGTCCTTGGTGGGGCGTTTCAGACCATACAACAGGCATTGAAACAGGAAGATATATGCTTGTTAACGGCGCTAATCCAGGAGCTGTAATTTTTACTCAAAACGTACCTGTTACGCCTAACGCTGATTACTTGTTATCCGCTTGGATATTGAATCTTATAAATTCAAACGGATACGCTAAACCTCAAATAGGCTTACAAGTTTTAGGCAGCGATGGTAGCGTAATATTCTTACATAAACTCAACGACATATCCGCTTCTAACATTCCTATTTGGTATCAAAATGGATTTAAATTTAACGTTGGAAGTTTTAGCAATGTAACCGTTCAAATTTTAAGCGAAGGCCCTGCCGCAGCTGGAAACGATTATTTAATCGATGACGTCGCAATGTATAGAGTAAAAGAAGAAAAACTTCTTTCCGTAACAAAAGCAGCGACACCACCTGTTATTTTCAACGGTAGTACTGTTACAATAACAGTAAATGTCGCTA
>JAVVUQ010000088.1:0-5847 GCA_036653075.1 Clostridia bacterium | reverse complement strand
TATTTCGCATTAAAAAAGAATCGGTTCAAATGTTTTTACCGAATGTAATAGTTTGGAAGAATTGATATCGTTTAAACGCATTATTTAACTTTAAATTTATTAAAGTTTAGATTTTAACATTAATTTATGTAAAATCAATTTTTAAATCAAAATTAATTTCAAGTAAGATAGCGATGGTATTTTTAATTTGAGAAAAAAGCATTTTATCGGTAACGGATAATTTTGATTTTGCGCACGAAAAGGCGATACACGCAATATTTTTATTTGTTAATTCCAATGGGAAATAAATTGCTAACGCATTGCGAAGCGTATCCGTACCGATACCTGCGGGTTTATTGTTGACAACACACCAATTTAAAATAGATTTTTCCCTAACGCTATCTAAAAACGATAAATCTTCGTCATTATAATTTTGTATAATACTTTTATTGTTAACGTATATTAAAACACTGCGTTCAAAAGTTTCTGCGATAATATTTGCGATATGGCTAACAATATCTTGTTCTTTCGACCAATTATTTTTTTCTGTTAATAAATTTATACAATCTAACATCTTATTGCTTTGTCTAAAATGATAATTTAATGTTAATTTAGCTTTTCGTTCAAACATTAAAAATACAAATAATGTAACCGATAAAACGGATAAACAGCTTAGCGCTAACCACTTATTTATAAATGTTAGGCATATAAATACTAATAAAATAATAGCAAAAACAGCAACAAATATTTTATCGATAGTATTAAATTTTAGTTTTGATTTTTTATTTTGCGATGCGCTACTTTGCTTATCAGGAATAATAAGTACTTCAATATTAGGTAAAACTGAAATAATTTGTTCTTCAAGACCTATTTTTTTGCCAATTGATTGCCAAGTTTTGCCTATAACAATATTAGTTATGCCATTTATTTTGACATAAGTTTCGATTGTTTCTACAACGCTTTCGCCATACTTAATAATTAAATTACCGCCTAAATCAGCGACTAATTTAATATGTGATTTTAATGTTTTTGCGCTTTCATTATCTAATTCGCCACAAGTTTCGACGTACATCGCTGTAAATTTGCAATGATAATTACTTGCCATTTGCGCTGCAATTCTTATATTTTTTTGACTTGATGGCGATGGACTTATCAGCACAAGTATTTTGGGCGCATTTTCACAAATTGTGTTACGTTTAACAATTCTGTCGGCGCATCTACGCATAGAAACTTCACGTAAATTATTGAGATGTTCTTGTGTAAAAAAGTTTTCCAAAGCAGTATTAATTTTTTCACCATTATAAATCTTTCCACTTTTTAATCTTTTTAAAAGTTCAGCTGGTTCAATATCTATAAGTTCAACATCATCTGATTTATCAAAAATCTCATCTGGAACAGTTTCGCCAACTTTTACCATAGTTGCGCTATCAATAATATCATTTAAACCTTCAATATGCTGTACATTTATAGTTGTGTATACATTTATTCCATTGTTGATTAATTCAAGTATATCTTGATATCTTTTTTTATGCTTGCTGTTTTCAGCATTTGTATGCGCAAGTTCGTCCACTAAAATAATATCTGGGTGTCGTAAAATCGCTTCATCAACATCAAACTCATTGATATTTATTCCATAATAATTGAATTTTTTTGTAGGTATCTTTTCTATTCCCTCACACAAAGCAATTGTATCAGGACGAGTATGCGGTTCTATATAACCTATGACAACGTCCATACCTTTTGCAATTAGTTCGTGCGCCTCAATTAACATCGCATATGTTTTACCAACGCCTGCCGAATATCCAAAAAATATTTTTAGTTTTCCTCTTTCCATTATAATAAACCATCCAACGCTAAATTAACCAACAAAACGTTTACCGTTTTTTCTCCAAATATAAATAAAAATCTTGATTCTGTATATTTATCTATTATTTTTTTTACTTTATCAACTGTTAATTTTTCATCATTATTTAATGTTTTATTACGATATTCAACAATTCTATCTATTTGATATAACGCTGTATTAAGTGATATATGAGGATCTACGCCGCTACCGCTTGAAGTCACAAGTTCTAACGGAATATCCTTTGTATGTCCTAACGTACTCAAAAAACCTTGTCTTTCTTTTACTCGATTTTTTAATTCGTCACTGTTTGTCGCAAGATTTGAAGGCGCTCCCAAATTTATTCTTCCAATTAGATATTTTCCTTCCGTAAACTGTTGCCCGATAAGTTCGCTTCCATAAACTTTTTTTGTTCCATCAGCCAACGTAACTGTTATTACCGAACCATTTGCCTCGTATGGAAACATAGCTTGCGAAATAAGCGTTACGGATATAGGATAAATAACTCCGCAAATTATCGTAAATGCAAGTAACGCCACTACTGACGCGCGTATAATGCTAAAACGACTTTTATTATTTTTAGTAGTATAAACGCCAACGTTTTTACTTTGTTTTATTATTTTTTCATCTATTAATGAATTTATATTTTCACTAAACTCTTTCATAAATCTCCTTTTGCCTATTTGTTTATTATATTAAGCCGCAAACTGTAAGTATTAAATCAAATAATTTAATAAATATAAAGGGCGCAATTACTCCGCCTAATCCATATATTAGCAAGTTTTGCCCTAATATTTTACTTGCTGGTTTTTCTTTATATTTTACGCCTTTTAGCGATAACGGTATAAGCGCAATAATAATTAACGCATTATAAATTACACAAGACAGCATTGCCGTCGTGGTACTTGTTAAGCTCATAAAATTAAGTATCTCAAGTTTTGGAAATATACCCGCAAATAGAATTGGAATAATAGCAAAATATTTAGCTATATCGTTTGCAATACTAAATGTTGTCAAAGCTCCACGAGTCATAAGTAGTTGCTTGCCTATTTTAACAACATCAATTAGCTTAGTTGGGTTAGAATCAAGGTCTACCATATTACCTGCTTCTTTAGCCGCTTGCGTTCCAGTATTCATTGCTACTGCAACATCTGCTTGAGCTAATGCTGGCGCATCGTTTGTACCATCACCTGTCATTGCAACAAGATGCCCTTGCTCCTGCAATTTTTTTATTAAGGAAAGTTTTGATTCTGGCGTAGCTTCCGCTACAAAATCATCAACGCCCGCTTCCGCTGCAATTGCTGCCGCTGTCATAGGGTTGTCGCCCGTTATCATAACAGTGCGTATGCCAATTTTTCTTAAATCGTTAAATTTTTCTTTTACGCCATTTTTAACTATATCTTTTAAATGTATTACGCCTAAAACCTTTTCATTTTTAGCTACGACTAAGGGCGTTCCTCCAGCGTTTGCAACTTCTTTAACAAGGTTATCAATTTCATTACTCCATTTTCCGCCATAGTTTTCTATGTACCTTTTTATAGCGTCGCCCGAACCTTTTCTGATGTGTTCATTGCCGATATCCACTCCGCTCATTCTTGTAATGGCAGTAAATTCAATAAAATTAGCGTTAAGCGATGCAATATTTGTACCTCGTAAATTAAATTTATTTTTTGCAAGCGTTACAATGCTACGCCCCTCAGCAGTTTCATCCGCTATTGAAGAAAGTTGCGCAGCTTCAGCAAGTTGCTGCTGTGTAACGTCGTTTATTGGCAAAAACTCGCAAGCTTGACGATTTCCAAGAGTAATTGTTCCTGTTTTATCTAAAAGCAAAATATCAACATCTCCTGCCGCTTCAATAGCTCTTCCTGAAGTTGCAAGCACATTAGCTTTATTAAGTCTTGCCATACCAGCTATACCAATTGATGACAATAACGCTCCTATTGTTGTCGGAGCTAAACACACTAATAAAGCGATAACATTAGTTAAACTTACAGCGCTTCCAGTTCCTACCATATCGCTTACAAACTGCGAAAAGGGCAACAAACAGGCGCTAACTACTAAAAATATTATTGTTAACGTTGTTAAAAAAATTTGTAGCGCTATTTCATTTGGTGTTTTTTTACGATTAGCGCATTCTACCATACTTATCATTTTATCCAAAAAACTTTTACCCGCTTGCGCCGTAATAAGTATTATAAGATAATCGGAAGTCACGGTTGTACCGCCTGTAACTGCGCTTCTATCTCCGCCCGATTCTCTAATTACTGGCGCAGATTCGCCTGTTATTGCGCTTTCGTCTACGCTTGCAACACCAACAATAACTTCGCCGTCCATAGGAATTTGCTCGCCAACTTTAACCAAAACTATATCGCCAACTTTAAGGTCGTTGCTTTTAATTTCAGTATACTCTGATTCTAAACTCGCTGTTTTTAACTTTTTTGCAATTACATCTTTTCTCGCTTTTTTTAAACTTTCCGCTTGCGCTCTACCACGCCCTTCGGCTATAGCTTCGGCAAAATTACCAAAAAGTGATGTAAACCACAATATCAATGAAATAGTAAGGATATACCAACTATTTTCATCTTTAATACCAAATAGTGATATGAAATATAATGCTGTTGTTATTATTGCGCAAACGTACACTACAAACATAACTGGGTTTTTTATTTGAACTTTTATACTAAATTTTCCAAACGCTTGTATTGTAGCGTCTAAAATCACTTTTTTATTTATTCCACGATTAAGTGTATTTATATTTTTTTTCATTATATTGCTCCTTTAACCTAAATGATCAGCGATAGGGCCTAAGGCTAATGCTGGGAAAAAGCTTAAAGCGCCGACTATTAATATTACAGCGATTAACATTCCGACAAAAAGCGGATTTGTAGTTGAAAGCGTTCCGCTGCTTACTGGTATACTTTTCTTTTTAGAAAGGCTTTCTGACATAAAAATAACCGCTATCATAGGTATAAAACGAACAATGAGCATACTTATACCGCCAACTAAATTTGTCCAAATAGTATTTCCATTGAATCCTGCGAACGCCGAACCATTGTTGTTTCCCATTGAGGTAAAGGCATATAAAATTTCGCTGAATCCGTGCGCGCCATTATTTGTTAGCCAACTTGTAGCTTGAGGTAACATTACCGTTGCCGCCGTTCCAATAAGCGTGCATAATACTGGAGGCAAAATGATTAAACAAACCATTTTCATATCAAATGCGCCGACTTTTTTACCAAGATACTCAGGCGTCCTGCCTACCATAAGTCCGCCAATAAACACCGTTAAAATAGCAAAACCTATCATACCATAAAGCCCTGAACCTACGCCGCCATATACGACTTCTCCAAGCATCATTAAAAATAGCGGTATCATACCGCCAATACCCGTAAAGCTGTCTAACATAGCATTTACCGAACCATTTGACGCAGCAGTTGTAGCTACTGCCCAAAGAGCGGACGCTCCTACTCCAAACCTTGATTCTTTGCCTTCCATATTACCTTGTTGCAAAATTCCAATAGCGTAGTCTTCGCCGATAAATTCAAATACAGTACATATAATTAGACAAACGGTAAATATTGCTGTCATAGCTTTAAGTAATCCTGTTCCTTGTTTTTTATCTTTTACCGCCATTGCAAATGTGAAACATAATCCGACTGGAATTACTAATATTGACAAACATTGAACTAAGTTGCTAAAAGCTGTTGGATTTTCAAAGGGATAAGCTGAATTTGTTCCAAAAAATCCACCGCCATTAGTAAACAACTGTTTAATTATTATTTGACTTGCAGCGCCGCCAAAATACAAATTTGATGGCAAACCATCTAAACCCACATAAGATATTGAACCGCTAAAACTTTGCGGAACGCCTTGACTAACTAAAAATATTGCGCCAAAAAAGCAAATTGGCAACATTATATGTAAAGTAATTTTTGTTAAATCCACCCAAAAATTACCTATTGTTTTTTTCTCTTTATTTGTAAAGCCACGAAACAATGCAAAAAGCACAGCAATTCCCACTGAAC
>JAVVUQ010000087.1:2662-5945 GCA_036653075.1 Clostridia bacterium | reverse complement strand
TTTTTAATTCTTCTTTTTAAATTTTTTCAAATAATTTTACATATTTCAAATAATTTTATATATTTCAACATATTTCAAATAATTTTGCATATTTTGAATTGATGATTAAATATTTACGTTAATTAACAAATTATTTTTTAAAATTGCCTTAATTTCAATTGTGCATTTTGTAAATATAAGCTATTATAGTATATGTGAGTATTTTCACAATATGGATAATGGAGAATTATAGAATTATCTATATATTATTTATATAGCAAATAGGAGTGTAGTATGTCAAAAATGGAACAAAAAGGAGTCCGTAGAGTAGCTTTATTAGGTGAAAGAAGCGGTCATCTTACAAAATTGGTGAATGAGTTAGGTTCTTGGAAGTTTTTTAAGTATCTTTATGCAAATGATATGCTTAAAATTTTAGCGGTAAATTTTATTATGCTGCTTATTTCAGTGCCTGTTTTGTATTTTATTATATCTAACACAGCGCTTGAGACTTGGCGATTATCTTCAAATTATCCTGACGCAGGCTCGTTTTTAATAGGAGATAATGTTTGGTTTGGATTAAGCGCATTTACTGCAAATGTAAATAAAAATAATCTTTTGAATACAAGTTTATGGATTGCATTAGCGTTTTGCGTAAGTCCTTTAATATTTTCTGGCGGTTTTGCGGTTATTAGAGATGCATTTTGGATTGGTTCAATTAAGGTAATTAAGCCATATTTTAAAGGTATAGCGCAATCTGCTTTGATTATGCTACCGTTTATGATAGTACTCGGCGGTTTATTTTATTTAATAAATTTACTTTACGCATTTATGATGACAGTTATGGCGCCATGGCTTGCAATTACGCTCATTGTGATTGTATGGATAATATATGTTGCTATGGCTATGTTCGTTATGATGCTATATTCGGTTGTCGCTGTCCACAAACAACCGTTACGAGAATCAGTATTAGACACTTGGGAATTATATATAACTAATATTTTACCTAATATTTTCTCTTTTGTTTTAGCTTTTGCTCCTCCTGTTGCGTTATGCTTTATGGGAATGGCTATTTTAACCAACTTTATCGGGTCGCTTTTATTTATGATGTTCGTTATGTTCGGATTTTTCTACGTTGTGTTTGTATGGCAAACTCATATGATGAAAACTTTCAGACTTTATCACCCTGTTGAGAAAAAAAGAGTAAATAAATAAAATAGTATGTTAAACTTTATATAATAGCTAATAATATTTGCAATTTTTAAAATCATAATGTTTTATTTACATTATAATTTCAAGCGTTTTGATAAATTATAATTGCGAAAAAACTCCTTTAAAACGCTTGACAGATGTTTAGCTTTAGTGTAAAATTACTAAGCTGTGGTTATTGGGCTGTAATTAAGCTCTGCAGTCGATACACGTTTCCACTTACGTAAATAGCCGTCGTGAACAGCAAATAACAGCTTAAAATTTTGGAGGAAGTTCCATGAAAACATTTATGGCAAATTCTGAAACCATAGAAAGCAAATGGTACGTAGTAGACGCACAAGGAATGGTTTTAGGAAGGTTGGCAAGTAAAGTAGCGGCAATTTTACGTGGTAAAAACAAACCACAATTTACACCGCACGTTGATACAGGCGACCATGTGATTATTATTAACAGTGATAAAATTGTGTTGACAGGTAATAAAATTAATGATAAAATTTATTATCGTCATAGTGGTAGAGTGGGTAATTTACACGCTATACAATATAAAGATTTAATGGCTGAACGCAGCGATTTCGTTGTTTTGAAAGCTGTAAAAGGTATGCTCCCGAAAAACAGTTTGGGTGCGGCAATGTTGAAAAAGTGTCGTGTATATAAAGGCGCTGAACATAAACAAGAGGCTCAAATGCCTGTCGAACTTAAATTGGATTGATGAGGTGTGAGTTATGAATATGATTAGTAAAAAGAAAAATCAATTTTGGGGAACAGGCAGAAGAAAAAAATCCATTGCTCGTGTTCGTTTGATTGCAAACGGCAGCGGAGTTATTACAATTAACAATCGTGAAATCGATGGGTTCTTTGGATTGGATACAATGAAATATATATGCCGTCAACCATTAGCAATAACTGAAACAACCGCAAAGTATGACGTAGCAGTAAATGTTCACGGCGGTGGTTATACAGGTCAAGCTGGCGCTATCCGTCAAGGTATTGCGCGCGCTTTAGTACTTGCGGGCGAAAATAAAGCTGCTTTAAAAACTGCTGGATTTTTGACTCGTGACCCGAGAATGAAAGAGCGTAAAAAATACGGACTCAAAAAAGCTCGTAAAGCTCCTCAATTTTCAAAACGTTAATTTTACAATGTACAAATTCAAGGGATTGCTACGCAGTCCCTTTTTTGCAATATTTAACAATTACAATCTTATATAAAAATAGAAGTCAACAAAAAGGATATTAACTACAGCATAATAATATGTATTATTAAATTGGAGTTTAATATTTTTATTTAGGAGAGTTGTTTTTGGGAGGTTATTTATGGAATTTCAAGAATTAGTAAAAAATCGTCAAAGCTGTCGATCGTTTAACAAGGATAAACCGATAGAATTGAAAACGCTTACAGAATGTATCGATATTGCTTCGCTATCGCCATCAGCTTGTAATGCGCAACCATACCGAGTAGATTTATTGATAGGCGACCGTTTTACAGAAGGAGTTAAATTTATTCAAGATGCAGGAATGAACAAGTTTGCTATCGAAGCTCAAGCAATGTTTGTAATATCAGAAAATAGAGGCACACTCATTTCAACCGTAACAGGCAAGATAATTGATACCGACTTCACTCAAATAGACATCGGTATCTTTACAGCGCATTTAACTTTAGCGCTTAAAGAAAAAGGCGTGGATAGCTGCATAATCGGCTGGATAAACAAAAGCAAAATGCAAAGTTTTTTAGGCATTAACAAACAAGTTTATTTGTGCATTTTAGCGGGCTACGCCACGGATAATTATCCGCTGAGAGAGAAAAAAAGAAAAGATATTTTTGTATGTAAATAATTTTAAAAATAATAAATAAGCAATATGTTTAATTAAAAAAATATGTTTTTCAATTAGGATATAAATAAAAGTTAATTTTAATAGATAATCAATATATTTAATAAAAAATAATATATTTAATTAGAAAAATAATATGTTAAATTAGTATATAAATAAATCTTTATAAAAAAAAATTATTGTAATATAGCTTTTAGCTTTATCGCAATAATTTTTTTATTTCTTTTATTATATAGCATTATTATTTCTTTTATTATATAGCATTATTATT
>JAVVUQ010000087.1:0-2562 GCA_036653075.1 Clostridia bacterium | reverse complement strand
TTATTTCTTTTATTATATAGCATTATTATTTCTTTTATTATATAGCATTATTATTATATAATATTTTAATCATATACTTAAACTTGTTATTGATTAAGTATAAATTTAAGCATAATTGTATCAAAGCGACAAAAATTTTGTATGTTTTGTTCAATAGAATTTCTGTCGTTTTGAAGTTTGTTGATGTTATAAATTAAAGAAGCGGAGGTTAATTCTGTTTCAGATAATACATAAACGCAGTTCGTTTTTTTATAGTATTCGGCATTTTTTATTTGTTCGCCTCGACTACTATTATTTAGCGGAATAAGTAGAGAAGGTATTTTATTCGCTAAAAGTTCAGAAATAGTATTGCTGCCAGCTCTACTTACAGCAACATCGGCGCATGCGTAGAAATGTTGAATACTGTCGGTAAATTCAGTTTGATAAAAAGCTTGATTTTGGTATGCGATACCTTTTCCTTTTCCAGTTATCGCAATAATATCGTATGTCGCAGTTAATATTGGCAGTGACGTAAAAAGGGCGGTGTTAAGTTTTACAGAGCCTAAACTACCGCCAAGTAACAATAATATCGGTCGATTGCCCGAAAAATTAGTTATATTCAATCCCGTTTGCTTACAGCCTTTAAAAATTTGCGAGCGTAAAGGCGCAGCG
This sequence comes from Clostridia bacterium, assembly GCA_036653075.1. GTDB lineage: Bacteria > Bacillota > Clostridia > Christensenellales > CAG-314 > JAVVUQ01. The sequence goes on along the minus strand of JAVVUQ010000087.1, from coordinate 1,911 downwards.
CAGTATATTCCTTTTTTACCCGATTGACTTGCTGCATTTTCAAAAACGGTGAACATTTTTCTGACATAAGGAAGGCTTAATTTGTTAGCAAGCCCTAAGCTAAAATCACTTTCGTGCGCAATTGATTTTATTTTTAGCATAGCGGCTGCTATTACGACGGGTAACCCACCATATCCGCCTTTAGATATGACTAAATCTGGTCGTAGTAGAGATAGTATTTTTTTACATTCTGTTATTGCAGATAGCAATTTAAATGGAAGCAGCGCCGTCGAAAAGGAAAATTTGCGTTTTAATTTGACTGCTTTAAATTCGTAATAGCATACGCCTTTACTTAAATAAGGCTTAAGTAAATTACGTTCCATTCCGCCTGTTCCAAGATAATAAATTTTATAATCGTCATTACGGAGAATCTCGTCGATTAACGCAAGATTTGGCATTATATGCCCTGCGGTTCCGCCACCGCAAAATAATAGTTTTTTCATATAACATATTGTATGCTCATTTTTATGAAAAATAAACATACTATTTATAAATTATAAAATATATTTGTATAAAACACAAAAGATATAGTTATAAACCACAAAAGATATTTGTATAAAAAACAAAAGATATAGTTATAAACCACAAAAGATATAGTTATAACCACAAACTATATTTTTATAAATAATCAATTAAATTTAACTTTTGATATAAACAGTTGTAAAACATCTGTAATTTTAAAAGTATAGATTTGATAAAATAATAACCTAATATTTAAAATTTAATTAAAAAAAGTAGAAATACGATTTAAATCTTCTAAAATAGTAAGTAGTGATTTTTGTTCGCTTTCAGTTAAGTTTCGTGTAATCAATTGTCTAAAGTAATTTTTTTGCAAACAGTCACAGTCAGCTGCAACTTCTTCGCCTTTACTTGTCAGTGAGATTAACACGGTTTTACGATTAGCAGCGTCAGCGGTGCGTTCGACCAATTCATTTTCTACAAGAGCGTCAATGGTTTTTGTCAAATTGGGTTTAGGAACGACAATTGCGTTAGCCGCTTGAGTCATATTTATTTTGCCCGTACGGGATAAAAGCTTTAATGTAAGTATTTGCGTCCAAGTTAAGTTAGGGTAAACAAAGTTAATTTCTCTAAGAACTGGCGCAATTACCCCCTTTGTATAACTACAAGTCCAATCAATGCTTTTTTTATATATTTCAATAATAAATTCTTTATCCATATTATCCGCCTTTAAATGAAACCTTATATGTATTTCTTATATTGTAAAATATTGCAAAATTGTAAATTTAACAATTTTTAGAAAGTTTCCGCATCAATTTCTCATAATTTTTCATATCAGTATATAATTCCTCTTGAAGCGAATCACTTAAAGTATTATTAAATTTTACAAATAAACAGTTGTATACTTCATTTAAGTATTCTTCAGTAAGCTCTCTACCCTTTTGAGTAGGCGAAATCCATACAATTTTTTTATTGGCGTCTTCTTTAGACCGCTCAATAAGTTGCATTTCTTCCAATTCGTTGACAGGCGACGTCATACGCTGATTTGATGACCCCATAAGCCTCGCCATTTGCGACATTGTAAGTTTGCCGTGATGAATCAACTCAATCATAATAATTTCTTTTGCTCCGTGCAAAATATTAAACGGTTTATTGTGATCATCACACGGAGTAAGCAAAAATCGATCTAACGGTAAAGCTAAATATATAATTAAATCACTTATTCTATCTAAATATTCGTTTGGCGCCATAAATTTAACCTTTAAACCTTATTTTATAAATATTATATTTTTAGATTTTTTGAAATCATAAATTTAAAATATAATTTAATAATTATTTTAGTATTATTATTTTAATATAACTATTTTAATTAATTATTATTAATATAATTATATTTAGTTTATATCATAATTT
>JAVVUQ010000086.1:0-5965 GCA_036653075.1 Clostridia bacterium | reverse complement strand
TAAAGTAAAAATGGCAAAAGTTCAAATGGCGAAAATATAAAGTAAAAATGGTAAAATTGAGTATCTAAAGCAGTAGTAGCAGATGTTTTTATATATGTATCAAGCGAGTAAAAAAGGTTGCGTTTTTTTTGGCATCGTAGGTAATGGTAAAAAATAAGAGCGAAGTTATTACACTCCGCTCTTAAAGTTATAAGAAAAATGCCAATTCTTATTTTAATTTAAATTTTTATGCATTTATTCTTTTTGCGCATTTTGTGTTTTAGTTTTTGCGCATTTTTCTTTTAGCAATTAATGCAACTGCTGCGCCTGCAAGTAAAACAAGCATCATCAATCCGCCGCCAAAACCGCTATTGCCACTACTAATTGTTGCTGCTGGAGCACAACTCATAGCGTCTTTACGTTCTTCTTCAGCTTTCTTTAAAGCTTCTTGAGCTTCTTTCAATGCTTTTTGAGCTTCTTCAATTTTGCCTTCAGCAATAATTGCACGTTTTTCCATTTTTTCTAATTCAACTTTATAGCTTTCAATTTGCGCTAAAGTTAATTTAAGATCGCCTGTAAGTTTTGCAACTATTTCTTGTAAAGCTTTTTCTTCAGCTATGTTCTTTAAGATTATTAAATCTTTTTCAGCTATAACTAACTTATCAAGATTTGTAAGAACTGCTTTATTTTCTTCTGCTACTGCGTCAACTAAAGCGCGTAATGCAATTATGTTTGCTTCGTCTTCAATTGATTTAGCTTCAACAGTTGCTAAAACGACGTTAAGTTTATAAACTTCAACGAGTACTCTTGCAGCTTCTAAAGCTTTTACGTTTTTAACTTCAGCTTGTTGTTTTGCATTTAACGCTGCAAATTTTGCTTCCACAGCGAGTAAAGCTGTTTCGTCAGCTGAATTAATAACTAATTTCTCAATTTCTGCATCTACAGCTAAAGCTGCTTTTGAAACAGTTGTAATTTCTGTTATTTTGCTTGCTTCTCCGTAAACTTTTACGCCATTTTCAATCTTCCAACCGATTGCATAATAACCATAAGTTGTATTGTAATCCATATTTTCTTCTTCAAAGAATATAATAGGACTAACGAGGTCAACTTCATCATTGAATAATGGACGGTCAAATTCTGCAACTTTTACATATAATTGGTCAACTGGTTGTCCGTTTACTGCTATAATAGCTCTAAACGTTTCAAATCCTTGTGCCCAAGGTTCAGCAAAGCCTTCAACTATAACTGCATCTTCAATATAAATTTCTTTACTTCCGGTGCCTTTAGATTGTAATTTTGCTTCAATTGTATAGATTTCCATATCTTTCTTACCTGATAAAACAGTGTAGAATGAAACTTGATCTGTCCAATTCTTTGTATTAAAGCCTACAGCGCCTTCTTGATAATACACGTTTGTCATAGTAAAGAAGTTTGCATAACCATAGTCAGGTTGATCATCTTCGCTTTCCAAAATAGGAGCGTCGCCTGCAAAGTTAACAATTGCTATAAATCCATATAATCCAAGATCACCAATGGACTGAACGCTTGCTGGAACATTGATTATAGCGATCTCTGTGTCATAACCTTTATAGAAAGCGCCAGCGCCAATTCTTACTATTCCGTCAGGAATATTTACTACTGTTGATACGAACTTATTTGCGCCTTGATAACGTAAATAGTTTCCGTGAATGTCAATAATTGCATCTTCTGTTTGTGTAAATACTGGGTTGCCCTTAGTAATTTCATAAACTACATTATCATTGTTTGTCATTTGGTTTGTACCAAAGTCAACGCCAACTAATGTGGTTGGAATAACAATTGTATTAACGTTAGATCCGCCAAAAGCTAAACTACCAACATAAGTTAAACCTTCATGAAGAACAAGTTTATCAAATTCTAAGTTTGCGTTTAAAGCAAATGCTAATTTTCCAATATATGTCAATGAAGTTGGTAATGTCAATGTTGTAAGTCCGCATTGTGCAAATGCAGCTATTTCAACATGAGTAATTCCTTCTGGTAACTCAACAACTGTTAAGTCTTTATTTTTATTAAACGCAAATAATCCAATTTTCTTTAATCCTTCTGGGAATTTAACGCTTGTGATTTTTTTGTTTTGGAAAACTTTATTAGCGATTTCTACAACGCCATTAGGAATAACGATATCGCCACCTACGCCGTTATATTTTTCTAAAACGCCTGTTTCAGAAACAACAAATTCTCCTTCTGCAGGAATTTCGCCTTCGCCTTCGCCACCGCCTTCACCTTCAGCTGCGCTAACCATAATGTTTGTCATGTCGTAAATTCTGTTATTTAATGTTGAACGACAATAAACGAACGCATCGCCCGGTTTCACGCAAGTAACTTTATTTCCATCAAATGTGACAAAATCTTTTTCGCCTTCAAACACAATTCCAACATTCCAAACCATAGTTTTTTCAGCGTAAGAAGGACTTACCTCAACGATAAAGTCAATTACGTCGCCAACTTTTGCATAGAATGAGAATGGAACAGCTGTCTTAACGCCGTCTTTCATATAGAATAAACTTACCGATGTTGGAATATAAACGCCGTCATAAACTTCTGTTGTAACAGTAATTTTTACGTCTGTTGATAATACTACATCTTTGCCAAAACCATTTACATAAGTATATGATATATTAATAAATGTTTCGCCAGTTGCAATACCTTTTATTGCGCCTTCAATATAAGAAGCGACTGTTTGAGCTGGATCTTTAAACGCAATACTTAATTTACCATTTGGTGTATAAATATTTTCGCCTTCAAATGAATACTTCAATTCGCCAACTTCGTTTATCTTTAAAGTCATATCAGAAGCAATAATTTTCTTTGGTTCTGGTTTTACTTTAACGGTACAATAAGTTTGTAAATTCTTGATAACGCCTTCGTCATTTGTCCACATAACGTTTGCAATTATTGTGGTTGTGCCTTCGCTAACTGCTTTAACTCTGCCAAATCCGTTAACGGTTGCAACGTTTGTATCCATAGACGTCCAATTTACTGTATAGTCATTATCCCAACCATAATTTAATGGTAATAACGTAAGAGTAAGTTGTTTTGTTTGTGTTGCGCCTAATTCTACTTCTGTTAAGTTAATTTCAATACCTGTTGGATCAGGTAACGATGGAATAACAATATTTTCAACAACCATAACTGATGTATTTAATGCATAGTCATACATTGCAACGCCAATATAGCCGCCTTCCATTAAGCCAATATAATCTGTGATATCCCAAGTTAATTTTGTGTGAGCACCTTTTTCTGTTGCAAATACTGGTGTAATGTCACCCATATCGTCGCCAACGGAAACTGGGTCGCCCGCTTCGTCTACTTCAATCGCTACTGGCCAAGCAGCCATTACATAATGGTTATCATAAACTGTTGCTGAGAACATAATTCTATTGTCTTCTGTCTTCCATACGCCCAAATCTTCATTAGTAATTGTGCCGCTTTCATTATCAATATAAACTGGTAATGAAACTGTTGGTCTCCAGCAATTGCTTTCTCTTTCTGGGTGCAATGCTTCAAACTCAGTTATTCCGCTAAATGTAACTATTAATTGAGTGTTGTTTGGTAAATTATCATAGCAAGCTTTTGCTTCTGCTGTGTTAAAGTTCCAATCTTGTATGTCAGGTAATATAACATCAAAATTATCGTTAAATACTGATTTACGTTGATTTTCGTAAGTTTCAAAGTAATAAATTTCGCCTGTTACAGCATCTTCAATGGTATAGGTCATTTCTGCTAAGTTTCTCAAAAGTCCTAAATAAGATTGTGTAAATACTGAGAAACCATCTCCGCCTGGAGCTAAAGCAATTTTATCTGCGTCTGCTTCTGGAGCTGTTACGCCTTCAGGTAATTTAAGAGCAAAATCGCCCATTGGAAGATCTCTTCCAGCAGCGTCTAAGAATCCCCACATAATACCACTATATGTTTGTGTCAAACCTGCGTCTTCTCCATCATATATAGTAAAATCGAATTTTGCTGCATTTGTCCAATCACCATAGAATCCCATAAATGGAACGCTTAAGTTTGGATATATTTCATCTGTTGAATTTTCTAATACTACGAAACCTTCTACAAAGTTTCCGCCGTTATATCCTATAAATGTTTCCATTTCAGCTTTATCTGCTTCGCTTAAAACGATATTTACATTTACTTTTGCTGTGGTTCCAGCTTCTACGACTATTTCATTTGTATCTATGTCGTATGTTCCGTTTTCCACTGTTACTTCATATAAACATCTTCTTGAAATATCTTGCGCTTTTAATGCGTAGAAAGGCATATCAATAGCTTCTGTTAATACTGTTGTATCTACAAAGTATGATAACGCTTTGTCGCCAAAGTTTACAACTTCAAATCCTAAATCAAAGATTCCTGTGTAATCTGGATCATCGCCTAATTCTATCTTTGTCTTTTCTTGACCAGGAACATTGATATACGCTTTTGTTGTTGTAGCCGCTGTTACGTCAACTAATCCAGCGCCTTGTTTACGTGGCGAATATTCAATGCCGTTTAAATCATCTATAATGTTAGCAGTGCTCATAGCTAATTTATAAACCATTATTCCCTTTTCTTTCGCTGTCATTGTTGGGAATGTATTGTTTACATATTCTTTAATAAGTACTGATGCTCCAGCAAAGTTTGGTGTAGCCATTGATGTGCCAGACATAAGAATGTATGTGCTTTCACCTTTGTCGTTTACTGTCGTTGCTGAATGGATTTGTCCGCCAGGAGCTGTGATTTCTGGCTTAATTGTTAATGCGCTTGTTGGACCCCAACAGCTGAAGTCACTCATTTCATAATCAAATAACTTAAAGAATGTCTTATCTAAAGTCAATTTCTTAACTGGAGCGTCAGCCATTGCTTTTCCGTCTTTAAGATACATAAACATTCCAGGAATAGTAACTTTATCAATTGCCATTCTAATATATGGACCGTCTACGTTATCATATATAATACAAGCCATTGCGCCTGCATCTGCTGCGTTTTGTACTTTTTCACTAAATGTTAAATCACCACGTTGTACAAGTGCAATTTTGCCTTTAACATCTACTTCTTTAAATCCTTCAATTGAACCCAATTTAGGTATAACTACATATTCAACTTCTGCTGGGCTTGCTAATGTAGGATTCATATCATATATTTCTTGATAGAAAAATCTTTCGGGAATTTCATTGTAAGGTAATTTTGTTTCGCCTAACATTAAATATCCTGCAGAATTTTGATATGCGTTAATTGATGCAACAGAGATAGGTTGTTCGTACGTTGAAGGCGAACCAACTGCGCCGAAATCTGGATGGAAAACTAATGGTTTGCCATCTGGATTTAATTTGCTACCAAATGCTGCAGAGTATTCGTTACCAGCTGCAATACATATTTCAACTCCTGCGTCTCTTAAAGCATTGTAATAAGGAACTTGGAAATCTTCGTTTGAGAAACCTGCTGCGCTGCCAAGTGATAAGTTAACCGCATCAACGCCAAGTGTTACTGCGTCGCTTAATGCTGCTAAAATATTAATTGTGCTTGCTCCGCCTGAATAATCGCTGAAAACTTTTAACGCTAATAATTGCGCGTCATAAGCTGCGCCACGAAATTCAACTGCTTTATCTGTGCCATTATTTCCAGCTGCAATACCAGCTACGTGTGTGCCGTGATCGTTTCCGTATGTAATAGCGTCTAAGTCATTATCAGCATAGTCAAATTGGAAAGGAATTTTTGCGCTTGCATATACTTGCTCTGCGGTAAATCCTTTTTTATAATACTCTGTCGTGGTAACTTCACCATAAGCTTCTAATACGTATCCGTTAATTGCGACTAATTTACTTAATCTTTCAGTTACGTAAGCTTGGTCAATTTTTGGATTGATTGGAGCTACTGAGAACGCTTCGTGTCTATTATCAATACCTGTATCAACAATAGCTACTACCATTCCTTTTCCAGTATATCCATAATCTTTACGAGCTAC
>JAVVUQ010000085.1:0-6005 GCA_036653075.1 Clostridia bacterium | reverse complement strand
ATAACTTTGGAATAAAATTAGAATTTAAATTTAGAATTAAAAAGATAACTTTGGATTAAAATTAGAATTTAAATTTAGAATTAAAAAGATAACTTTGGAATAAAATTAAGAAGTATTATTTAATAGAGGTAAATGGAAGAAATTTTCCAAGAGATGAAATGAAAATTATTTTATTGGGAGCTCCGGGGTCGGGAAAGGGGACTCAAGCGCAAATAATATGTGAAAAATTCAAGTTACCGCATATAAGTAGTGGAGATATATTTCGGCACAATATGTCGGAAAAGACGTCCATTGGAATAATAGCGAAAAGGTATATTGACAAAGGCGAACTTGTTCCAGATAGCGTAACCATAGAAATGATTACAAAAAGGCTTAAAGAAAGCGATTGTAAAAACGGATATGTATTAGATGGATTTCCACGTACGATAGCGCAAGCCAAGCAATTAGATAAGTATGAAAAAATTGATATAGTTATTGAATTAGTAATAGAAGCGGACAAATTGACGCAGCGGTTGACAGGTAGAAGAAGTTGTCAAGAATGTGGCGCTCCCTATCATATTTCCACATTAGACGGAAAGACGAAATGCGCAAGTTGTGGCGGTGTTCTTATTCAAAGAGAAGATGACAAGGAAGAAACGGTAAAGCATAGAATAGAAGTATACAATATGCAAACAAAACCGCTTTCAGATTATTATAGAGCGGAAGATTTGCTTGTTGAAGTTAAAGGCGAAGGTAAAGTAGAAGATATTTATCATCAAATTGAAAAAGAGTTAAAGAGATAGTAGGAAACAATATGAATGTTACGATAAAAAGTCCACTCGAGATAGACAAAATGAAGGTAGCTGGCGGTATTGTTAGAGATACGTTGCTACTTGCTGAAGAAAAAATACGTATAGGAATGTCAACTAAATTTTTAAATAATATAATTCACGATTTTATTATTAGGTGTGGCGCAGAACCAAGTTTTTTGAATTATAATGGGTATCCAGCGAGCGCTTGTATTAGCGTTGATGACGTTGTCGTACACGGCATACCGAGCGATGATATTATTATACAAGAAGGTATGATAGTTAGCGTAGATGTTGGCGCTGTTAAAAATGGTTATCACGGCGATGCCGCAAGAACTTTTTTAATTGGAAATGTTTCGCCTGAAAAAGAAAAATTAGTGACTGTTACAAGAGAGTGTTTTTTTGAAGCTTTTAAGATTTTAAAAGAAGGCGCTACTATTGGCGACATTGGAAACGCAGTTTATCAACACGCAACCATTAATGGTTACGGCGTGGTAAGAGAAATGATTGGACACGGCATTGGCGCGCATATGCACGAACCGCCAGATGTTCCAAATTATGGAATAAAAGGACACGGCTTGAAATTATTGAGCGGTATGACTATTGCGATTGAGCCTATGATCAACTTGGGTACGCATAAAATTTTGTTTAACAAAAATGGTTGGGCTGTTAGTACGGCTGATGGCAAACCAAGCGCTCATTATGAAAATACGGTTGTAATTACAAAAGAGGGCGCAGAAATTTTAACTCTGTAAATAATTAACAAATCGAATATAATTATGTGTAAGGTCGATGCGTACTTGTGAGGTAGAATGTGAGAGAGGATTATACGCTTAATATTGGTGACATTGTCATAAGTTTTAGAGGACACGATAAAGGGAAATTACTTGTTGTTTTATCCGTCAATAACGACAAAGTCTACGTCGCTGATGGAGATACAAGAAAAATCGACAAAAAAAAATTTAAAAATGTCAAACATATTAGATATAAAGGAAAAGTTTCTGAGCAATTAACGACAATGATTGTTAACGGAAATATAGAGAATTGTGATATAAAAAAAGCGCTTAAAGCTTTTTTGATGACACAGCAACAGTGATTTAATCATTAACGGAGGTTCATAAATGTCAAAAGACGATGTAATAGAAGTTGAAGGCGTAGTAGTTGAAGCCCTACCAAATGCAAATTTTAAAGTAAAACTTAGCAACGAACATATAGTAACAGCATATATTTCTGGAAAATTAAGACTCAATTATATTAAAATATTACCAGGCGATACAGTTAAACTTGAATTAAGCCCCTATGACCTCAATAAAGGACGCATTACTTGGCGTGGGAAAAATAGTATATCAAATAATTAACATAATTGAAAAAATCAAAATTAAGAAATTACAAAAGATTTTATATTTAAAATTATAAAAGCCGCTAAAATATGTAGGATAAAAATTAAAAAGCAAGTAAAATTGCTTGACAAACGATGAATAATAGTGTAATATAACCAATGCGTGTTAATTGCTTAATTACAAAAAAGCATTTGACAATAAAAAGTTAGGAGATAAAAATATGAAAGTACGTCCGTCGGTGAAGCCAATGTGCGATAAGTGCAAAGTTATTAAGAGAAATGGTAGAGTTATGGTAATATGTTCAAAGACTCCATCGCACAAACAAAGACAAGGCTAAAATATAAGCATATAAACGAAAGCAAAAAGCAAAAGTTTATAAAATGTCAATGAGTTTAAGTATACTCAGTAGGAATAATTGCGATATATAGAAAATTGAAGATAAGGGAAAGGCGATTATTTAGATTTATGTTATTACTATAGGTATAACTAATGGTAATATTATAGCGTAGCTGACACGTAAAGGCAGTAGTAAAAAAAGATAAAGAGGCATTAAACACGTATAAGAAAGGTTATTCCACTGCAAAAGCAAGCCAAGAGGATACGTTGTTGAATATATATTTATTAAATTTCGGCGAGAGAGTGCTTTCGCCAAACTTTCGGCGTTAAAAAGACGAAGGAAGGTCATACACAATAATGATTGGAGGAAACTATGGCACGTATTTCGGGTGTTGATTTACCAAGAGAAAAGCGAGTAGAAATCGGGCTGACATATATATTCGGAATCGGATTACAAACGTCGAAGAATATATTGGCAAAAGCCGAAGTAAATCCCGATGTAAGAGTTAAGGATTTAACTGAGTCGGATATAAGCAAATTGCGTGAATATATTGATCACAACATAACTGTTGAGGGTGATTTACGTAGAGAAGTGAGCTTAAACATTAAACGTTTGATAGAAAACGGTTCCTATCGTGGCGTCAGACATAGAAAAGGTTTGCCAGTAAGAGGGCAATCGTCAAAGACAAATGCGCGTACTCGTAAGGGTCCGAAGCGTACGGTATCGCACAGTAAGAAAGCTGTGGCGGCGGCTAAGTAGGATAGGAGGGCAGAGAAGTGGCTCAGAAAAAAGTAGTCAGAAAGAAAAAAGAGATGCGCAGAGTTGACAAAGGACAAGCGCACATACACGCATCGTTTAACAATACAATCGTCACGATTACAGACGCAAACGGAAACGCTTTAAGTTGGTCGTCGTCGGGAAGTTTAGGATTTAGAGGCTCGCGTAAAAGCACAGCGTTTGCTGCTCAACAAGCAGCAGAAATAGCGGCAAAGGGAGCTAAAGAATATGGATTACGTTCAGTTGATGTCTATGTAAAAGGACCGGGACAAGGACGTGAATCAGCAATTAGAGCATTGCAAACGGCAGAAATCGAAGTAACGATGATTAAGGACGTATCGCCCATTCCGCATAACGGATGCCGTCCGCCCAAGCGCAGAAGAATTTAGGAGGAAGTAGAATATGGCAAGATATATCGAAGCCGATTGCCGTCTATGCAGACGAGAAGGTGCAAAGCTATTTTTGAAGGGAGACAGATGTTTTTCCGGAAAATGCGCATTTCAACGCAGACCGGTAGCTCCTGGACAGCACGGAGCAGCGAGAAAAAAGACAACTGAATATTATAGTCAATTAAGAGAAAAGCAAAAGGCAAAGAGAATATATGGATTATGCGAAAAGCAATTCCACGGATACTATGAACAAGCAGATAGTATGAAAGGCGTAACAGGTGTCAATATGTTGATACTGTTAGAATCGAGATTAGATAACGTTGTATATCGTATGGGAATCGGCGCAAGTCGTAGCCAAAGCAGACAACTTATTAATCACGGACATATTACCATCAATGGTAAAAGAGTTGATATTCCATCGTACATTGTCAATACAGGGGATATAATAGCAATTAAAGAAAACAAGAGAGAGAATGCGTTCTTTAAAGAGATTAAAGAAATGAAGAAGTCTGGAAGTTTGCCAAAGTGGTTGGATTTCAATCCTGAAACACTTGAGGGTAAAGTTTTAGCTAAACCAGAGCGTTCGGACATAGACCTCAGCATAGAAGAACGTATGATTGTTGAGTTGTACTCCAAGTAACAATAGGGACATTTAAAAAGCCTAAACTTTTTAAAGCCGACAAGTTCAAATTAATTAAAGGAGGAATTGTCCCATGATGGAAATCGAGAAGCCAAAAATGCTTGTTGATGAAGAAGGCGATAATAATGGTAGTAAATGTAAGATTATTGTAGAGCCTTTGGAACGTGGTTTTGGAATCACTCTCGGAAATGCGTTGAGACGTGTTTTATTATCGTCGTTACCTGGTGTAGCTTGTGTAGGCGTTAATATTGACGGAGTAAAGAATGAGTTTTCCACAATAGAAGGTGTTAGGGAAGACGTAACAGAAATTATCCTTAACATTAAAACTTTGGTACTTAAAACATCGGTAATTGACAAAGACCCGGAATTCCGCCGCACGATAAGAATTGATAGAGAAGGTCCTTGCATAGTTACGGCGCGTGATATTATTACTGATGCGGATATAGAGGTTCTTAAACCTGATCTGTATATATGTGAAATTGATCGTGGCGGACGTTTGAAGATGGATTTGGTTGTAGGAAGCGGTAGAGGGTACATTTCTGCCGAAAAGAATAAAGAGATAAATAAAGAATTTAAGTTGAATTATCCAATAGGATATATACCAGTTGATTCAATCTACACTCCAGTTATAAAAGCTAATTACGCAATAGAAAGCGCGCGTGTCGGACAAAGCATAGATTATGATAAATTGACGCTTGACGTTGCCACAAACGGCGCATTTACAGGAAAAGATATCGTAAGCTTAGCGGCAAAGATTTTAAATGAACATATCAATATGTTTGTAGAATTATCCGATATTGGCGCAATGCAAATATTGACTGGACGTGAAGAAGATACGCAAACTCGAGTTTTGGAAAAACCAATCGAAGATATGGATTTATCCGTACGTTCATTTAATTGCCTAAAACGAGCAGGTATAGCTACAATACAAGATTTAACACACAAGACGGAAGAAGATATGCTTAAAGTACGTAACTTGGGCAGAAAATCTTTAGACGAAGTTATAGAAAAATTACGTGAGTACGGCTTGTCTCTACGGAACAAGGACGACTAATTGCAGGAGGAAAAGGAAACGATGCAACGGAAATTAGGAAAGGCGACTGATCAAAGATTAGCATTATTGCAAAATCAAGTTTCGTATTTCTTGTGGTACGGCAAATTGAAAACGACTTTTGCCAGAGCTAAAGAAGTACAGAAATTAGCTGATAAATATATAACCTTAGCTATGGGAGCTTATAAGGATACCGTAAACGTAGAAAAGAAAAAGACAGTTGGTAGCAAAGAATCAACTGTTACGGTTATCAACGACGGCGAAAAGAAGTTGGCAGTTAGAAGAACATTAATGACTGCGCTTGCTGACATTCACGAAGTTCGTGGCGAAAAAGAAACAAAGAAAGATTATATTATTCGCGCGGGGGATATCAAACACCCTCTTATCGAAAAGATATTTAACGAGTATGCTCCACGTTATGCGGAAAGAGCTGAAAACGTAGGTCAAACAGGCGGATATTCATCCATCTATAAACTTGGCGCGCGTAAAGGCGATGCTGCTGAAGTATCACTTATTGAACTTATATAATTAATTTATTGATTTTTAAATTTCACATTTGAATTATATGCTTTAATTCATTATGTTGATTTATAAATTTGTATAGTTTTAATCGTATAGTTAAGTTTTTAATTGAATATTTATTTTTAAAGCAAAGTTAATAGCTTTGCTTTTTTTATACTTTT
>JAVVUQ010000084.1:0-6189 GCA_036653075.1 Clostridia bacterium | reverse complement strand
AATACTAATTTTTAAAACATTAAAACATTAAAACATTAAAACATTAAATTAAATTTTAGCGTTTATTAATATTAAATTTTAGAGTTTTTTTGTAGTTATTTAAAGTTAGATTAGTTTCATTATAAATAATTAATGAATAATCGTAGATAAATAATAGTTGTTTAAAACATAGTTATTTAAATTTCTGTTTTAAATTTATTATTTAAAAATTATTTAAATTATTGATACTTTTACAATACAATAGATTTAACCGTTGATTACCTCATCATTTAATAAGTGATGAGATTGGTCGGGAACGTTAAGCTTGCTTTCGCAAATAAATTGCGCTGCTGATTCGCCTATTAAAATTTTGCCAATGCTGACTTCGTAAGCGGTGCGTTGTTCCATATCGATATCGTTTATGCGTTTTTGGTATAATCGGCTTTGAATTCTGCCATTAATGACAATTTGTTCGCCAACGCTCAAAAATTTAACAAATCTTGCATTTCGTCCCCACGCAATAGCGGGAATATAATCGCTTTTGCCATACGCTCGATTAACCGCAACAAGTATGTCGCATATTTCACGATTAAATGGAGTTGTGCGATAGATGGGCGCTTTACAAATAAATCCAGAAAGTTCGATTAAGTTAGCGTATGGTTCATCGGGAGTTATGGTAAGATCCTGCAAAAAAACCGTTAAAATCAATTTGCTTTTATTTTCAATCAATTTATTATAACTTCTAAATTGACCAATTACGGTTACACGTTTGCCGAGGTTGATGTCGCACTTATACAAAAGGCGTTCGCTTACGGTAACGGGAAGGATATCTTCCGCATCGGAAAGGCGTTTTATTGAAATATTAAATTCAAAAAACCTTTCGCCAAAAAGTTCGTGCGAAAGAATAGGCGAGCTAAGTATTTCGCCTGTAAGTTTAACGTTGTTAACAGAATAAATGTTGTTCATACTATATTTCTCCTTTGATATTTTATTCTATGGTAATAAATTTAAGTATTATTTTTATAAACTACGAACGTTTAAATGGGGCAATAAAACAAAAAATAATTAAGCGACGTTAAGGTATTGGCGTCCGTTTGGATCGATAGTATAATTTTCGTTATAAATCAAGTTTCCTACGGTTGTAAAGCTATAACCTTGGCTTTGTAATGTTCCAATAATAAGAGGTAAAGCTTGTGTAATATGTTTGCTATTGTTATGGCACAAAATTATCGAGCCTTTTTTTGTATACTTCATAACTCTTAGGTTAATTTCCGCTGCGCTGATGCCCTTCCAGTCGAGGGTGTCGACGTCCCACTGAATAGGGATAATTTTCATAGATTCGCAAATAGAAATAAGTTTATTGTCATAATCTCCAAAAGGCGCTCTAAAAAGAGAAACTTTAGCGTTGCAAGTTTCGTTTATTAATTTAATTGATTGAGATAACTGTAATCGTATTTGTTTTTCATCAAGTCGAGGCAAGTTAGGGTGTGTTTGTGAATGAGTGCCAATTTCAAAGCCTCGTTGACAAATCAATTTAGTAATATCGGGGTATTTTTCAACCCAAAAGCCGACGAGAAAGAAAGTAGCTTTAATATTAAAGCTATCGCAAATATCCATTATTTCAACAGTTTTATCCGCTCCATAAGCGGCGTCAAAGGTAATCGCAACTTTTTTGTCGCAAGTATCAACGCTGTAAATGGGTGTTTTGCGTGTAGCTTTTGCTAAAACAGGCATAATTTGCACAGATAAAACAAAAATTATGTATATTGATAAAACAAGAACAGAAATAGCAGGAATTTTGTCAAATGCGCTTTTCATTATAACTCCCTTATATGGTTATGATAAATTAGTATAATTTTAATAATATAAAATATTAATGTTATTATGTTTGTAATTGAATTTATTGTATAAATAATTTTGTAATCGTATGTATTTATTAGGTAAAAATCAGATAATTGTATAAATAAAATGCAACTTTAAAGCGAATAATATCTATGTGTTTCACTACAATTATTATATGTTATTTACACTGTAATAATATGACGTCAATACGCAAAATATGTCGATTTTTAAATTAAAAAGATTTGTTTAAATTATATAAGATATTAATAAAATTTAAGTGCAGTTTGAATGCAAATAGATAATTATTGAAACAAGAAAGTAATGTTTGTATAGCAATGAAATCTATATTAATTAAATAATAATTATTTATAATAATTATGAAACAAAAGTTTATAGCTTAACGTAATATAGACAAGGGAAATTGTAAGATTTATATTTTTTTCACTTATAGAAAATAAGCAAAAAATGGATAAACACAATGCAAAAGGGGAAAAGAGAGATTGAAGAAATAAATAATTGTCTTATATCAATAAAAAGAGGTGTTGATAAGACAGATGAGCTTTTTGAATTAACATCAAAGAGCATTTTTGCCGTGGCTTTTAAATATTTAAGAAATTATGGAAATTGCGAAGACATATTGATTGAAATATTTGCTGATATGGGACATATTGCGAGCAAATATATAAATGGGTTTAATGGATACAATTATTTATGTGTAATAGCAAAAAATCGCGCGTTAGATTATATAAGAAGTGAAAATCGACGTAGTAATAGAGAAGAAATTTTTGGTATTGAAATAATAAAAAAGCAATTATACGAAAATGATGAGTTAAGCTCGGACAAGCTACAATTAGTTATGGCGATGGAGAAGTTGACGGCTACGGAGTACCGATTGATTTACAAGACATTTTGGTTTCAAATGACCATAAGGGAGTTAGCGAAAGAAGAAAAGTTATCAATTTCAACTACATACAGAATGTTGCAAGAAGCGAAGAAAAAGCTTAAAAAAATGATGGATATATAACGAAAAATTTCAAAAAAAAGTTAAAAAGCTTAAAAAGCGATAAATAAAGTATTTGAGATGATTGTAAGCTATTAATTTATTTAATTTGTAAAGTTACAATGGAATAGTTTTGAGATTATTGTAAGATATAAATAAAGTATTTGAGATTATTGTAAGATATAAATAAAGTATTTGAGATGATTGCAAGATATAAATTTATTTAATTTGTAAAGTTATAATGGTATAGTTTTGAGATTGAATATATCAAGTTTTGAAACAGAGATAAAGGCGGTGACGTAATAATAATATGAAGAAGATTAATCAAAGGTTGTATCAGCTATTTGAAAGCTCTGCGCCATTAAACAAAGACAAAATAAAATTGGAAATTAAGCGACGGTATAAAAATGTAAAGGCGCAACCATTGGTACGCGCTAATTTTTTATTTGTTTCTATTGTGATTATTGTAGTGTTAGCAGTATCGGCAACAGCGATAGTGTTAGATAACGCTCAAAGAACTTATGATTTTACTTGGAAAGAAGTTCAAGAGGAGCAATGGGATAAATATGCAAATATGTTAGATTATGGCGATATAAAATTTGTATACGCAGCTTATGATGGAAGCGATAAAGTAGGATTGAGTCAAGTATATACAAACGAAATGCTCGGACAAGTAGAATTTATCGAATATTCCATTTTTAATAATAGCAAATACATTGGAAAAGAATTTATGTCGTTGGAAAATTTTATTATAATTGATAACATTAAAATTTGGTACGGCGAAGGAAAGAAAAACGAAAAATTCATATATTTATACCGATATGAAAATAAAGGAATGAAATACTGTATGAAAGTAAATTCGCCAAAAGAAAAAGCAAACGATTTTTATTTGCAAGTGCTTATCAATTCAATCAGAGCAGAAACGACTAAATGAATTGCAATAGAGAAAGCATAAAGATTATTTACTATATAATTCATTTAAACGTTTAAATAAAATAAAATTAAAAGCAGGGGCTTTAAAAAAACAGGAGGAAAAAAATGAAAAAGAACAAAGGAAAAAGGGGGTTTACGCTTGTAGAATTGATGATAGTTATCGTAATTATCGGTATTTTAGCAGCGATAATTATCCCAACTGTAACAAATGCGATAGACAAAGCAAAGGTTTCCGCTGACAAAGCAGATATTACATCTATGAACAAAGAACTTGCAATTGCATCGTTAGATTACAATGTCGCATACTTTAACGCAGATGAAGTACGCTACGTTTTAAGTCAGTATTCGTTGAAATCACGACAAAAAGACAAAATAATTTGGTACGATAGAGAACATAACAAAATGGAAATTGGCGGCGCTGAAACACTTTTAGATGATTCTACCGCAGGCGCTGAAACAAAAATTTATCCTTCAGCATTAGAAGCGATTGGTAAAAATACCGCTTGGCTTTATATGGATAGCGATATTTCAAAACCACAATCAAAAGCATTACATATTATAAAAAATTTAATTACTGAAACAAAAAATGATAAGACTTTAACAGAAACTAACCTTTTTGAAAAATTAACAGCAAAATTTAACAGTGTTTTAAATGGAATAACAATCAATCGAATCAAATCAATATTACAAGATTATTCGCCAAGCAAAACGTTGTACATAGGCACAGATGGTTTCTATACAAGCCAAAAAACAATGATAGATTCTAACTTCCAAAGCTCATTTAACTTTAATAACGTGGTTATTTGCGATGGCGTTACAACATTGCCACAAGGTATATTTAAAGCTGCAGGAAAAGCTGCGGGAGATACCGACACACAAGGAGATACCAACCTCAAAGCAAATGAAGCAATTATAAGAGTTTCAAATACGATAATGATTCCTTGTTCAATTGTTGGATTGACAAAATCTATTGTAGATGCAACTAATCCTACAATAGGAACGTTTGTCAACTTATCAAATGACACAAAAGTTGTCGCTACGGTTGCGTCAGTTGTAATAGAAGGGAGTATAAATCCAGAAATTATTATTTCTAAACCATCTATAAATGAAACTTTACGCATACAAGTTTTGGCTACATATAAACGTATGGTTAGCAACACGGTTGGTGAAACAACTACAACAACAGAAAAAATAATCGATGTAAGTTGTCCTATCGATGGCGCAATAATTTATCTTCCAAAGGACGCAACGTTTTATGTTGACGTTACAGCGCAACAAAATGCAATGCTTAAAACGGCTAAATTTGATATCTCTTATATCACTGCAAATAGCACAACTAACAAAACAGCTAAATTTAGAATAACTTTCTTTTCAACAGATAATATATTGATTGCGGTTGGCGAAGTCAATTATATAGCATTATAAAATTATGAAGTTGCTAAGCAAAGAAATTATATAGTATTATAAAAATTATAAAGTTGTTAAGCAAAGAAATTATAAAGTTGCTAAGCAAACAAATTATATAATATTATAAAAATATAAAGTATTTTAAACAAATATAAAAAAAATAAATATAAAGGAGAAAATTATGAAGAAAAAATTATTCACAATAGCTTTACTGATTGCTATAATCTCAATAATATCAGCGTGTAATATTTATTGGGGTGATACAATAACTAAAGTTGAATTGAAAACTGCGCCTAATGGCGTAATCTCTACAACTGAAACAGAAAACCTAAAAAACTTAGGGAAGGCAGTGGTTGTTTTTACAACAAGAGGTAGTACTACAGGCATAACAGCCGAACTTAATTTAGCAACCGATGCGGGTGAACCTTCTTTACCTACGACACTTACAATAACTGGAGTAACTCCAAATGTCATTTCAATAGCGTATAGTGATGAAAAAGGCGGTATATTAACAAACTATGAAAAAACAACAGTAGGTAAATATACGATAAGAGCTACATTTACATATAATAATGTAGAAATTGGTTCGATAAATTTTGATTATCGTGTAGTAGCAAAAAAAGATGACGCAAATTTTGATTCAGGTACTGGCGCTGATGCAGCTAACCCTTATGTAATTACAAACGCGCAGGAATTAAGCAATTTAAGAAACGTAACAAATACATACTATCATTATATTCTTAAAAATGATATTGATTTAACAGATATCGATTGGATTCCTATTGGAAAAATGGGATATAAAACAATTAATGGTCAATTAAGCATAGAATGTATTGAATCATTTATGGGCTCATTTGATGGTAATTATCAAACGATTAAATTGAAATATGATGATACCTGTAAAAATATAGATGTAAATACTCGTGCTTTTGGATTATTTGCTGCAATTGAGGGAGAATATGAAAATGACAGCAACTCAAATAACCCAACCTGTAAGCAATATTCAAATTTTAAAGATTTAACTATAG
>JAVVUQ010000083.1:683-6461 GCA_036653075.1 Clostridia bacterium | reverse complement strand
ATCCAGGTGGCACAGCTGGAATGTTTGTCGGAATGGGAATGGGCGCTAACGCAGGCGGAATTTTAGGACAAACGATGGGCGGAAACATAGCTAATGCGCAAGACAAGCCTAAAGAATCTAATAGTGATGTAGGATTTTGCAGTTCGTGTGGCGCAAAGGTTAATAAAAATGCAAAATTCTGTCCAGAGTGCGGCGCTAAATTATCAATAGAGTGTCCAAATTGTCATAAAGCAATAAAAGAAGGAGTAAAATTTTGTCCTGATTGTGGGACAAAAATTGAATGATTATGAAAAATGACAAGCAAGAAAAACAGATAATCCAAGATGATATTAAAAATGATGGCGGTGTTAGTAGCGAAGTAAATGAAAAGGATCAGCCGCAAGGGTCTATAAATAATTTTAAATGTGATAGTTGCGGAGCGAATATGCATTACGATGCGGAAGCGCAAGGCTTAAAATGCGATCATTGTGGAAAAATAAAAAAATTGATATTTTCTGGTGAAGTAACCGAACGAGATTTTTCTGAACTTGCAGGCGCAGAAATATGGAAAGATGGCGTTAAAACTGTAATATGCAGCAATTGCGGCGCGCGTGAAGTTTATCGCGCTGATGAAGCTGCTAAGGTGTGTCCTTTCTGTCATTCTGCAATGGTACTTTCGACTTCGGATTTTTCTGGAATTAAACCTAACGTAGTTATCCCGTTTAAAGTTACTCCAAAAGATGCAAATCTTTTATGTAGAAAATGGTTAAAGAAACGCTTTTACGCTCCTCGCGCCTTTAAAAAGAATATAAAATTAGAAGGTATTCAAGGGCTGTATTATCCAGTTTGGACGTTTGATAGTCAAACTATGACTGATTATGACGGAGTTTTAGGACGTACCGTTACTCGAACAAGAACTGTCAACGGAAAAACCGAAACTTATACGGAAACTCAATATTTCCACGTTAGTGGCAAAATGTTTAATATGTTTGACGAAATCGTCGTTAATGGCGGCAAAGCTATCGATGATAATACCATTAATAAAATTAAATTTGCTAAATCCGAATATGTTAAATTTAACGATGATTTTTTAGCGGGTTATTCGGCTAATAGCTATTCTATTGAACCATTAGACGCTTGGAAAATCGCTGAACAGAAAATGCGTGAAATTATTAAAAATGAAATTATGAATAAACACAATGCTTCGTGCGTACAAAGTTTAAATATGAGATTATTCCACGAAGGCAAAAGCTTTAAATATATGCTTATTCCAGTATATTTATCCGTAGCTAAGTATAAAGAAAAATTGTATAGACAATTTATTCACGGCACAGTCGGAAAAGTATCAGGCAAAACACCAATTTCAGCGTTAAAAGTTATTATTACTGTTTTGTTAGGCTTGGGGCTTATTGCGTTGGGCGTTTGGTTGTATATTACTTATGGCAAAGGCGGCGAACCGATTATTGAAAACATCAAGCAGTATCTACCATTAATTTAAATGATTAAAAACGATAAATATAGGTTATTATATAATAAATATGGAGGATATAAAAATGACTAATAAAATTGAAATCACAAAAGATATGAAGATAGTAGACGTTGTTTCCGCTAAACGCGCAACAGTGCCTGTTTTTGGACAACACGGAATGGGTTGCATCGGATGTCTTGCCGCTAATTCTGAAACTGTTGAACAAGCTGCAGCAGTTCACGGTTTGGATTTGAACGAATTGTTAGAAGCTTTGAATAGAGCGTAATAGCGAATTTTTGGAAGGGGTTTTTCAACTCCTTCTTTAAAAATTGAAACATTATATTTATTTAAGCTTTATTACATCGATTTATTTTAATTTAATACCATTATTTGAAAGTGAGATTATTAAATTACTATTACAACGAAATATTAAAATTTTTAGCTTAGTTATAGATAGTATGGAAAAAACTTACAAAAGCTCAAGTGTTTTAATTAGTAATAAATTTATTTAAAAATATCTTAATATAATCAAATTATTATAAAAAATTTGATTTATTATTAAAAATAGAGATAAAAAAAGCTTTTAAAAAGGAAAAAAGCAACAAAATATAGTAAATTAGGTTATAAAGTAGAAGATGGTATAAAAAAGTAATGATTTGCAAATTCGTATAAAAAAAAGGTGTTAAAGTCTTGCTTTTTTTATGAAAATGCGTTATTATATATATAGCGAAGTCTAATGTCATACATAAATTTGTGTGGAAAGATATCTGCATATATAGGACAAAAGATTGGGTGGAACATTACAAACTATTAGGAGGCTCAAAATGAAAAGTAAAATCATTATTGCTTTGGCTTTAGTAGCGACGTTATTCGTTTGCTTATTTGCATTTGTTGGATGTAAAACTCCTGCGTCAATAAGTTTAACGGGTGACAATGCAGTTGTTGAAGTTGAAGTAAAAAGTACACAAGCATTGCCGTATACTTTGAATGGAGAATTATTAGGAAATCAAAGTATTGAATGCACTGTGGAACTTGGCAAAAAGATTGTCGAAATAAGTCAAGACAAAAAAAGTGTTAAGGGTTTAGTTGCGGGCTACGCGCTTGTTAAGATTAAATTAATTAAAGATGGCGTAGTTGACGTAGAGTTACCAGTTGAAATTGAAGTTAAAAATACAGTTGCTTTGACAGCTGCAAAGAAAGAAATTAATGATTATACAATATCTGAAAGTTTAAAAGATAATGAAGATATGAAAAAATTGTTCAATGAACAAAAAGCATATTGGGTATCATTGATTGATAATTGCAAAACAGAAGAGCAAATAAAAATTTGTGTTATGCAATCATTAAAAGCTTTAGAAGAATTGAATGTTACATTGTTAAAGAAAGCAGAAATTAAAAATACAATTGACGCAATTGTTTTAAATAAGGAAGCGGTACAGAAAGTTTACGAAAATCTTGACGAAGCTCAATTGATTATTGAAGTCGACAAGAAAATGCCGGAATTTAACGCTATAAAGACAGGTTGGTTAGAAACCGTTATGACTGCTCAAAATGTAGCTGATATCGGATTATTAATGGAAGCGGTAAATACGCAATACACTAATATGATAAACAGCGTTGCTGTAAACGTAATGCTTGCGAAACTTGGCACAGATTTAGATGACACAAAAGATACGCTTGAGCAATTACAAAATGCGTTACAAGCAGCAGATATCGAATTGAAAAAGCAAATTGAAGAAGCGATAGAATCAATTAGATTAATCAATTTAATTGCTACCGTAAATTTAAATGGTAAAACAATTACATATGATGGGTTATACCATATTATTAAAGTAGATGGATGCGAAGTGGAATATTCTACCGATAATGGAACAACTTGGAACGTTATGGGTAATGGATTAAAGAATGCGGGAAATTATGATTTAAGAGTTATAGTTGAATCTGTAATCAACGAAAAAACAATTAAAAGTTGCGCATATGCTTCGATGACTATACTTAAAGGAACATTACCAACTCCAATTTGGCCACACGCTGAAAATGCTGAATACGTTGTTTATACAAAGTTGAAAGATATTAAACTTGTTGGCGGCGTTGCTGGCGAAGGTAGCCCTAATGACCCTGAAAATCTTTGGGGTAGTAGAGACTTAGGTTGGTTTAGATGGCTTTTGGAAGAAAGAGAACTTGATCCAATGAATTTTGGTGGTTATTCAGTTGAACTTGTTCCATATTTATATGATGACAATGGAAATAAAGTTATAGAAGATGGCAAGTATGTAATAGACGAAAATTTCAACATACTTCGTCAAACTATTAAAGTTGGAATTAAGAAAGCATACGTTGAAATTGCTCCGTTGCAAGGACAATGGAAAAACTACGATGGCAAAACAGCTACTGGTATTAAATATGGTATTAGAGTGTTTGAAGATAAAGCTATGACAAACGAAATTAACTTATCAACAAAACTTGAAGAATATATCAGATTAAATATTGAAGGCGAATTTGCAATCTATGACGGATTAGTTGCAGCGGTTAACGTTGGTGATTGGGTTATCACACAAGGCACAAAAGCTGCTAAAGATGGAGCGTTATTTGATTTATCTTTCAATAATCTTAATGATAACAAAGAAGAAATTAAATATCAAATTATACCATTGACATTATCAGCGGTTAATAATTTAACAGTTGAAAAGATATATGATGGTACTAAATCTGCTCCTGATACAAATTATAAATTTACTGATTATGTATTGACAGGACTTGATGAGAATAAGAATATCATTACTATTGATATGCATATTGCTGAAGACGAATTAAGCGCTTTAGTTGAAAATGCAACATTCTATGATAAGAAAGCAGGAAAGAATAAAGTAGTAAGTTATAATTATGCAAATATAACATTTAAAGAAAATGGAAATGATCTTAAAAATTATGTATTGCAAAAAGATGCCGATGGTAATGTAAACGTTGCTATCACAATAACCGGTACAATTCATGAGCGTCCTATTACACGGTTGACCGGCCGCATAGAATCACGAGTATACAATGGAACGGATATTGCGGATTTCACTAAAGAGATTAAAAATTCGCAACAAATTAATGTTCAAGACGTTGGCGCAGATGGCAAATTGATTGACGCTGAACAATTGATTGAAAATGTAAAAGATATATTAAATGATGATATTTCAATCTTATTGTTATCAGATGGCAAGTTTATTGGCGCTAATAACACAGGTAAGAATGTCGGAGTTAATAAAAATGTTTTGTTTAATAACGGCGTTCAAGAAGACGGAACAGTAATTGCAAGTTGGGAATTAAGTGGCGAAGATAAAGACAACTACGTTTATGTAGGAGCTCTTACGGACGCTGATCCTAATAAAGCAGAGAAAATTGCTTATCTCGGCGATATTACAAAACTTATGGCGAACGGAAACGTTTCAATTACTGGAATGGAAGCAACTAAAGAATATAATGGAAACGCTATCGTTTTAACAAGCGAAATAAAGAAAAATGACGATGGTACTTTCTATGCAGTTATAGTATTTGACGATACAACATCAGCAATTTGCCAAGATAAGATTATTATCGACGCTGTTATTGATGGCGGAAAATATTGGGATAAAGTTAACGAACAAAGCAGCGTTGGTATCCATGAAATAGCATTCGATGATGTTGTAAAATTTATGACATTAAGCGGCGATGCAGATAACTATGATTGGACAGGCGCTATTGCTACTGGAACAGGAACAATAACAAAGAAAACAATTAAATTTGATCTTGATTTGTTAGCAAGAATGAATTCACGTCCGTATGACGCAACAAAGATTGCTTATGCTGAATCAGAAGGAACATACGGCGGATTACTTAACTTTGTTGACGGAATTGTAAGCGATATCCACTTTATGGATTTAGTTGGCAACGATCAATTCAATGTTCGTATTATGAAAGACGAAAACGGAAATTACTTCAATGGAATGTTTGAAAATAAGAATGTTTTATCAGATGAAAACGGAAAGGCTAAAGAAAAGATCGCTAAATGGGCGGCTGGAACTTGGGAACTTTCTGAAATAATAGGTAACTCAGGTATTATCGAAAACTATTCGTTTGAAGCAGTAGAATTCCCAGCTACAGGCGCAATCACTAAAGTTAATATTACAACAGTGAAATTTGCATTGGTAAGCAGAATTTATGATGGTACAAATAATGCAAATATGGATTTAATTCCAGGATATGTAGATGGCAATACTAACGTAGTCGTTGATTCTACTAAGGTTATTATCGAAGGTATGATCGCAGGCGATGTATTGACAGTTACAATTAACGACAATGGTAAA
>JAVVUQ010000083.1:0-673 GCA_036653075.1 Clostridia bacterium | reverse complement strand
TAAGAACGCAGCTCCAGAAAAAGAAGCTTTGTTTACAAAATGGAATATTACAGGTAGTAAATTATTAGGCGCTAACAACGATAGCCAAAACTACACATTTGGCGCTGAAATACCTGCAGGAGAATCACTTCCTCTTACAACCGTTAAAGGCGTAGGCGAAATAGCTCAAAAGAAGATTACCGCTATTACAGTATCTAATGTAAAAATAGAAAAGAATTGGAACGGCAATAGCACAGCTGACTTCTTAGCATTAAATAAGAATATAGCCGACGGCACAGCTACTGTTACATTTGAAGGCATAATCACAGGCGACGACTTGTCAATTAAGATTACCGCTGACGGACAGTACGGAAGATTTATAGAAGGCGTATGGACAACAGCTAAAGAGAAATTGGAAGCAACAGACGCAGACTATGACGTAAGATATACTCAAAAGAATTCTGAAGGCGCAGATAGAAATAACTACTTTATCGACGCAACACCAGTAATGGCAAAAGGCAGAATTAATTAATAAGTAAAACTAAAGCAGGTGGCTTAAAAAAGCTACCTGCTTTTTTTAATTGATAAAAAATATAACAATAACTTATAAAATATACATATAATAAAAGTATAAAAACGTATAAAAAAGCTTTAAAAAGTTAAATAAAACGTATAAAAAAACATTAAAAACTTA
>JAVVUQ010000082.1:0-6551 GCA_036653075.1 Clostridia bacterium | reverse complement strand
CAAAGATACAACTGATAAGATTTATAGAGGGAGGAAAAAATGGAAGTACTTTATGAAA
Organism: Clostridia bacterium; assembly: GCA_036653075.1. Classification (GTDB taxonomy): domain Bacteria; phylum Bacillota; class Clostridia; order Christensenellales; family CAG-314; genus JAVVUQ01. Next base: position 6,493 of record JAVVUQ010000082.1, on the reverse strand, counting down.
ATCTATTAAAAATTACTTGGGGACAAGTAGGAATGTGGGTAATTGGTGGAATTCTAATTTTTTTAGCTATAAAAAAGAAGATGGAACCTGCTTTACTTTTGCCTATTGGGTTTGGCGCTATTTTAGTTAATATTCCTTGGTCAGGCGCTGTGGATCAAATTTACAACGGAGTAACGGAACATGGTGTAATTGATTTACTATTTAACAGCGGTATTGCAAATGAACTTTTCCCGCTTTTATTATTTATTGGAATTGGCGCAATGATAGATTTTGGACCTTTACTTTCCAATCCGAAGCTAATGTTATTTGGCGCAGCTGCGCAATTTGGAATATTTTTCACCTTAAGTATGGCGGCGTTATTTGGATTTGAGCTTAAAGATGCTGCATCAATCGCTATAATAGGCGCAGCAGATGGGCCAACTTCAATATTTGTAGCGAATTTCTTTCAGTCTAACTATATCGGCGCAATAGTAGTCGCCGCTTATTCTTATATGGCGCTTGTGCCGATAGTTCAACCACCTATAATCAAAATGATTACGACTAAAAAAGAACGGTTAATTCGTATGCCGTACGAACAAAAAAGCGTTTCCAAAGTAACGCGTATTTTGTTTCCTGTTATAGTAACTATTATAACAGGTCTTGTTGCGCCACGAGCCGTTGCGCTTATTGGATTTTTAATGTTTGGCAACTTAATCCGTGAATGTGGCGTGCTTAACTCCCTTTCTGAAAGCGCGCAAAATGGACTTGCAAATTTAATAACACTTTTACTTGGCATAACTATCGCAGCAAAAATGCGAGCTGCAGATTTTCTTACACCAAACACATTACTGATAATGGCTCTTGGACTAATCGCCTTTATATTTGATACTATTGGCGGAGTCTTATTCGCAAAAGTTTTAAATTTGTTTTTCAAACAAAAAATCAATCCAATGATAGGCGCAGCGGGAATTTCCGCTTTTCCAATGTCTGCAAGAGTTGTTCATAAAATGGGACTTGCCGAGGATAATCAAAACTTTTTACTTATGCACTCTGTCGGCGCCAACGTGTCTGGTCAAATCGCTTCCGTTATCGCTGGCGGCTTAATCATAAGCTTTTTAGGCTAAAAGGAGATATAAATAATGAATGTAGAATTATTTTTAAAAACATTACCGATTATGGCAAAAGGTATGGCGGGAATATTTATCGTCACCGCCGTTATAATGCTATTTATTTTAATCCTTAATAACTCAAATCGTATAGGCTCTTTCTTTACAAAAGGATTTAAGAAATTATTTACAAAAAAAACCAAATAATATATTAATTAACCAAATAATATATTAACAAAGCAATATATAAATTAAATAAATTATATAAATTAAGCAAAATAATGTATAAATAAAATAAAGTATATTAATTAACCAAGCAATATATAAATTAAATAAAGTATATTAATTAAGCAAAATTATACTAATTAATAAAATCTTATATTAATTTGCTTAAATGATTATGAATAATCTTTATAAAGAGATTTTCTAACTATAATAAAGGAGAAAATATGGACGAAATGATAAGAGCTAATATTTATAGCGTAGGCGTAGTAGATAGCGACGTGAGAATTTTTCACGGTTATCAAACGCCTTTTGGGACGACATACAACGCATACTTAATAATTGACGAAAAGGTAACTTTAATAGATTTTGTTAAAGCGCAATTTAGCGCAGAACTATTAAACAACATAGAAAAGGTACTATGCGGTAAAACAATTGATTATATTATCTGTAATCACGTAGAACCCGACCATAGCGGCGCATTGCCAGCAGTTATAAATAAGTATCCGACGGCTGTAATATACGGTACAGCTGCTTGTGAAAAAGAATTAAATGTATACTATCCTCAATCAAATTTTAAATTTGAAGTAGTAAGGTTAGGGGATGTTTTAAATAGTGGAAAATACAATTTTAGTTTTATTCCTATGCCTATGGTGCATTGGCCTGATAGTATGTGTACTTATTTAAAAGAAGAAAAAATACTATTTTCTAACGATGCTTTTGGTCAGCATATAGGTACGGGCGTAAAGTTTGATACCGATATGGATAAAACCGAATTATTTGAGCGTATAGCTGATTATTATGCAAATATAGTTATGCCTTTTGGCAATCAAGTTTTGAAACTTGTCGACATAATAGGTAAGCTTGAAATTGAAACTGTTTGTCCATCGCACGGCGTAATAATAAGCAAATATCTCGTTGAGGTATTCGGCAAATATATATCATACGCAAAAAATGAAACAATCGATGATAAAGCAGTGATAATTTACGATACTATGTGGGGAACGACAAAAAAACTTGCGCAGAAGTTAAGTAACGAACTTACGCAAAATGGTATAAAGGTTGAAATAATTAGTTTAAGCGAAAAACATTACTCATACGCAATGAGCAAATTAATCGACGCAAAATATATTTTTGTTGGCTCACCGACTTTAAATAATACTATGCTTCCCACCGTTTCCGCATTTTTAACCTACTTAAAAGGCTTACGTCCTAAAAATCGTATCGGAAAAGCTTTTGGCTCTTACGGTTGGAGCGGTGAATCGCCAAAGCAAATTGAAGATGTTTTACGTTCGTTAAATTGGGAGATTATAGATTTAGAAAAAGTAATGTGGAATTTTTAATTTTTTTGCTTGAAAATAATCACGCTACTACATAATTAAGAAACTATAAAAATTAAATTAAATTATATTTTATAATACAAACAACAAACTTATTCAAACAATAAACTTATTCAAATGATAGACGATGAAATTTATTTATATTTTATACGTTTTATGGAAAATTTATTGCGTATAAAAAACAATAAGGAGTACGGCTTTTGATGGCTGTACTCCTTATTTATAGCGATAAAATTAAAATAAACATTAAAATCATATTAAAATTGGTTAGATTTAAGATTTTATTCATTTATATTAATTTATATTTTCATACATTAAATTTAATTTTTCATACATTAAAGATAAATTCAATGTGTTCGAATTGATAAAAATTACTTAACAATTTCAATACTTACAGTCGTTACCAACGGATAAACGATAATAGGTTTTTCATAATTAAAAATTTCAAGGGAAATCCAGTAAGTTTTGCCTTTTTCCACTTGACGATTATCCCTACCTAAAAGTGAGTCATAGCCCAAGTCAGGTTTAGAAAATACCATTGCCCAAACACGACATTCTTTATTTTCAAAGTAAGTTTGCAATTCAGCGCTCATAATCGGGAATGAGTTGACATCTTTAATTATTCCCGTTTCAGCAGCGGTAAAGCAAAGATAATATGTTCCATTTTTATTAAAGGTAACAGATTTAGCTGTGGTAATATCATAGCAAGTATCTATTGAAAGTCCATTTTGTAGACGTTCTTTTTCCCATCTTGCGAAGATAGTAACTTCAGTTTTGTCGCAATTTAATGGAAAACTAATTTCATTGCCCCATTCAACGTTATTGATTGTTCCGTCGCTATAATACCAACCCCAGAAATAATAATCTTTTAATTCAGGTTTTTGTGGTTGAAGAAGCATAACAGTTGTTACGTCTGCAATAATTGTACCACCGAATGTTTCAAAATGATAGAGCGTTTTAGTCATACCGTTATCGCTTAAGGCTTTAATTAGATTACTATCAAGCGAATAAAAAGTATTGAAATATTCAATATAATAGGCATTTGGAACGTAGATTTTTAAATTTTTCAATATCATCAATACTTGTTCCATATACTGATATTCTTCATTCCAAACTTCGTAATAACCTGAAAAAGTATTAAATTCATAATCAAATTTGAGTTCAGGCGTCGCTGATTTAAATGTAATAGACTCTAATAAAAATGAATTTGTGAAAGCTTGAGATTCAATTGTTTTCAAACTTGCTGGAAGTTCCACTTTCTTAAGTGATAAACAGTTATTAAATGCGGCATCTCCAATTGTTTCGCAACCTTCGTTTACCACAATATTTTCAAGGTGTTGATTCAAGCTAAAAGCGCACTCGCGAATATTTTTTACTGTTGACTCAATTATATAATTTTTACCTTGTTTAGCGGTAGGATAAACTATAAGTTCTGTTTTATCTGCGTTAAATAATACGCCATCGACAGAAGCATAATACAAATTGCCTTCTTGTACTATTAATTCAGCTAAATTTTTACATAACATAAATGCGTTTACGCCAATATTACTTAAATATTTGCTAATAAAAAATGATGAAATTCCAGTTTGAAAAAATGCAGCATCGCCGATTTCAGTTAAATTTATGGAATTGAAATCTAATTGCGATAAAGACATACATCTCGAAAAAGCGCCATAACTGCCATACATTTCACATCTTGCCCATTTTTGTACACCGTCTTCTACGGGCAACTGTGAGGTTATTTTCGTAACACTTGACGGAATAAATACTGACACAAGAGCTTGCGCATCCATAAAACAAGCGCCAGGTATTTCTGTGATTTTATCCGATAACGTAACAGATTTTAAATTTACAGCTGAAGAAAAAGCGAAATAATTAAGCGATGATACGCTGTTAGGCATTACATACGACGTAGCGCTTGATGCAGACGCATATAAAATGAATTTATCGCCACCATTCACTCCCGTACCTTTTTCAATTATAGTATTGTCTTTAATTATGTAATAATCGTTTTCCGTTGCTCCCGTCATTTTGATTTCAACTAACGGATTATTCCAAAAAGCATCGATAGCGATAAGTTGAATAGATTGAGGAAATTCAACGCTACTTAAAACGTCACAGCCTGCAAACACCGCTTTTCCAACATATTCTAAACCAGCGTTAAATTTAATAGCTGTCAAGAAATTGCACCTTTCAAATGCGCCATAATTCATTATGTTATCTAATTCCACAGCGTCCGTAATATGCGTATACAAAGCTTGGTCGGTGTAACCATGCACAGCCTTAACAACACCATTAAATGTTACACTCTTTAAAGCGCTGCAATTGTAAAACATTCCCATACCAATATAATCAATGTTTCCTTCAAAGACAATGTTTTCTAATAAATTGTTGTCAGTAAACATTCCAGCTGAAACATAATTTACTTCTTTTTCAATAACAACATTACTTGAAACTTTTGTTGGTACCATAAAATATAGTTTTGTTCCGTCAAGAGAATATAAACGATCATTTACAGCCTTAAAAGCGGAATTACCATTTGTAACAGTAATAAAACTAAATTCATAATTTCTATAAAAACAGTTTTCGCCCACCGATATTAAAGTAGAAGGAAGATTGATTCCTTTTAAGGTATAACAACTTCCAAATGCCACAACATCTAATTTTTCAACGCCCTCTTCTAAGGTAATACTTGTTAAATTACGGTTTTGGTAAAAAGCAAGCGACCGAATTCTTTTATAACTGCTTGGAACATGCAAAGTCGCAAAATCATTATACGTAAAACCTTCATATCCAATTTCGGTAATAGGCAACCCATTATACTCGCTTGGCAATACTAAATCTATTGGATAATTGACTTTGTCTTTAGCGCTAATAGAGTAGCTTTGCTTGTCTTTATTCAATGTATAATTAAAAAGCGAACTGTCTGTATGATTGTAAGTAAATAACGCCGTAACAGTAGTATCAGCGGTTATACAATTAAATTCCTTGTCATAACCACTAAAAATATAAACCGAATCGTATTGATGCGCAACCGAAGTTGGCGCAGTCGCCGCAAACCCCTCTTGCACACTCTCAGTTTTCAGCGTTTCACCATTACCGCCAATAAATGTAACAGTATGGAAAATCGCCTCCCACTCCGCAGTAAGCTCAAGGTTTTGAGTAACAGGTAATGCAAAATCATACACACTATCACCATTTTTCCAGCATTTAAACTTATATCCACTGTAACTTGGCACATTAGGCTCAATCGCTACCATACCATTTAAAACATAACTATTAAATGAACTGTCCGTTTTGTTGTTTGGATTGTATTTTATAACATAATACTTATCAGTAGCAACAACTTCTTCCCACTTAGCGTGTAATACAGTATCTACCGATATCACCTTTTTATTATCAATTTCTTTGACAAAAGCGCTATCAACATACCACCCGCAAAAATGATACCCCGCGCGCTCGGGAACTATCGGAAATACTGGCTTTTCATTTAACTTGATGGCTACAACTTCAACTTTGGATTCATACCCAAAATCAAAAGTAATTGTCACCGTGTAATCTCGATATCCACTTTCTCCTGTCGGGACACATGCAACTATTAAAACAGCTATTAATAGCAACATCATAGTTAGTAAAATCTTCTTTTTCATTGCATTTACCTCTTTTTAATTATAAATTTTGCCTTTTTTATCATATCTAAGCTACGCTCAAATCATTATTGAAATGATAATCAATATATTAGCGTCGCTTATAACAATATTGAACAAATTTATTATTGAATAACAACATTATCACACAATATAATTATTGTATTGATATATTATTGTATTGATAATATCACGACCA
>JAVVUQ010000081.1:0-6569 GCA_036653075.1 Clostridia bacterium | reverse complement strand
TTCTAAGTTTTTATTCGTTTTTCTAAGTTTTTATTCGTTTTTCTAAGTTTTTATTTATATTTTAATTTAATTCCAATTTTTTAATTTTAGATTTTTTACCATTTCGTACGCTTGATATTCCGTTCTATCCAATTTTAACGGCGTAATTGTTATATAATTATGTTGCGACAATTTTGTATCGCAATCTTCTGCATTATCGTCGTGTTGTAAAATACGCCCGACTAATTTATACGTACTTTTTCCTTCTATTTGAAAATGTTCGTATCTGTCAGAATAATTTGTTTTGCCCATCTTGGTGATTTTAATTCCCTGTATTTCAGAATTTTCGCAATCGGGATAGTTTATATTCAATATACTATCTTCAAAATTATATTTATATAACTCATCTAAATTATCGTATATGTAATCAATTAGTTTTGAAGGATTCCTAAGTCTACCGCACTGTGAAATAGCAATCGATTTAAACCCACAAATTGCTCCTTCCATTGCGCCTGCAACTGTGCCTGAATACAAAATATCAGTACCTAAGTTTGAACCTTCGTTAGGCCCTGAAATAACCAAGTCTGGCTGTAATGAAAAATGCTTAGTTGCCAACTTTACGCAATCTGAAGGCGTTCCTTCCACAGAAATAGTTTTTTCAATCCCCGTCCACTGTATCTGTTTATATCCAAACGTAGAATGTACTGTCAAACTTTGGCTACAAGCTGATTTTTGGTCGCTCGGAGCAAAAACATATACTGTATGATTTTTGCATAATTTCTCCGCCAAAATCTTTATACCTATGGAATTTATTCCGTCATCGTTAGTCAATAATATTTTCATATACATTATTACCTTTTTATTGTATTATATCTGTATTTTACGTTTTTAAAAGTAAAATACAAAATTTTAGAAATTTCTACTAATCATTGGTTTTTACAAGCGATTTGCTTAGCAACTATCAACTATAATAAAAATTTCTAATTTGATTTTATATAAATTTATACGGGAACAACCATATTTTCTTTATTCAGTATCATTGTATCCGCTTTGTATTTTTTTGCTTGTCTATATTTGAAAAAGTCGATTGATACTTGTGGGAAAAGGGCATAGGAAAGCACGTCTTCTTCCTGTTCGTAATATTCGGCAATTTCGCCTTTAAGTTTAGCTAATTCAGGTTTTAAGTCGTCTGCTGGTCTATAAGTAATTCTATCTGTATTTCCCAACACTTTTTTGACTATTTCCATATCTGGTTCGCAAGGTAATTTGCCATAATCTCCGTGTAATAATCCTTTAGATTCTTTAGTGCAAACTTTATATCTTTCGCCCGAAAGCACGTTCATAACCGCTTGTGTGCCAACTATCTGACTTGTTGGAGTTACGAGTGGAGGATAGCCAAAGTCTTTTCTGCATCGTGGAACTTCATTTAATACTTCTTGGAATTTATCCATTTTGCCTTGTTGTTTAAGTTGGCTTATTAAGTTGCTAAGCATTCCGCCTGGTACTTGATAAATAAGCGCTCTAACGTCAACAGCTAAAACTTCTGGCGATCTAAAACCATCGTCAACCAATCGTTTCGCTACCGTTTTAAAATGTTGATTTATTTCCGTCAATAAACTCAAGTCTATTTTTGGGTCATACTGAGTACCTTTTAACGTAGCCACTAATGATTCTGTCGCTGGTTGGCTGGTACCATTTCCAAGCGCTGATAAAGCTGTGTCAACTATGTCAACCCCCGCTTCAATTGCCTTTAAATTTACCATATCGCCCGTACCCGCCGTATTATGCGTGTGCAAGTGTATTGGCACTTTAATTGTGGATTTAAGCGCTTTAACAAGTTCGTACGCTTCATAAGGTAGCAATAATCCTGCCATATCTTTTATGCAAATAGTATCCGCTCCCATATTTTCCATTTCTTTGGCTAATTTAACAAAGTAATCTCTTGTGTGGTAGGGACTTGTGGTATAGCTTATTGTCAATTCGCACGGCGCTTGCTTTCCATACATTTTGCCATATTTTTTAGTCGCTTCAACTGCTGTTTTTAAATTTCTTAAGTCATTTAAAGCGTCAAATATTCTTATTATATCTATACCATTTTTTAAGGATAATTGTACAAATTTATCTACTACGTCATCAGCGTAATGGCGATAACCTAATATATTTTGTCCTCTAAGCAACATCTGTAACTTTGTGTTAGGTAAAGCTTTTCTTAAAATACGTAACCTTTCCCAAGGATCTTCATTTAAAAACCTTAAACAAGTGTCAAAAGTTGCGCCACCCCAAACTTCTAATGAGTAATATCCTACTTTATCTAATTTATCTGCTACTGGTAACATCTCATCAAGACGCATTCTTGTCGCAGCTTGTGATTGGTGAGCGTCTCTTAAAATTGTATCTGTAATTTTTACCATAATTAATCTCCATATTTCAATATCTAAGTATTGATTTTAGCAATTTGATGTTAATTTAACATTAAAATAGTTACTAATTTGTTTTATAATTTAAATATGCTACATTCATTTGTTTCTAATTGTTTTTTACATATAAATGCAACTTTTATATTAATTTTATGCTCCAAATATCGAAAGTAACATTCCAGCCGCTACTGCCGAGCCTATAACGCCCGCAACGTTTGGTCCCATTGCGTGCATTAACAAATAATTCTGTGGGTCTTCTTTTTGCGCTACATTTTGAACGACTCTCGCCGCCATCGGCACTGCTGATACGCCTGCTGCTCCGATAAGAGGATTTATCTTTCCGCCGCTCAATTTGCACATTAGTTTACCTACAAGCAATCCGCCCATAGTCGCCACTGAAAAAGCAACTAATCCCAATGCTATTATCTTCAATGTTTCCCACTGCAAAAATGTTTCGCCATACGCTTTGCAACCTACCGCCAAACCTAATAGTATCGTTATTGTGTTCATAAGTCCATTCTCAGCTGTTTTTGATAATCTATCTACTACGCCGCTTTCACGCATTAAATTACCTAACATTAACATTCCAATCAAAGGCAACGCTTCAGGTAAAATTAGTCCGCATACAATAGTTACCGCAATAGGAAAAATTATCTTTTCCGTCTTGCTGACTACTCTTTTTTGTTCCATTTTAATCAATCGTTCTTTTCTTGTCGTTAGCATTTTCATTATCGGCGGTTGTATAAATGGTATTAACGCCATATACGAATACGCCGCTATCGCCACCGCTGGCAACAAATGTTGAGCTAATTTAGATGTCAAAAATATCGCTGTCGGTCCATCTGCTCCGCCTATTATGCCTATCGCCGAGGATTCTGCGTTTGTAAAACCAAGCGCTTTTGCGCCTAAAAATGTTACAAATATTCCTAATTGCGCAGCCGCTCCTAACAATAAACTGCTCGGTCGTGAAATAAGCGGTCCAAAGTCCGTCATTACGCCAATTCCTAAAAATATCAACGGCGGAAATATTACTAACTGTACGCCTTGATAAAAATAATAAAATAATCCGCCCGCTTGTATTTGCTCAACACCGTTTATAATTGTCGTAGACGGCTCTTTAAACAAAATATCGTGTCCAAGCGGCATATTAATTAATAACATTCCAAACGCAATAGGTAATAACAACATTGGCTCGCATTTATGTCGTATCGCAAGATATAACAAAACTAACGCTACTAATATCATTACATAATTTTTCCAATCCGCATTTGCTAATCCAGTACTTGACCAAAACTTATAAAGCGAATCAAGAATTCCAGTGCTCTCCAATAACAGGCTCTTAATCATTTTTGCGCCTCCTATATCCACTTTTTCGCTAATATTTATTTAGTTTAACGCATTTATAAAATATTATCTTTTTACTTCATATGCGCATTTATTCACTATTATATAAATAGTAGCGTTTTTTTAATTTATACTATATAAGCTAATAAATCTCCGCTGTTAACCGATGCGCCTTGAGTTATAACAAAAGTAATAACTCCATCTTCTGTCGCTCTAATTTCATTTTCCATTTTCATCGCTTCTATTATCAAGATAACATCGTTTTTCTTAACTTTCGCTCCACTTTGTACGGCAAACTTTAATACAACTCCTGGTAACGGCGCTGTTAACTTTGCCCCTTTTCCCTCTACCGCTTTTACAGACGTCGGCGTTGATGTCGCCGTTTGCGTCGTGGTATTTGTTACCGCAGTTGACGTAGCTTTAACCGCAGCAACTAATGGAGATGGTTTTATAGGCGCTTGCGCCGCTATTTGTGCGCTTTCTGCAACAGCCACTTCTTCAACTTCAACTTCATATTGATTTCCATTTACATTAACCATAAACTTACGCATATATTGTTCCTCCGATATTAAACTCGTCTAATTTTTCTTACTACAAACCCTGTATTCGTTTGCGTTTGTATCGCATTATTTGTGTCATAATAAATCTGCAACGCCGCTGTTATTGCCGCAATAACTTCTAATTCGTCGTCAACTTTTTCATTTACTTGATTTTCTAATGGCGCTATTTCTACTTGTTGCGACGTTTTTTTAATTTTCATTATTATCGACTGCATTTTTATATATAAAACTAAAAGAGCCAATACTACAAAAACTATCGCCATTCCCATTGCGGCGTACATCCAGTCAATTTGTTGGATTTCTAAAAATAAATTAACCATTATATCACCTCTTTTCGTTGACGGTAATCATCTGCAATTGCGACAATAAATATTGCTTCGTATCTTCTGCATTTATAACTTTCGTAACAAGTCCAAATACCGCTGCATTATATGCGTCTGAATCAATATCTTTATACGCTGTTTGCGATTCTTCTCTACTGGCAAATACATCTGTCGCTTTCTTTACGTTATCGCCATATATAACAAATCCGCCTGCGCTTGCCGTCATTGGCGCTATTTGAGCCGTTGACCAAGCTAAAACGCTGTCAAATACTTTCGACGACGCCATAATAGTATATCCAGTAGCTATTGCGCTACCGATAATTATTGCCAATCGTGGACAGTTTGCGTCTAATTCATTATATAAATTACGCAAATCATACCATAATTCTGACTGCTCAACTGCTATTGACGATTCAATTCCTTCACAATCAACTAAGTTTACAAACGGAAGTGACATTTTATTGCTAAAACTTAAAAATCTTGTCAGCTTACGCACTGACTTACCTTCAAGTAACCCGCTCCTTTTGTTCGACACAGCAATCGCAACCGTCTGCCCACCTATTTTGCATAATCCGCAAGATATATCCGTTGCATATTCTTTGCTAAACTCTATATAACTATCACTGTCCGTTATCGCTTCTATTATCTTTGCGCCACGCATTCCTTCTATATCATCTACGCTTGCATTGTATACGCTTATATCCGCTTCGCAAACGGGCGAAAGCTTTTCGCAATTTAATGGCAAATATTCAACCAACTTACCAATCGTTTCAGCAAGCGCTTCTTTTTTAACGCTAAATGTGGAAAAACCATTTTTTACCATTGTAGTATTTCCAAAATATACAGCTGGCTTGTACGGCTTGTCTTCGCTTGATAATATTACCGACGGACTATTAAACGCCGTTACACTCTCATCTAAAGTAATTACTACATCAGATAATGTTGCAAATAACGCCATATTTCCCAATGCGTATCCTTTAATTATTGTAATAAATGGACAAGTATTTAAATATGCCGCCTTAAATAAACTTTCAGCATAACTATTTAATATCTCTACTCCTTCACTTACATTTGCGCCATATGAATCTATCGCAAATATAAAAGGTATTCCTTTACTACAAGCGCTTACTATCGCTTGCGTCAACTTCTTTTCCGTCGCTTTTGAAAATCCGCCTTGCTTTATTGTGGAGTTTTGAGCGACTATTACAACTGGGCAACTACGCACCGTTGCGTATCCCGTAACAATAGCGTCAGATACTTCGTCCGATATATTTGTATATGTTAGATAATCATTAGTCTCAACAAAACTCATACAATCAACTATTTTATTGATAAAACTTAACGCCTCTTCAATGTTTTTTTTATGCTTAAGCTCACGAGTTTTGAGTAAATCTTTTTTATCCATAAGATTCCCCCTAAAAATTCAAAATCAAGTCCATTATATCATAGTTTGTACATAATAACAACTATTTAAACATTAATAATCATTTAACCAAATTGATATATAAATTGTATGTTATTTGAATATAACTAATTATTAAAATTATATAATGAATAATGTTAATAAAATAACTAATTCAATATATCTTTATCAATATAATGTTAATTATTATAAATAAATACTTTTTATATAAATTCCAACTCGTAAATTATTAGCTTACACTTGCTACTTTATTGCAACGTTACCACTCAATGAATCTTATCATCATATACGTTATCACAACGTTACCACTTATTTAATCTTATCATCATATACGTTATCACAACGTCGCTAATTATTAAACTTAACTTTATTTATGATTACAAAATTAAATAAATATAAAACTTTTTTGCTTTTTTTTAGGCATTTTTTAAGTATTTTTTATCATTTTTTAAGCATTTTGCAATGTCAAAAATTATTTTTATTTACCTTTTTTATATGATAAGAATGTTAATAGCAATTATAT
>JAVVUQ010000080.1:0-6932 GCA_036653075.1 Clostridia bacterium | reverse complement strand
ACTTGCGCTTCAGTGTTTGGTAATGAAAGTGAAGTTGTAGATAATATCGCATACACTATTGTTATTGATGCTGGACACGGTGGAATAGATGGCGGAGTAACTGGCGTTAAAACGGGCGTTAGAGAAAGCGATTTGAATCTCAATATAGCTTTAATCTTAGAAACAAAATTAAAAGAAAATGGATTTACCGTTGTTATGACACGTAAAACTAAAGATGGATTATATGGAAGTTCTGGCCCGGGATTTAAACGACGTGATATGAAAGCAAGACGTGAAATAATAGAAAATGCGCACGCTGACCTTGTTATAAGTATTCATATTAATTCGTATGTTTCGCCTTATCGAAGCGGCCCTCAAGTCTTTTTTCAAAAAAATGCCGAAAAAGGCAAGCAATTTGCCGAAATTATGCAAAAATCATTAAATAAAAACTTACATTGCAATAATTTGTTTTTGTCAGGTGATTTTTATATTTGTAGGGAGGTTTCCGTCCCTTCAATTATTGTGGAATGTGGCTATTTGTCTAACATTTCAGATGAAGAAAAATTATTGAAAAAAGATTATAGAGAAAATATCGCTAACGCTATTATGGAAGGGTGTATGGGCTTTTTATTCGTTGGCTGATTTAATTATTAATTATAGTATTTAGATTAATATGTTGTATTTTAATTAATATGTTGTATTTTAATTAATATGTTGTATTTTAATTAATTTTTTAATTTAATTCATTGATTTTATTTTATATTTTATACTATTTTTTTTTAATATTATATTTTTTATTAATATTATATTATTTATAAATATTATTTTATGGTTTTATTTAATTTTTAATATTAGGCAAAAAAGTATTTATAATTAAAAATAATAGGTAATAAGTAGGTGGAAAAAATCGATTGACAGAAAAAATAAATTAAGTTACAATATTTATATGATACAATTACCGAAATTTTATGGATTTACGACGGCTATTTCTGGAATGTGCAAAAATGCTGGAAAAACTACAATGCTCAATACGTTGATAAGTAATGAGCAAGATTGTATTGCGCTTACGTCGATAGGATTTGATGGCGAAACTTGCGATGCGGTGACGTTTACGCCAAAGCCACAAATTTATGTGAAGAAGGGCGCTATTATAGCGACAGCGGAGCAAACATTGCAATACTGTGATATTACAAAAGAAATATTAGATGTTTTTGATATTTATACGCCGCTTGGGCGAATCGTATTAGTTAAAGCGTTATCAGATGGATACGTAATTTTAGCTGGACCATCTACAAACAGTGATTTAATGGAAATTAAAATCGCAATTGAAAAGTTTGGAATAAAAAGATTGCTTATTGATGGCGCAATAAGCCGTAAGAGCTTGTCGGCGTCGAGTATAGCGGATAGTATGATTTTATGTAGTGGCGCAGCGCTTTGTCCTAATATGGATGAAGTATGCGCTTTGACAGCGCATGCTGTAAAGCTGTATATGTTAAATATATATCAAAATAAAAGCATAGAAGGCAATAATAGTATAAATTTTAGTAACAATAGTATAAACTGTGACAATATAAATATTGATAATAATAACAATATTTTAAGTAGGGTTGTAAGTGGCAATAATGTATATGATGATATTTTTTTAATTGGAGCCGTAACGGATAAGGTTGTATTGCCTATGATTAAAAATGCAAAAAATCCTATTTGTTTTGTAGCTGAAGATAGTAGCAAGTTGATGATAAGCGAGCGAGTTTTTAATTATATGAATAGTAATGGAAATAAGCTTTGCGTTTTACAGTCAACTAAATTGCAGTTAGTCGCGATTAATCCATATTCGCCGTATGGCGTGAATTTCGATGCGGATACTTTTATAAAAAGTATGAGAAATGCGATTCCAAACGAAATTCCAATATATGATGCGAAAAGAAAAATATTATTGTAAGTTATTGATAATTATATAAGTTATTGATAATTATATAAGTTATTGATAATATAGAATTAGTATAAATTGATTTGGAGGAATGTTTATAAAAAATGGAAAGAGATAGAGATACAAATAATGAAATTATTATTTATGAAGCGGATAAAGCAGAATTAAAATGTATTGAAAATCAATACGCAGAAGATTTTCCTATTGAAGAGCGTAAAACTTTTGAAAAGCTTAATGTTATGTTATCAGATGAATCACAAAAATACAAGCTAATAATAGCGAGATATATTGAAGAAAGAGAGCGTGTTGCAGGTTATGCGTTAGTTTATGTGGAAGAAGAAATGTTTTTTTTAGATTATTTTGCAGTGGACAAGCATAAGCGTTCAAGTGGAATAGGTAGTATTTTTATTAAAAAAATGTGTGATTGTTTATATAGCGGAAAGTCATTAGTTGGCGAAATAGAGAGGACAAATAACGATGAAAATAGCGATGAAAATAGACGTAGACGTTTTTATATGAAGTTAGGAGCCGTTTCAATACCATTTACCTATTATATGCCGACGCCCGAGGGTAAACAGCAAATGGAATTTTTGGTAATTGCGCATAAAGAATGTAAAGTTATTGAATCAACCAAATTAAAAAGCATTGTAAGAAATGCCGTAAGTTTTGTGCATTCTGACCTACCGCATACGCAAAGTGTTATTGAAACGTATATTTCTAACATTAAAGACTACAAATTGTGATTAATTTATTGTAATTATATTGTTTTTAATTAAAGCAAATACCTATGAGGGAAAAAATATGATTAACTGTAAAAAAAGTTCTTTGATACTTTCCGAAAAAATGGTTTCTTCAAATAAAGCTTATAAATTATTTGAATTGTTCAAAAGCGACGAAAACTTTTTTAGATATTTTTGTCATAATTTAAAAGCGGAATTATTGTTAGGTAGTGAAAAATTTAATGAACTATGCGCGGTAATGAATCAAAATTACTATGACAATATATCAAATCGCTATAAATCGGCTAATATTGAGTGGATAGTTAATGGCGAAGCGGATTATCCGCATTCGTTTGCATATATTGAAGATGCTCCATACATTTTGTATTATAGAGGAAATAAACAGTTTTTTAATAAGAAATGTTTTGCTATTATAGGAACAAGGCGTTCAACTTCATATGGAAGAAAAGCGGCTGAGTGGTTTTCAAGTGAATTGAGTAGTGCAGGTTTGATAATCTGTGGAAGCGGAACGGAAGGCATTGAATATATAGCTATGAAAAAAGCGGCTGATTTAAATGGAGCGCTAATATTTATGCCGTGCGGTTTAAACTCAATGACTCAAGCGCAATTATTAACTTATAATAGCTATTCTAATAATAATTTATTGGCATCTTCATTACCTATGGACGCAGTAAATCAAGGCTTTAATATAGTTCAAAATAATCGGCTAATAACCGGAATAAGCGAAGGCATCTTGCTCGTTGAAGCGGGCGAAAATAGCGGAACAATGACTTTGTGCAATTTTGCTGCGGAACAAGGGAAAGAAATCTTTGCTTTACCTGGTGAAATATTCTCTTTTGCATCAAAGGGAACGAATGCATTGATTAGAGATATGAAAGCGATTATGGTAACGCAACCACAGGATATTTATAATTCATTAAATATAGTTTATAAATTTAATAAGCAAGAAACTTCAAATACAACACAATCATTATCAGAGGAAGAAAATGCCATTATTGATGCTTTAGAAAATGGAAGCGGCCATTTTGACGACATAATTGAACGAACAAAAATGCCAGTATCGACTTTAAATTCGCTGCTGGTATGTATGGAAATAATGGGATATATTAAAAAACTGCCATCAAATTATTATAAAAAAGTATAACACCAACACAAGGGGACGGGGGTGTGTGCTATCAAATTATTGTTAAGCGACTTGTTTGTTTGTCATTATTAATAAGCAACTTGTTTGTTTGTCATTATTATCAATAAGCAACTTGTTCATTTGTTATTATTTATCAATAGGAGTCAGTTAAATGCCGAGAATAGCAAGAAAAAAAAGCGAAAGCGGATATTACCATATTGTATTAAGAGGAATCAATAAGCAAAATTTGTTTTATGACGATGAAGATAAGGTAGTCCTTTTAAATCGATTTAAGCTAATTAAAAAGCAAAATGATTTTGACCTTGTTGCTTTTTGCATAATGTGCAATCATGTGCATTTATTAGTTAAAGAAAAAACGACGTCAATAAGCAATATAATTAGAAAAGCGCTGTCAAGTTATGTCTTTTGGTATAATAGAAAATATGAAAGAATAGGCAACTTATTTCAAGATAGGTTCAAAAGCGAACCGATAGAAGATGATATGTATTTATTATGTTGCGCCAGATATATATTTCAAAATCCGTTAAAGGCAATGTTATGCGATAACGTATGGGAATATCAGTGGAGTAGCGCAAATTTGCTGATTAATGGTAAAGAAAGTTTTGTTAACGACACAATACTACGAAATGTTTTAAAAGAACAACTGATAAAATTTATGGAAGAAAATGAATCCAACGAATATTTAGAGTGGGAAAGCAAAATAGCGTATACAGATGAAAAAATGCAAGCAAAAATAAAGGAAACATTAAAAGATATAAATATTTATAACATAATGCAATTAGATAAAGAACAGCGAAATGAAATATTGTCTAAAATAATGAAAATAAACGGGATAAGCATTCGACAAGCAGCAAGGATAACAGGTGTGCCGATATCCATAATTAGATACATATAACAGCACAATCCCCCGTCCCCTTGTGTTTATTGGTAAATTTGGTTTGGTGGAGATGAGGGGATTCTCCCAATAGGGGTTAAATACCGTTTAAATGGCGCGCTATCGGCAAATATACCGCAAATAAACACAATAAACCACATAAAAGGCTACTATACTTTATAAAAATGTTCCAAGAAATGTTCCAAGAAATTATAGAAACAAGCTATCAAATGTTTTAATTATTTCGGCTTGACGAGAGGGGAACAAGTGCCCATATGTTTTGAGGATTTGATCGACGCTGTCACGTAATCTGTCTGCTAAAGCGTAGAGGACTGATAACTCTGATGTCGATGTTGAGATAATTAAAGCAGCGCAGCTATGTCTGAGATCGTGCATTCTAATTCGTTTCACTCCAGATTCTTGAATTGCTCTGTTAAAGGCTCTCGATACCGTATTCTCCGAAAGCGATTTTTCGCACCCAAAAACATATTCCCCTCGAGGCAAAACCTTCATGAATTCTAAGCAAGTTTGCGGCATATATATGTCAGCAAGCTTTTTATTTTTGGTTGTTTCTTTAATTTCTATATTCATCGCTCTGGCAAAGTTTTGGCCTTTTTTAGTAAGGCTTTTTGAGATACGTACCGTTTGTGTCTCAAAATTTACGTCTGCCCAACGCAGTGCAAAGGCTTCTCCTTTTCTGCATCCAGATGCATATAAAAATGTGAATAATGCTTTGTAAAGAGGATCGTTAACACAGTATATAAATTTATCAAACTCAGCTTTTGTCCAGAATTCCATCTGGCGAGGTTGAGTTTTATTTTTCATTTTTTCGACATTTGTTAGCGGGTTTGACTCAATTAGGTCCTTGTTTAACGCATAAACAAAAATTGAAGACAGAGATGTACGTATTTTCTTTTTATATTTATAGGACAGATCTGAAGGCAAACTATCCTGCCAATCGCTTAACATTTTTTTATTAATAGCTGATATTATCTTATCCTTAAAAATCGGTAAAAAATACATATCCGCGATGTTGAAGTAATCATAGGCAGTTGATGGAGCAAGGTTATTAATTGCATATGTCTTATAAGCTTCGTGGAGTTCGCCAAAAGTTGTATTTGACGCCGTTTTTACTTCGTTTCTTTTCTCATATTGTTGTCTATATTCAAACTCGGCTCGTTTTGCTTCAGATTGTGTTTTAAATGGTGATAAGTTTTTCATCACTACCTTGCCATCCTCAACTAATCGAAAACGAACTCCGTAAAATTTACCTTTTTTAGTTTGTCTCGTATATAGCGCCATTATTACCTCCTAATTCGATAGATCGTTAATAAAGTCACGTCGCATTCTTAACTTTTAAATTGATGACATAAACAAAAGATTTTACAAAAATTATACATCGGCTTGGTACATATCGTAAACAATAACGATAATACTGTGACACATATGGGTAACTTGCACAAGTATAGTCTTATTGCCGAGCATTAAACCGTGAGCGGGCTTTACTGTAGAGGCTGACTCTCCTAAGGATTCATCATAATATTCCCACGAAACGTATGTTCCTTCAGCAGAAGCATTAAGCACTAATGTGATGGAAGCAGTGGCACCTATCTCCGCATAAGTGGTTTTGGTATTTACTGTGAATACCGATACCCCATAGATTGATATGTCTATTCTTGCAAGTTGTCTCCATACAGCATAGTAGGAACGTGAGTATGTACTCCCATTTGGTATATTCAAGTTAAGAACGGGATCGGATAAGTCTTCATATATAGACCATCCTACAAATACATAGCCCTCCCTTGTAGGATTGTAAATATTGAATGAGGGGGTAGAGGCATTGAAAGCTGTAGGATTGATAGTGTCGGTTGTTCCGCCGTTACAATGATAAGTAATAGTGTACACAGAACCTCCAGCTTGAGAGCAGGCAGAGAGTATGAGAATAGCAATCAATAACAGTATACTTATTAGCAATCTTTTTTTCATAAATCAGTCCTCTTTGAAATCAAGTTTAGCTTGTTCAAGTTTTGCAGTAGCAAGAATATGTTTTAGCGATGCAAGATCGTTGACATCTTGAAGTATTTTGACAATATCAAATTTGACTACGGTCGAAGATGTAGAAGAGTGCTGTTCATATACATCACCCTCGGAATCAATTGCATCTCGAACAAAGTCGCCGTAATGATTGTTGATAAAATTTTTAAATATGTCTTCTAAGCTGCTACCTAAAAGATAATCAACAGAAACACCGAAATAGTCAGCAAG
>JAVVUQ010000079.1:0-6962 GCA_036653075.1 Clostridia bacterium | reverse complement strand
ATTTACCTTGCGGTATAACGAATCTGCCGTACACGCAACAAAAAAGACACAAGGTAAAATTGACGTACGAATACGGCTATTTTATATATTTTTATAAATTGAAAAATCACGCATAATAATATGCAAAATCACTAATTAAAGTAAAATCTTTCAATTTAAAAATTACAAAAACCGATTGCGGTTTCTTGTGTGTAAAAACGATAAATCAATAAAAAAATCCAAAATAAATAATATAATTTTGCTTAATATTTTCTATCTTAAATTTAATTCTAAAATTAAAGCAAAAATATTAAAAAATAAACACTTTATTATGTATTTTTTATTAATAAATCGAAATCACTTATTCTTATTGTTTTTTTTCGGCTTCTTCAAGTCGTTTTAGCAATTCAGCTTTTTCAGCTTCTAATTTAATTTTTTCATTTTCAGCAGTAGCAATTTTAGCATCTTGTTCTGCTTTTATCGCATCATTTTTTTCTTTATTAGCAGCCTTAACATTCATTATAAACATAACAGCGCAATAAGCGACAACAAGTAGCGATGGTAAAACTATAACAAGACCAAATCCCCAAAAGCTATTGATAAAGGTGAAAAATTCACCGCCATTAGGCATAACTTTAACTAATTGACCAACGACCTCGTCATATTTAACAGGATTTTCGTCCACTCTACCGATTGCGTCGGCATCGCCTCTTGTTATATACTGTTTGTTCACCTTATCATTTTCAACAATTCTATGCGTAACCAAATCAAACCTTAACTCATTGTTTATAGTAACAGCTGCTTCAAAAGTAATGACATCGCCTTCTTTAAGTTCGCCCTGTTGCTTTTCATCTAAAATCTTAATCTTTAACAAATCTTTAACATTAAATGAATCAGGATTATTGCCTACCATTGAATCCGATATTGGAACAATATAAGCGTTGCCAAAAAACGGCACATATTTTTTGCCTTGTGCTTTTGCCGTTAATGTAGAGATGGCGATGAATAATACTACAATAAAAATGATTATTGAAATGCCGTCTAAAACATAACTGAGAATTTTCCTTGTCCTCATTTTCTTATCTAAGCTTTGCACGTTATTATTGGTTTCCATTTGTTAAACTCCTTAACGGAAAATTTGTATATGAAAGCATACAATTATACTATTCAAATTATACAATTAGTATTGTAACACTAATTTATTATTTTGTCAACATTTTTTTAATTACATAAAATATTTCTAAATAAATTAATGAATCGGCAACATAAGGCTTTTATGTTTAGCATAATCGACAAAAACGATGTTAAACTGTTAAATTGTTTATTTTAAGTAAAGTATTGAAAAGGCTGCAAGCGTATAAATTGCAGCCTTAACAAATTTTTAAGAACTAACGCAATTTTATTAAAGTAAAGTATAAAATTGCATAGATGTTATGGATTAACGATAATCCCTTCAAACCGCATCCAAGTTGCGATAGTATCGTTTAAGATGCTATCAAAGCAATCGCCGTCAGTTCCATCAATCCATAAAAAGATTTTAACTGAGCCTTTATACATATTGTCAACTGCGTCTACCTTTAACGTAGTCAAAACAGTTTTTTGATATTCTGCTTGAGTTTTCAAAACGTTATTGCCTTCTAAAACATACTCATCTTTCATATATTGATAATCAGCGATTGTATATCTTCCGTGAGCGTTAAAGTAATCTTGAGCAAAGTTGCCAACGTTAAATCCTTTAGTTGCGTTTGGATTAATAACATAACTTGTTGTATCGCTTTTAAAGGCAATACGAGCAGCGTTAGCAGCTTCAGCTTTAATTTTTTCTTTATTTATAAACGCTAACGTAGCGCTATCTTCGCCTTGAGCAAAGTTAGTTGTGTACTTATTTTTCAAAATGCCAACCATACTGTTTGGAATTTCTTGTGGAGTGGTTGGATTTGCGCCGATAGCTGATTTGATGTCTGTTTTTGTCATAACGATATCCATAGCGATTGAAGATTTAAAAAATACTTCAAACACGAAATAATCGCCAGTAGCTTTTGTATTATCATTAGCGTAAGCAGTAGCTGCCACTTTATACGGAGCAGATGGGTTGTTCACATTAAGCTCTTTATTAAGTTTTTCAAATTGATATCCCGTAGTAGTATCAATAGAACCATCAGCTTTCAGTTTAAGAGAAACAGGAACAAGTCTAAAACCATAATCTTTGGTTGTTTCGTTATAATAACGATTATATGCGCCATCGATATCTTCGTTATTTAAAGTTGTTTTATAAACGCCCTTTGCGGAAGTGGATATTAAAAGACCATCTTCAGCCGTAACTTGTACGTTAAAATCATTTACGAACGTTTCTTGATTCATTGAAAACCAAGCATACGTAGTAGTTGCTATCATCGCAAGCGCCATAACCATAGCGATTGATACAATGATAATTCTTCTTCCAGAATACTTCATACTAAACATAATAATTACTTCCTTTATTTAATGCTCATAACATAATGATAATTGCAACGTTTTTATAATCAAAAACACGTATACTTCTATGATTAATGCTATGAAATATTTTTTAGATTTCCCTCCCGCAAAAGCGGGAGGGTTTATATGCACGTGTCTAACAATATTGAGGAGGTAGCCACGTGAATATTAGCAAAATTTATTTTATACAATAACGATTATAATTAAATAATCAATTATTAAAAATATCAATAACGATTATAATTAAACAGCGGTTCCAAAAAAGCGGAATTTAGTAGCAAACTTGTCACGTAAAATTGAATTAAAAGCATCTCCGTCCTTACCTTCAATCCATATCATAACTTCGATTGCGCCCTCATAATGGTCGCCAACTTTTGTTAAAGTAAGCATCTCAGTTGTTGCTAAAGCGGTAAGTGTAGCTGCTTGCACAACGTCAGACTTAGTTATATAATTAGGATATTTAGCTCTAAATGCCTTAATTGCTGTATCGTCCTTTGCATTTTCCCATTCAGTGTCAATATCAGCGCCTTTATTATAACCGATTTCGTAATTGTAATGATTACGAGCGAGATTATCTTTATTAAAGCCTAACGCTGCGTTTATATCGTAAATACTCCAAGCGGAGCCAGCATCAACGTTTTTAAATGCTACGCGTGTTGCATTTGCAGCGCTTGCAGGGATACGATTACCTTTCATAATAGTACCAAATGTAGCGATTAAACCAAACACATCGCTTCCGTTATCTTTAATCATAGTATCCACAGTTGTTAACAATGTTTTAACGCTTGCAAGATCTGATATAATTACGGTTGAAGTTGAATCTGTTATAGTTTTTCCAATAGTTGACGCATTATAGTTTGTCACCATAGTTGCAACCGCAGTTTTAACTAAATTATATTTTGCAGTTAAATCAGCTTTAAAATCAACGGATGATAAAACGGTAGTAGCCGCTGTTACAGTTGCGCTGTTATCGACTAAAGTTGTGTTATTAGTAGCTGTTTTATACGTTTTTATGGCGTTATTTATTGTATCGACATTAAGTTTAAGTAGTTTATCCGATTGATCTTTAGCTTTACTTGCAGCGATAATAATTTCGCCGTATGTATCGCTATTTTTTACAAATTCTATTTTACTATCTATAACTTTAGCCGCAGTTTCTAAGCTTGTAATAGCGGTATTTAACTTAGTATACAATGATTCGATTGCGCCTCTTGCTTGATTAATAGCTGTATTAGCAGCAGTAGCGTCTTCAGTAGCAGCCATAGTAATTGTGCTATCTAAAGCTTTTGTCGCAGTTTCTAAGTCTGTAATAGCGGTAGCTATTCCATTCTTGTTAGACACAGCAATATTTAAAAAATGTATTTTATTCATTACATTTTCAATATTTGTCTTATTGTTTTCAAGCGTAGTTATCTCAGTAGTTAAAGTTGCAACAGCAGTTTCAACTGTGGTAAAACTTTGAATTTTAGTTGTATCGTAAACGGTTTTTAAATTATTAAGAGCATCTGCTGAATCATAAGCGGCAGTCAAGGCATTAAACTCAGTTAATAGCGCTGAAAAAGCGGTTTTAGCTGCGGCGTTAGCCGTAATTTGAGCAGATGACAATCCGCTAATGTCGTTGTCGGTATATTGACTTAAGTTAATATCCCAATTAGCGCTATCGTATACAGCGGTAATAGGCGACACTGAGTTAATATCCAAGCTATCAATTTTAACATTCATAGCGACGTCCGAACGGAAGTACAATTTAAAAGTTATATAATCGCCTTGATCGGCTTTTACGTAAGCGTATATATTGCCTTGTTCAAGTTTTTTATCTAAAATAATATTGCCATTATAAAGCGTGTTTGTCGAATCTAATTGCGGAGTGCAAGCTTGAAGTTGGATATTTTTCAAATAAGCGTTAGCGGCGAACAAATCTTCTTGTGATAAAGTTGAATGGTAATTGATACCATCAGCGGAGATTTCCAAGCCTTTATTAGCTGTTACCTGTGATTGAAAGTCGCCGACGGTAACAATAGTATTTTTGCTAAACCAAGCAAACGTGGTTGTAGTAGCAAGCGCAACAGTCATAACAAGCGCAATTAAAGTAGCTATAAATTTTTTATTTAAAGTAAATCTCATATAAAACCCCTTGTAAAAATACATTTAATTTATACATATCATCGGTAATTAATTTAAGCAAAAAGCGCCATTAATAACCAATGTTAAATAGAGAATCTCAATCCCAATGATATTGAATCGGAAAGTATAGCGTCAAAGCAATCGCCATCTTTTCCTTCAATCCAAACGTAAACCGAAATTTCGCCATAGTAGTAATTTCCATTTTGTTGAAGCGTAACCAAAGGTAACTGTTGCGTATTTCCATTAACAATAGCTTTGATAGACTTGCCTTCGTTGACATCGTCAATGTAATGCGTGTCGCCTAAACTTGCGTTGTACATATAATTGTAATAATGTTGAGCTAAATTAGCTTTATTAAATCCTTTGTCGGAATTAGGATTAAAAACATTTACTGTATTGCCATTAATATTAAAATCAGACACGAATCCCAATCGCACAGCGTTTTCAATTTTAGCGGGAATCGGATTACCTAACAAAATGCCGCCATTATTTTTGAATATAAAATCCGTATCAGTAGAATATTTGGATAAATCGATATCAAAAGGAGCAAAGCAAGGCTTTCTATTTCCGCTTAACGCAGAATACAATTGAAAACTATTTAATTTAACATTAGCAGCCGAATTTGCTCGAAACTTTAAATTAAAATGAAAATAGCTACCTTCCATAGTGGAGTTGTTGTAAGGAAGTGCATTTATCATTTTGCCTTTATCATTCAGCGTTAGAAATTCTAATTTATTACCAAAATCGCCATTAGTCAATATAGGCGTAACATTATCCAAATAAAATTGTGATACTTCTTTATTTCCGTGCAAATCAGTACGTTCTAATATTTGCGGTAAAAAGGCGTTTAAATCGTCGCTATTTAAAATCGAAACATAATTCATACCATCAATACTAATTTCAAGACCGCCATTACTTGCAAGTTGAAATTCCACAGACTCAACTCTCACTATTTTTCCAATCGATAACCAAGCAAACGTCGTCGTTGTAGACGCCATTACGGTTAAAATCAATAAGATAATTAATACTGAAAGTCTTTGTTTTCTCATTTTGTTCCTTTTAGTTTCATATTTATTTGCTAAATAAAAATACGTTTTTAATATCTCATGACTATTACTAATTAAAATTAATAAATTTATTTAACATTTTTTGCAATTAATAGAATACTTCAATTCTTGTAATTTAAACTATACTTTTACAATAATTATATTTTTTTCATTTCTTTTACATTTTCCTCTCTATAAAAGAGGGAAATATATAAAGGGAGAAAGTATGTTATAGTTTTACGGCTTTGGCTTTGGCGTTTGCGTAGCTTTAAAGGCTAATGCAATTGTAAGATGATCGTTTAAAATTGCATTGAAGCAATCTCCGTCCGTTCCTTCAATCCATACTCTAACCATTATCAAATTCGTTTTGCTACCTGCAATTTGTATAAAATTGCTGTTCGTTGCGTCACTTATCATATTGCCTGTTGTCGTATATAATGGCGTAATAGTTTCATCAGTAACAACTGCATCTACGCCATTTACATATTTATAATAATCTTGTTGTAGATTACCTGCATTAAATCCATTTGCGCTATTTGGATTTACCACACATTTATAAGTTGTAGTTGCGCTCTTTCCTACTTCGCCACAATCAAAAAACGCTACTCTTGCAGCATTGCTTGCGCGTGAATAAATAAGACTACCAGTACTAACTATAACTTTTATATCGCTATATGTTTTACCACTGTTAAATACTATGCCCTTTTCCGCATCATATGTACAATTAACAAATGATAAATTTGCAACGCTATACGCTTTAATGTAAGCGTTTAAACTTACTTCATCAGTAAAATATTGAGCAATGTCTACGCCAACTAAAGCGCCAGCTGTTGCTCCAGTTGCTTCAGTTTTTCCAGTTGCGTCCACTTGCGGCCAAGCTTGTATACTATCTGTAGCTCCAGCAGATTGCACATCAACTTTTATATCAGAATACTTAATGTCTACCGCTTCTTCCGCTTTAATATACAATTCAAATTCGTAATATGCGCCAGCGCCAGTTGATGGTACGTAAACTCCGCCAACATCTAATAATTTTCCATCGGATTTTTTAAACTCAAATCCTTTTGTTGTATCTTTTATCCAAGATTTATCAACGCCAACATTCGGAGTGATAGCGTCCATATTTAAATTGCTTGTATATGTCTTTGTAATATCAGTTGAATTTAAAACTGCCTTAAATGTACCTTCTACGCCTGTTGCGGAAATCAAAATACCGCCCATTGTTTTTGCTTGCAATTCTATCGGTTGAACTGACGCATTATAATTTGCTGTAAACCAAGCGAACGTTGTAGTTGTCGCCATTGCAATTGTCATAATCAGCGCCATAGTCACGATAGT
>JAVVUQ010000078.1:3063-7002 GCA_036653075.1 Clostridia bacterium | reverse complement strand
CTCGTAATAATTGAAATTATTCTTTTATGCTCGTAATAATTGAAATTATTCTTTTATGCTCGTAATAATTGAAATTATTCTTTTGTATTTTTCGATGAATCATCAGTAGTTTTGATTGGTAAGCTTGAACAATTCATATTATATTTACAAGTGGCGCAATCTCCGCCGCAAATTGTTTTTCCTTTTACTTTTGACTTTTTTATCTTAAAATTAAATTTCAGTTTCCCTTTATTGTATAATTTAATTAAAGTTATGGAGAATGCTGCGGCTATTAAAAAGATGAAAATACTCCACCACCAAGAGCCAACAATATAAATTACAGAACCAACAGAATAGGAAGTTAGCAGCCAAAATAGTAGGGTAAGATTAAATTTTCGTTTTGTAGGTAATTCTGCTTTTGCTGTTGCGACAGCTGCGAAGCAAGGTATTGTAGTCATATTAAAGGCTATAAAAGCGATTAAAGCGGGGATTGTAATACCTGTTGTAGTAATCATTATAACGACAGCTTCGATTCCCTCATCGCCGCCTGTAAATCCAGCTACAATGCAAGTGGCAAGAGTAGCGAAAGTTGCAATAACGTTTTCTTTTGCAAGAAGACCAGTAATTGAAGCGACCACAAAAATCCACCCCCAATTTCCAAGTTGGCTACCAAATCCAAGCGGTGTAAATAACGGTTGGATAAATTGACCTATGCCAGCCAAAATGCTTTGATTTATTTGTGTATCGATGAGAAATTTCCAATTAAAGCTGAAGTGGCTTACAAACCAAATTACGATGGTAGAAGCTATAATAATTGTAAATACTTTTTTTATAAAGTGTTTTGCAGTGTCCCACAAATGTACCATTAGATTTTTAAATTGTGGAGCGTGATAATTTGGAAGTTCCATTATAAAGGGCGCAACCTCGCCCTTCATAATAGTTGCTTTCATAGTGATTATGGAAATAATAGCCACAGTTATGCCAAGTAGGTACATTGCGTAGGTAATTAAATCGGCATTTCCAATTCCAAATTTCATAACTATTCCACCAGTTATAGCGGTTAAGATTGGAAGTTTTGCGCCGCAACTAAAAAATGGAATTACTCTAATAGTGGCTGTTCGTTCCTTTTCATCTACGAGCGTACGAGTGTTTATCATTGCGGGAACGCTGCAACCAAAGCCCATAATCATTGGAATAAACGCTCTACCAGAAAGTCCGAACTTACGAGAAATTCTGTCCATAATAAATGCAACTCTCGCCATATATCCGCTATCTTCCATAACGGCAAACAGCAACAGCAATAATAAAATTTGTGGTATAAAAGAAAGCACAGCGGAAAGTCCGCCCAAAATTGCGTCGCATATAAGTCCACTAACCCACGCAGGTGAATTATTTAACCATACAGCGATAGTATTTGTTATAAAATCAGTAAATACTGTCATTAAATTTTGTAAAATTACGCCAGGTGAATTAATTCCGCCTTTTCCAAACACTCCCTCAAACGCAGTGTTAGGTAAAGTCACGAAATCTTTGCCGAGCGCATTGCCGATGAATAAAAAATTCTCTGAAAAAGTTAAATGAAATACAGTAAGTAAAATAACAAGAAAAATAGGAATACCAAAGAATTTATTAGTAAGGATTTTATCGATTTTATCTGAATGTGTTAAATTATTATTTACTTGATTTCCTTTTTTATTTTTTTTAAATTTATTTGATTTAATACTTTTTGTTAAAACAAAAGAATAATTTTTAGATATATACTTATATCGGCTATCTGCAACTAAAGCTTCAAAATCTGTTCCAAATATTTCGTCAGAAAAAGTCGCTTTAAATTCTTCCACCATATCAACTGAAGGCTTATGCATTGCAACCTCTATTTCATCAAGTTCTACAAGTTTAATTGCGTGAAAAAGTGGATTGTCTATATTTTGCCCTTGCAAAGCAATTTTAACATCACCAATAAGATGCGTAAGAGAACTTGCGTGTAATACAGTAACGCCTATTCGTTTTTCTTCACAAATAGCATAAGCTTTAGTCATAAGCTCTTTAATGCCAATTTCCTTTAACGCCGATATTGAAACGACTGGAATTCCAAGTTTTTTTTCAAGCGTTATAGCGTCAATTCTATCTCCGCTCTTTTCAACAGCATCTATCATATTGAGCGCAATTATCATAGGAACATCAATTTCCATAAGCTGAGTAGTAAGATATAAATTTCGTTCCAAATTTGTGGCGTCAATTATGTTTATTACGCAATCGGGCTTTTCATCTAAAATAAAATTTCGTGAAACAATTTCTTCGGGCGTGTAAGGCGATAAAGAATATATCCCTGGGAGATCTACAATAGATATGTGTTGCTCGCAATTTTTGTATATACCTTCTTTTTTGTCTACCGTAACTCCTGGCCAATTTCCAACATATGCCGTACTATTTGTCAATATATTGTATAACGTCGTCTTTCCGCTGTTTGGATTCCCGACAAGCGCAAATTTTTTCACTAAAATTACCTCCTTTTCAATATAACTACTTTTTCATATTTTATAAAAATATTTTATCAAATTTTAACCTTTACGCTACGAAAATTTTAGTGGCTATATCTTTATCAAATGCAAGCCGCCCATTTTGTACAATACAAATTACACTGCTTCCACTACACGATATAATATTTATAGTCGAGTTTATCGTCAACCCCAAATTTTCTAAATGTTTCTTTGTCTTTTTGTCTGTAAGTATTTTAACTATTTTTAAATCCACACCCATAGGCGCAACTACAATTGGCATATTTTTACCTCCATATTATTTAGTACTATTTAGATAGCCCGTGTTCGCTTATGCGAACTAATCTATTTTAAAAAAGAGCTTTCACTCATACATACCTAAACTATGAGTTTTCACTCATATATACGTTAAAATTTTCATACAACTGCTTTTACATAAAATAAGCGATTAAATTGTAATAAACAATCAATGATAGTGTGTTCGCAATAACGAACTTGTTATTTAAAAAAATAGAAACCATTAATTTCCTTATCCACTATAATATAATAATATCAACTTGTCAATCGTTTTAATAGGATAATTAAAAATTATATTTTCAAAGTAAGATTTATTAATAATTTATAGAGTATATAATAAACATATAATTACATAGCTATTGATAGTTATTTTTAATATAATTACATAACTATTCATAGCTATTTTTAATATAATTACATAGCTATTCATAGCTATTTTTAATATAATTTGCAAATAAAAAGAACAAGTTATAAAATTGTAATGTTATAATGAAATATTATTTATTTAACGCAAGTTTTTTTATAGCTTCAAAAGTTTCACGGCTCAGGTCGTGTTCAATTTTGCAAGCGTCGGTTTCTGCGATTAATCTATCAACGCCAATTGTGACGAAATATTCAGTTAAAATATGGTGGCGTTCAGCCAATTCGGTTGCGCGTGTATAGCCGCTTTCGGTAAAGCTAATTGCGCCATCGTTGTCCATAGTGATATAACCCCTATCTTTTAGGATATTGACGCCACGTGAAACGCTGGATTTTGCCAAATTTAATTCTTCAACAATATCAACGGAGTGAACGCTACCTTTTTTTTCTTTAATAAATAAAATTGTTTCTAAATAATTCTCACCAGATTCTTGAATTTCCATATCACTACAAACCTCCAACTAATATAGGTATCATAATATTACCATATATTAACACATAAGTAAATCAGTTTGTAATAAAACATAATTAAGTTTTAAATTTAATTTTAAGTATTATGTGAAATTGCGATTACTAACGGAGCATTTTATTAACTATTATAAATTTAATTTTTCCTATGCAAGTCCATTTATAATAGCAAATCTTTTCCCTATGCAAGTCCATTTATAATAGCAAATTTTTTTACTATGTAAGTCCATTTATAATAGCAAATTTTTTTACTATGTAAGTCCATTTATAATAGCAA
>JAVVUQ010000078.1:0-2963 GCA_036653075.1 Clostridia bacterium | reverse complement strand
ATCTTTTTCCTATGTAAGTCTTTTTATAATTGCAATGTTTATATATTTATAGTATAATTAAACGAACAAAATTAAATTAAAAATTATCTCGTACGCTAATAATAAAATTAGAAATAGAAATTAAATGCAATATGATAAAATATAAATAAAATTATAGGTGAATATATGAACATACAAATATTTGGAAAAAGTAAATGTTTTGGCAGTCGCAGCGCCGAGCGGTTTTTTAAAGAACGAAAAATTAAATATCAATACATCGATACAAGTATAAAGGGAATGTCAATAAAAGAAATAGAGTCGGTATTATTAAAAATTAAAGATGTTGACTTATTATTTGATAAAAAATCTCCATTATATGAACAGTTTAATGTCGCTTATCTTAAA
This sequence comes from Clostridia bacterium, assembly GCA_036653075.1. Lineage (GTDB taxonomy): Bacteria > Bacillota > Clostridia > Christensenellales > CAG-314 > JAVVUQ01. Next base: position 2,579 of record JAVVUQ010000078.1, on the reverse strand, counting down.
CGAAACGTAGAAGAAAAGAAGCAATTGCTTGTTGATTATCCAAAATTATTAACAACTCCTATTGTTAGAGATTGCGAAAGCAAAAAGGCAACTATTGGTGACAAAATAGAGGAATGGAAAACGTGGCTATAATTTAGGTTTTTAAAAAAAGTTTTAGAAAAATTGAAAAAATTAAATTGAAATGTGTTATTTAATACATTTATATAAAATATATCTATATAAAATATATCTTATCGACATATAGACATATGTTTTATCAAAATAGGTTATTTAAAAATACTTATAATTTTAGTTTATCGTTTTTTCTTAAAAGCAAAAGCAGCTGAAAAGATTTCATAGACTCCAAATAGTAATAAAAAAATGCCAAAACAAGTTTTGAGAACTTCTGGTTTTATTAATTCTGTTAAAGATGCTCCAATAATCGAAGCGACTAATGCTGAAATAATTATATATCCTATTTTAGTAGTTTTTAAAAGTCCATTTTTATTATGAATATAAATAGCGGCAAAAGACATAGGTAAAAAGCTAATTAAGTTAATAGCTTGCATTGTATGTTGTTCAATTCCCAACGTACTCATAAGCGGTATAAGTAAAGTGCCTCCGCCCATACCCATTCCACCGATAAGTCCTGCAATTATACCGAATAGTATAGTTAAAAAATTAATCATTTTGTATCCTTAGTTCATTTATTATATAGTTTATTTATTATATAGTTTATTTATTATATAGTTCATTTATTATATAGTTTATTTTTTTATATTATTTTATTTATTTATATTATTTTATTTATATTATTTTATATATAATTTTATTTAAATTGAATTATTCATTATATAAATCCTATTAAACTGTAAAGTTACTATATTAATGTTATTATTATGTAGTTATAACGCATTAATTATTCAAAATTAATGAATTAGCGGATTGTTTATATGCTAATTGAAGGTTCGTACGCTACAAAAAAGGTTTGTATGATTTAGAGGTATATTTCTATGTTTTAAAAATTAAGCGCTTGCAATAAAAATGGTAAAAAAGGGAAAAAATTAATATGCTGTTAATTGTACTTTAATTATTATTTCATATTAATGGATTATTATGTAGCCATAGCAGAAGAGGATAGGTTGACAGGTTGCTGTTAATCAAACGGGTTTTGAGCTTGGTTACAATCTTACCGTAAGTAAGAATGAATAAAAGTAAAATTCCTCGCTAATAGATTTTTATAGTTAAAGTTTATAATAGCGTATGTTTAGTAGAAATTTTTCACCACCCTCTGCATCTAAAAATAACAATTATTTGGTTGTATAATTATGGCGGGATAAGCGTTAGGTAAATTTTTACGCTAATAAAAAATAAGCAATAGTTTTTGCCATTAAGCGACTAATAAATTGATTACATATACAGTAAATAAAATCTCTAAAAAACAAAAAAGTTATTGAAGATTAAATTTAAAATCATTTAGTATTAGTGGTTGTTTTAGTTGAGTTGACAAGGTCAACGGCAAGGTTTAAAGCGCCACAAGCGAAGGCGTCTCGATTGAGAGCAGTGTGAGATAGTGTTATCAATTCGTAGTTGTTACAAAAGACGACAGAGTGTTGTCCGACAACGCCTCCGACACGTAAACTATGGATATTGCAAGGGCGGTGGATATTTTCTGAAAGGGTGATAGCAGTACCGCTTGGAGCATCAGTTTTATGCTTATGGTGAGTTTCAATTAACTCACAGTCGAAAGAACTATTTAAAAGCTCATCGGCGGAATGTACGAGTTTTGAAAAAATAGACATTCCGCTGAGCGTATTACGAACAAGTTTAATCGGCGCAAGGCAAGAAGCGTCGGATATTAATTTTAACTCGTAATCTGTCTGTCCTGTTGTGCATATCAAAAGAGGTATGGCGTAGGTAAGCGAATAGGATACTAAATTTTCGGTGAGATTGTGATGAGAAAAATCTACAATGCAATCAAATGAGCAATTTAATTTGTTTAAGCTATCGTATACGGGCGTATCTAATAATGTTGTATCAATAGTATCGATTCCAGCTAAAACAGTGATTCCCAATTTACGTGCATAAGTATGCGTAAGTGTTCCCATTTTACCGAGAATACCGCAAATTACAATTTTCATAAAAACTCCTTAATGGTTAACATAATTAATTATTGAGTTTACAATTTGATTGAATTAAACAAAATTTGATGTGGCAATTAAATTATTTTCAAAAAAGCAAAGTATGAGTAGTGCAATAAATTAAATAAGCGATTATTTAATTAATAAAATAGCTTATTTTTCAATTTAATTAGCATTTATCAAGAGATTTATACATTTATAATATTCATAACCCTCCTCTATATAAGGCGCGCGATGGCTTTCAGTCAGCTATCGATGCGCCTTTAATTTAGTTTTAATTTAATAGATAATTTTGTCGCTACATATTGTTTTAGTCGCTATATTTGATATTTTACATAGTATTACATTTATTGTTTTGCTTGTTTACGTAGTGTTGCAATTATTGTTTTGCTTGTTTACGTAGTGTTGCAATTATTGTTGTAATTTTAGTTTTCTCCTTTACATTTTTTGGAATATAGG
>JAVVUQ010000077.1:0-7319 GCA_036653075.1 Clostridia bacterium | reverse complement strand
TAAATTGACAAATGATATCGATTTGAAAGATGTTGTTATCAATCCTATTGGATATTTAAAGAGTGATAAAACTAAAGTATTTAAAAAGATTAACCTTGATGGCGCGAGTTTTTCATTACGTAATATCAATAAAGTTAATCATACCAATACAGGTAAATATTCAGCGCTTATGGGCTTAGATGACGGCTCAGTAATAAAAAATACAAACTTTTACTTTACAAGTAGTGGCGCTTTCGGAGCGCTTGGTATTGCATATATTACCAACGGCACAGTAGCATTTAACAATGTCAATACATATGGCTATATCAATACAGTAGGAGGCAGCGCAAGTACAGTAGGCGTTTTTGCAGCGCAACCATATTATAAATGGAACGATACTCCAACGACCCCAACCATTAAATTTACAGGTTGCAATAACTACACTAACGTTTTAGGCGCAACTGCAACCACTGTTGGCGGATTTATTGGAGATGGCTCAAATAGTATAATTAGCTTTGAAAATTGTATTAACTTTGGCAATATGAAAGGCGCTATTGGTACTGCAGGTGGATTTATAGGATACGTGACGGAAGGAAACTATACAGTTAAAAATTGTGAAAATAAAGGTGAAATAACACAATTACAACCAAATACAAAAAATGAAGAAGGAGCTATCACAAAATGGTTTGCGGGAAAATTTGCTGGTAATGCTACAGACCCAGCAGCAGAATTTAAAGCAAATGGAAGTATTAAAACAATAACACCAATGACATCAACCCCAACATCATTTACAGCTGCTACAACTTCATTTACATTTACTAAAATTGCAAACGCAACAAAATATGTAGTGCAATATACGTTTGGTACAAATACAAAAAGTGTAGAAAGATTCCAAGTAGAATATAAGCAACCAACAGGTACTGCAACAGACGTTACTGCGACATATTACAATACAATCAACGCTTATACAGCAGCAGACGCACAACCTGATGCAAGTTATATTAAAACAAGCGATCCTAAATACTTTGTAAATGGCAACACTGCGTATTTATATCTTTCTTCTATTGGAGTTACTTCTATCACACCAAGCAAAGTTTTTGTATTTGCATATGATGCAAATGGAACATTGATTGGATTTAGAATGCTTGGTAATTGGGTTACAAATGCAGTTGCTTATACTCCTGAAAAAACAAATCCATAATTAAATAAATTATACTATTTAATAATTAAATAAAGATTTAATCTTGAATTTTTAAATTACATAAAGATTTAATCTTGAATTTTTAAATCAGATAAAGATTTGATCTTGAATTTTTAAATTAAATAATGATTTAATCTTGAATTTTTAAATTTATAATTTAAGCTCCGCTTTTGCGGAGCTTTTTTTTGTATACAAATCAAATCTTGCGCTGTTTTAATTATTTTATAAAAATATTTATATTTCAATTATTTATTTTTATATTTATTTTATATATTTTATAATTTATTTTTCAACCAACTTTTATAATTTATTTTTATTTATATTTATTTTAACAAATTTTTAATTATTTATTTTATATATTTTATAATTTATTTTTATTTATTTTTTTAACCTATTTTTAATTTATTTTTTTAAATATTTTTAAATATTTTCATTTATTTTTTTATATTGATTTTATATATTTTTAACCTATTTTATTTATGTTATAATATCAAAATGGAAAGCAGTAATGGTATAGGCATATAAAAGGCAAAGTAATTTAATGCGTCTGTTTTTATCAATCGGCGAATTAGGTTTATTGCGATTATTCCTGTTATGGCTGCCGCTATTACGCCAAGTAAAATATTAAGTGGCAAAGTTGTTGGTTGCAACTGATATTTTACTGTTTCATAAATGTCTACTGCCGCTCCGCCTATGATAACGGGTATTGAAAGCAAAAATGAAAATTCTACCGCATCTTCGTGTTTTACATCTAAAAGTGATAATGCGCAGATTGTTGAACCGCTTCGAGAAAGTCCTGGGAGTACTGCGCAGCCTTGAACTACGCCCACAATTATTGCCCGATGCCATTTCATACGTTTTGTTGAAAGTGTTCCTTCTTTATGTTTGCCATTGAACAGTAGTAGCGCCATTGTCAATGCAAAACCAACGGGTAATAGGTATGGCGTGGCGGTATTTGGCATAAGAAACTTGTATGCTGCCGCCAATATAAAGGTGGGAACGCTCGAAAGAAGTAGCCAATGTAAGCGTTTATCTTTCGGGTGAGTGATTAAGTACCATATTTGTTTTCGATATATCGCTACTACGGCAAACAATGTGCCTACGTGTAACCATATAAAAAAACCTACGTCTGCAGAATCGGAGAGTAAGGCGCTAAGAAGATATAAGTGTCCGCTACTTGATACTGGCAAAAACTCTGTCGCCCCTTGTAGTAATCCATACATTATGGCTTGAAATATTGACATAAAAAAACCTCACAAAATCGATTTTTTATCTTTTGTGAGGCGTTAGTATTATAAATCATTATTTAGCCATAAATACTATTATAAATCATTATTTAAGCTTATTTATCATTATTTAAGCAAATTTATCGTTATTTAAGCTTATTTATCATTATTTATGCTATTTTACAGTTATTTAAGCTTATTTATCGCTATTTAAGCAAATTTATCGTTATTTAAGCTTATTTATCATTATTTAAGCTATTTTACAGTTATTTAAGCATTTTTATCATAATATACGCTTTATATATCATAATTTAAGTTTATTTAGCGTTATTTAAGTTTATTTATCTTTAACAACTAAGCTATACTGGCTTTGGTATAAATCATAGTAAAATCCTTTTTTTGATAACAAGTCTTTGTGTGTGCCTTGTTCGATTATGTTTCCGTTATTGATTACCAATATCAAGTCAGCGTCGATGATTGTGGATAAGCGGTGCGCTATTACAAAGCTCGTTCGTCCTGCCATCAACTGGTCCATTGCTTTTTGTATTAGTATCTCCGTTCGTGTATCTACGTTCGATGTCGCTTCGTCTAATATCAATATCTTTCTGTCTGATAAAAAGGCGCGCGCTATTGTCAATAACTGTTTTTGCCCTGCGCTTATGATAGTGATATCGTTGTTTACCAATGTTTGGTATCCTTGCGGTAACGTCCGTATAAAGTGGTCGCAATAGGACATATCGCATGCGTGCTCTATCTGCTCTTGAGTAGCTCCTTCTTTTCCGTACGCTATATTATCGTAAATCGTTCCGTTAAATAACCACGTATCTTGTAACACCATACTAAACATCGATCGCAAATCTTCTCGACTCATTTTCATTATGTCTAAGCCATCTATTTCTATCGTGCCTTTTTGTATGTCATAAAACCGCATTAATAGGTTTACAAGTGTTGTTTTGCCTCCACCTGTCGGTCCTACAATAGCTACTTTTTGTCCGCTTTTTACTTCAAAACTTAAATCTGTTATTAATGGTTCGTCGCTATAACTAAATGCAATATGGTCAAATGTAACGTTTCCATTTGTGCTTTCTTTTTTGATGGGTTGCTCAATTTGTTCCATTTCTGGTATATCTAATATGTGGTATACTCTACGTGATGACGCAAGCACTTGTTGGAACATACTCATACTTGACGCTATGCTTTCTATTGGTCCGGATAACAACCTTGAGTATAATATTATTGTAACTATACTTCCTACGTCTATAATTTTGTTGATTGCAAACAATCCGCCTATTACGCATATTACAATAAAACATATATTGTTACTTAAACTGATGATCGGTTGTACAAGCTCTGAATAGAAAAAACTCCTTTCTCCTGCTTTTCTGTATTTTTCGGTTATTTCAAAGTTCTTAACTTCTTGTCTTTGTTCTAAATTGTACGCCTTTACCGTCCTAAATCCACCGTAATGCTCCTCGATATGCGAATACATTTTTCCAGCTTGTTTTCGCAGTTCGCCATAATGCTTCTCTGCTAAAAATGATATTTTTGACGATATTATAAAACTCACTGGTACGGTTATTACTACTACAAGCGCAAGCACCCAATTCTTTAAAAACATTAGTGTGCCTATTAAAAAAATTTGTAGTACGCCCATTATCGCCATATCTAATACCGAGTGTACCGTCGTTCCCATTCGGGATACATCGTTTGTCATTCGGGATATGATTTCTCCAAATGGCGTCTTATCAACAAAACTAACGGGCAAGCGCTTGATCTTTTCGGATAATTTGATTCTTAAATTAGCTGTAAAATAACGACTTACGTGATTGTTCATAAGTACCATCTTGCCTGTGTCACTTATCGCTTTTATTACATAACATATTAGCAATATTAATCCTAATATTAGTATTTTACGCTTTGGCAATTCTGCTATAATACCTTGATGAAACTCGTTTAAAATATTCGTTGTTTGTCCTAATATCTCAGGAGCTACGAGCCATGCCGCTACGGAAATTAATGAAAAGAATATCGCCAATATCAAACCTTTAAGTATATTCTTTGTGTCACTTAGCAATCTGCCTACTATTTGCTTGGCTGGGTATTTCTGTATCAGCTCTATATCTCTTTGTTCTTTATCTTGCATCTAAATCACCACCAATTTGCGAACGATATATCTCTTGGTATACCGAGCAGTTTTTCATTAGTTGTTTATGTGTTCCATTTCCTATAATCTTTCCTTGATCAAATACATATATTATATCTGCGTTCATTCCTGTAGATATTCGCTGCGTTATAACAATCTGAGTCTTTCCTTTTATATAATTGTTGAGCTTTTTACGTAATCGACTTTCTGTTAGAAAATCTAACGCCGAAAAACTATCGTCAAATATATATATTCCAGCTTCTTTGATTATAGCACGCGCAATTGCTATTCGCTGCTTTTGCCCGCCCGATAAGTTGCTCCCTTCTTGTTCCAATATATAATCGTACTTTTCAGGTAGATTTTCTATAAATGACGCGGCTTCCGCTATTTCAGCTACTATTGCTACTTCTTCATCTGTCGCATTCGCTTTTCCCATTTTTATGTTCTCTTTTATCGTCGACGAGAATACTGTGCTCTTTTGCAGCGCACAACTTACGTTATCCCGTATCGTCGCTGCATTTAATGTCGCAAAATCATAATTATCATAATATATCTTGCCTTCGGTTGGTTTATAAAATCCCATCAAAAGCTGCAATACTGTAGTCTTTCCACATCCCGTTCCACCTATAAACGCCGCCGTTTGTCCCGGCTTAATATCTAAATTTATGTCTTTTATCGCCATTTCTTCGCTTCCATCATATTTAAATGATAAATGCTCGGTTTTTATCCTACCATTAAAATGCGCGTCAGTTTTTGCGTGCTCAACACGTGTGTCTATTTGCATAACTTGATTGATTCGGTTAATCTTAACTTTTACGTGGGGTAAAAATAGTATTGCCCAACTAAACATCATTATACTGTTCATAATCAACGTAATATACTGTATCACCGCAATTACATCTGCTCCAGAAAATTTTCCGTGCGGTATAATTCGATTACCACCTACTATTACAATAATAACAATAACTACATTTAACATAAGTAACGATATGGGATTTATGATTCCACCTCGTATATTGGACTTTATAATATTATCTGCCATTATATTGGTCGCATCTACAATTCGATCGTGTTCGGTGTTTTCTCTGTTAAAAGCGCGTATAACTCGTATTCCAGATAATCGCTCACGCATAATTTGATTCTGCTTATCTACATATTCATCGGACTTTTCATATAACACAAACATCTTTTTCCCGATAACCAATATCAATATTACAAGTATTGGTAAAAATGCAAAAAGTATTATCGATAATAATACATCTTTTGAAAAGGATAAAAATATTCCGCCAACAAACATTAAAGGCAACGCAACAATTATTCGTATAAAAAAATAAACTGTTTCCGTTAACATCTGTACATCTTCTGTCGTTCTTGTCAATAACGCCGATGGACCAAGTACAGAAAATTGGTCAAAATTCATTGTGTTTACTTTGCAAAATACTTTGTTTACTAAATCAGCGCCAAATCCATTTACAACCCTTGCGCCACGCTTTGCCGATATTATATAACATACCATTCCTAACGCTGCTATCAGTAACATTATTAGTCCTAATATATATATGTAAGGCATATCATTTTTATTTATTCCGTTATCAATAATTTCGCTCATTATCGTAGGCAACATTAAATCACATAATGACGCCAATCCTATCAATAAACAAGCAATAATTATATCTTTTTTATATTTCTTTAGTCCGCTAAATACTCCCATAATCTTCTCCATTTCTTGTTTTAAATTTCTTGCTTTAAATTTCTTGTTTTAAATTCCATTTTTTAAATTCCATTTTTTAAATTTCATTTTTTAAATTCCTCATTTTAAAAACTCACTTCTGCGTTATATCCATACCTTTGATTTTTTACGCCTTATTCAAGTTCTCACCACATGCAGCTACTTATAAAGACGCAATAGAATTAACTTGTGTCCGTATTTTATAAAAATAGTAGCAAAGAACTTTATCATTATTCATTTTTTCTATATATAAAAAAGTAAATGTTTTTCTGAATAGTTAATTATAATTTTCTGCATAGTTAGTTATGTTTTTTGCACACTAATATACATTATATCATATCAACTTAATAAAGTCAAATATTATTAAATAATTTAAATAAATTTTCTAAAATTTACCCCTTAGATTAAAAACATTGCAGCGTAAAATTAAAGTTATTATTCAAATTTTACTTGAACTAATTCATAATTATTATGCCGTTGTGGATAAAGTCGTCATTATGGTGGAAATGTATGTGGATAAGCGGCGTTTTAATGTGCATAACTATGTGGATAAGTGTATAACTATGTCTGTAATAGATTGCGTGAAACAATTTAATAGCGAAATATAGTAGATATTGTCGATTAATGCGATTATTATAGAGTTTTGCTTATTATTGCGTTTTAATAGAATATCTTCAATTTTTGCGTTTTTTTTGCAAAGCGGTAGTATTTTTTTTAAAAAAATTCAGTACTATTAATTATTATAATTTAAATAATTGATTCAAAACGTATATATATTTTAGCGCAAACACTATAATATTATAAAAAGTAAATTACAATATAGTTATAAATATGATTGCTTAGGCATAATTATAAGTATATAGTTTTATGTGTTTAAAATAAAAGCAATATATAGCGACAATAACATAAAGGCAGAGTAAAATATGAAATGGATAAACATTATATTTGCAATATTAGCGGCTGTAGCGGTGTGTATGATGACAGTGACTTGCGCTTCAGTGTTTGGTAATGAAAGTGAAGTTGTAGATAATATCGCATACA
>JAVVUQ010000076.1:0-7336 GCA_036653075.1 Clostridia bacterium | reverse complement strand
TGCAAGAATTCCCGCTGCTAATCTATTTAAATATTCGTATTTTCTATTTTTAACAGCGTTATATGAACGTTGTAATGGAATAAGTCGTTCAATAATGCTTACGCCCCAAAAACATCCAGGAGATTGCAATGACGTTTGTCGAATAAAAGGAAATCCTCGTTGCGAACCGCTTTGGTTTGTGTATGGCAAATCACCAATATACAACGCTTTGTCGCCCGCTACAATAGTCAATCGCCCTTTAGGCAAATCTGCAGTTGCCTTTTCGTAATACTCTATTACGGTTGCGCAGTTTGTAAGCTTTTGTTTAGCTATCGAAGGTACGGTGTAATTATACGCATATCCGCCATTTGAATTATTACTTGGCGAAAATGCGCAAATTTCTTCAGGTAATACTTCTTTTCCCCAAATAGCTTTTATTTGCGTTACTGGCAACGCTCTTGCGTGGATTATCGAGTTGCAATCGTTTACGTCAGCGGCAGTGTTACTATCTGGATATATCTCAAACGGCGGACATAATGTTATGTCTATATCCCCTTCGTATACCTCACTCCCTTTGTACCTTCCTATCGTTTTCCCCGCTCGTGTGTTCCAAACTACTTTGTAAAATACTGTTCCGCACGTTTCAGAAAAACTACATCCATCAGCTAATACCTTTTGCATATTTTGATTGTCTAATATAGAATTTAATAACAGCTCCGATACCTTCGCCGCCGCTATATCACTCTCAGAATCACTAAACGGACTTACCGTTAAACATGGCCGTACTCGCAGCAACTTCGACATCCTCGTCTCCATTATCGGCGCTATATGATTGTATACTTCCTTTAACTGCCACTCATACTGCGTTCCTACATTCTCTATTATCCCCCTCGGCGATATTGTACAATATTGATTCCCAGATAAAAAATTCATATTCATCTGCCACATCAACTCGTACGCCAACCGCCCCTCTCGCCTCTTTTCATACTCCTCCTTTACTCGCTTTACTACTTCTTCATAATATTCCATCTTTTTTTCTCCTTTATTTTATTTTATTTTATTTATTTTTTTAATTTATTTTAATTTATTTTAATTTATTTTTTTTATTTTAATTTATTTTTTTTATTTTATTTTTAGGGGAAAACTTTTGAAAAAGTTTTCCCCTAAAACCCCTTTTAAAACTTTAGTGTTTGTATTTTTGCTTTTTATTAAAGTATTTGTAAATTCACTTGTAAACATTTTTAAAACTTTAGTGTTTATATTTTTGCTTTTTATAAGAGTATTCTTTTAAACTTAAGTGTTTATATTTATTTTTCAGTTGATTCGGTTTGTAAAAGTTTTAAAAGGCGAGATTTTTCTATGGTTAGTTGTTCATCTGTCATTTGTGAATAATCTTCGCCGAAATTGCCTTCAATTAAAAATTTAAGAGCAGCCAAGTCAGGTTGCGGAGATTTTGTAACGATTTTTTTTTTATATAACACCATATTCCCGTCATTATCCGCAGTATATTCTTCCGTTATTTCTCGACTTTTAGAACCAACCGCTTTTTGATATGCGATTTTTAGCAGTTTTTCTATCAAAGTTATTTCTCCATAAATTAAATATTTTTATTATTTGTATTGATAAAGTTAAAAATTTGATTCAAATTAAATTTTGTGTTATATATTCCATATAAATGGTAGATTTTAGTAATTAAAGAATCCAAATAGAGATATAAGATTAATTTTTTAATTTACGCCAAAGTTTTTGTTTATCTTTAGTGACGGCAGAATTAGAAATAGGGGTAAAAGAGGGGGAGGGGCGAGAAGCGATAAAGTATCGAAGTTCATCCATAGCGTGGTCGTCGACTTTTTTAGGGTTGTCGTTGTCGCCGTAGCGATAGCCTTTTATTTCTCTAATCATATTTACGCAAGAGTTAAAGATAAATAATTTAGTAGAGCCGTCGGCGGCTTTCAAGTAAGATTTTACACGATTAACGCCTGAAAAAAGTTCCTTATTAACTTTAGTATTTACGCAAATGCCGTTGTCGTAAAACAATTCTGAGACAGATTTAGCGCCGTTAAGGGTATGTTGAGAGGCGGCGGAGTCGATAAGAGCCAAGAAATTTCCATTAGCGTCAGATTGCCAATTCAGTTGATTGCAAATAGATTTAATTCGATTTGCGTGATATTCGAGGGACTGTTTAGCTTCGTAATGTTCAGCGATAACGAAAACGTTGCCGTCGTAATCCACTGCGTACCAGTGGCAAGAGAGGGGATTGTTGAGTCCAGGGTCGATAGAAATCATACATTGCCAATCGGTTGGAACATCGAAAGGTTCGATAATGTGGATAGAGGGGTCAAATTCGGGATAGACCAAGCCAGAGCCGCCAGTAAAGCGACCGTAGCAGCGAGATTGCAAGGCTTCTGAACTCATTGAGGCGGTAAGGGCGTTAATTTCTTTTATAGGAAGAAAAGGATTATCAGCCCATTCCATAAAGATGCACCAAATTTCGTTATCGTTAGAAGTATTGAGGTAAATCTTGTTATAAACCCAAGTTAGTCCTTTAAGTGGCGTCATAGTGCCGAATATTTCACCGCACCTGTCGATAAGTCGCATTTTACATTCTTCATAAATATCTTCAGGAGGTTCTTCGTCAAACCAAACGAAATCGAGTTCAGCGCCCTGAAATTTATCACGAGTAGCTTCGCACGATTTAAAGCCTAATCTTGACAAACCGCCAAAAACATTTTTTATCAAAATATAATCGATAATTCCATACTCAGCAGCGCCGCAACTACCTGAAATCATAACGATTTTTTCAATCCATTGCGGATCGAGATAAGCTAAAATTTTTTTTTGCGCAACGTCACGTTGGACTGCGGTGGAAAGTGATACTGACCAAGCGGATAAATCAGGGCGATTTTCACGATAAGGATGAATTCCACGCAATAGCCAAACGGTTTCAACAGCTCCGCATTCAGTTTTTCCGCTTCTATTTCCGCCAAACACCCAGCGATTTCTTTTGTTGCAGCAATGAAATTGCAACTGTTTTTTATGTACTTTTGCGCCGCTGTTATAATTATTAAGTTTAAGTTTTTTACGACGATTTTGTTCTTTTTCAAGCATTGTAATTTTAGAAATAGTATTTTTCATAGCACCTAAATAATGTATTGATTTGAAATTTTAAAATAATAATAGTTGATTGTATATATAAAAGTAAGGTTAATATATAAGATAAATTGATAAGCAAGATGAATCAGTAAAATAAATTGAATAGCAAGATGAATCAGTAAAATAAATGGATTAAAGATGATTATTGCAAATATTTCTTTAATGGTTCTAAAAATTGTTATTATTCTACTTATTAAAACAAAATACGACAAATAATATAATATATACTTAGATTAAGAAATAATAATAGTATATACAAAAAAATTTTTGTGTATAATTGCATAAATGTATGTATAAATATCAGGAGGAAGATATGATGTTAAATATAAAAGGCGGTGAAAGTTTAGTAGTGGAAAAAAGAGGTAAAAAAGCAAATTTGAAAGTAGTCGTTTTTTTATTGATGATATATATAATAGTAGTTGTATTATTAGGTATAGTAGTAAAGAGCGAGATAGCGTATGGCGCAAATGAAGAAGTAATTGAGAATCATTGGGTTTGCGCTAAGAGGGAGGGTGTTTTTGTAAATAGAACAGATAATTATGCGCAAAAAAATCGAATGTTTGAATTATTGAGTGGTTATTACGTTAAGGTAGTAGGTAAAAAAGGAATGTATGTTAAAATTTGTATAAATGACGGATATGATAGTAAATTCAGTGTTATTGGTTATGTATTGAGAGAAGACGTAAATATGATAAATAGTATTCCGCAAAATCAATTTTATCCTAAGTTAAAAATAAAAGTTAAAGCAGATTTGACATTTTTATATCAAAATGCTGATGACAGTTCAGAAACGATAGGGTTGTTATCAAAAGGCGAAGAAAGCTCATTTATAGGAAAGATAAAGGTAAATGAGCAGTGGTGTTACGTGCGAAAAGGAAGTCAGTACGGATATGTAAAGATGGAAAAATTAGAAAATTTTGAATTGCCATCATATAAATTTGAGCAAACAATAAATGATAAAGAAACGAATCAGATAAAACCTAAAGAAAATATAATAGTAGAGCCATTTGCATTAATTTTAGCTGTTACCATAGCGTCAGGCTCATTAATGGTATGGATAAAACAACGTAAATCCAATTAGAAAATAAAAATAAAATAATAATTAGAGATAGTTGTATTTTTGTTTTACATATTTGTATAAGTTAACTATTTTATTATAATATAAAGTAGTATTTTATTATAATATAAAGTAGTATTTTATAATTAATCTTTGTCGCATCCAATGATAAAATTATGATATTCATATATTAACGATTGTTTGTAGCCGATTCGGTTAAGTTCTTGAGTCAAGTTTTCGATAGAATCATAAATTAAGCGATAACAAGCGGTTCGTTCTAACCCAATTTTATTGCAAATATCTTTAATGGACATATTTTCTTGTCGATATGATAGTAGTTGTTTTCGATGATAGGGCAAGGAATTTAATGCGTTAATAGTGGCGTTTTTGATTTCTATCAATAATTTTTTTCTTTCCATAAGCTCTAAGATATCGCATACTTGCGTAAAAGTATTATTATGAAAATTGTGATAACCAAAGGAATTTAACGCTTTTATTTTTACAGCTTTGTCAATGTCAATGCAAATATTATCGCATATTTTGTTATAAATCAGCGCTAAAAAAGTACTTTTATATTTTGCTACGCAGTCGTTAATGCTTATTAAATAAGCGGAATCATTTAACTCTTGTTGAACACGTTTTTTTATTACGCAAGAGGCGTTAGAAGCCATATTATATTTCATTAGATCCCCTTTTAAAGATTCGTTAATTAATGTACAATAGATGTGTATAGAACATACGTTTATATTAGCCATATTATAGCATAATAATTACGACAACATTATGTCATAATTAATGAATAGCAAAATGCAATTAAACATACTTTTTTAGGGATAAGAAATAATTTAATATAAAATTTATTATAGTATCAGTATTTTTGTTTTTTATATTTTTGAATTATTTATCAAAGCGGTAGAAAATCTATGTACAAAATTCAGAATATCTGTTATAATAGCAATATGAAAAAGGTTATGTATAAATTTATTTTAATAATTATACTCATACTATTCGCATTGACGTTTGTAGCGGATGTTACTTTTCGTGTAGTATTAGCTAATCATACGCAAAATTTTGATACATTAGTATCAAATACTTCTTCATACAATTCAAAAATGTTTTCCAATTCAAGTAGTAATAGGGCGATAAATTCAGCATTAAATAACAATTCAGTAGAGCAATCTATAAATGAAATAAATTCGCAAATGGCTTATAATAAATATATAGATGAAGGATTTGAGGGTGTTTATTTAATTGGTTCTACAAGTATAACGACAGATGGCGAGTTATTATACATTTGTCAAAATGTCACTATTATGACTAATAACGTTAAAAGTTATATAATGACATTTAGGTTTGAAAATGGTAGTATTGTAGAAGTAGGCGAGAGGATAAACTTTAAAGGAGAAATTAAAAGAATTCGATACGGAAGCGGTCAACTATTTGCGCATATAGGCGACAGTTTGTATATGGTTTGCAATGGAGAATCACGTATAATATCAGTCAATGAAAATTTAATTGCTTTTGATGCAGATGAAAGCAATATATATACGCTTATTGAATCAGTTGAAGGTAAAAATTGTTTAATAAACAGTACGCCGATAAATGATTTGATAGATAGTGGTACGCAGTTGCCACAAAGTGGAAGTATATTAGGATTGAGTAACCCGTTAGATTTAATTGAAAGCAATGGTAATTTATATATATTAGGAGATATGTTAGGGATAAGAAGCGTAATTAAGCGTAATATAATGGATAATTCCGATACGATATTTAAAAATTTTGTGAATGCTTCTGCTGCAAACAGAATACATTTTTTTGGTCAAAGCGTAGCGATATGTAATAAAGGAATGGTTTGGATATTACCAGAATCGAATGAAAAAGCCATACCGAGCGTTTCATTTAAAGCTAATGGCGTAGATATTAATATAGTAGATTGCATAACTATGAATAACAATAAAGAATATTTTTTAAATGTATGTGAAAGTGATGGAAAGATAGAAGTAAAGGAATACAGAATTAAAGAAAATACTTTTGAATTTGTTCAATCAATATTGGGAAACAATGCGGTAAGATGTAATTTGCCCGATTTCAATAAAATGAATATTGAAAATTCTATAACAAGCGGTAAATATAAGCTTGCGTGTGCGATGGGATATCCGTCTAATTTGGTATATACTGTGGAAGGAAAAAACAAAGGTTTTTATTTAAATGGAATGACGCTTAAATCTACGGATATGTTTTTAATTTTAGATTATGATAGCGCAAAGGAGTTTTATTTAATTTTATTTGATGGTAAATTGGGATTTATCAGTAAAAACGTGGATAGTTTAGCTATAAAGCAAGAAAATTTTGTTATTTCTACACATATAGCAAGACAGTCAGCTAACCAAAAATTTATGGTTTTTTCGCTGCCCGCAACAACTATGCAAAACGCTTACGCTACGTTGTCAGTGTCTGACGCAATAAATAATCCTAAAAATGTAAATGTAATATTTGAATTAAATGGATTTGACGCTGCAGTATCAAATAATGCTAAATGGACATATATTTCATACAGCGATAAGGGCGAATTGAAATATGGATTTGCTTTAAAAGGAGATTTAAAAGAGATTGTTCAAACTGATACAGTGTATACAGAGATGCGCGCAAACCCTGAGTTTGGCGCAAAATTAAATATATATTCTATTGACAGCGTGTTAAGCGATGTTGTAGGCATTGTAAATTCAGGTAAAAAAGTGCGTGTTTATAAAACGAATGGAGATTTATATTTTATTTCCGTAGAAATAGATGGAAAAACAGTTCAAGGTTACGCTTTGTCTTCAAAACTCATTAAAAAAAATAAATTTACCGTAAATGAAAGCGCAGGCATATTATTTATCTTAGGAATAGTTGCGTTGAGCGGTTTTACTATTTTCTTTATCGTTTACCATAAACGACACAATAAATCTATTTAATTCTTGCAGCTATAATTGCAGCTATAATTTCAACTATATTTAGCTGCTTTTTTGATTTTTTTATATCGTTGTTAAATTTAATAAATACTTAAATGCAATTTAATAAAATTTAACTTATATTTTAGTAAATAAGGTTTTATATTTTAATAAACAATGGTTTTATATTTTTTATAAACAAGGTTTTATATTTTAA
>JAVVUQ010000075.1:5578-7414 GCA_036653075.1 Clostridia bacterium | reverse complement strand
TACAACGATACAAGTATTTACAAGTTGAGCGAAGCTTGAAAGGTTGAGCGAAGTTGTTTACAAGTTATTTACAAGTTATATACAAGTTGTTTACAAATTATTTACGTGCTATTTACAAGTTAAGCGAAGTTTTTTACAAGTTGAGCGAAGTTGTTTACAACGATACAAGTATTTACAAGTTGAGCGAAGCTTGAAAGGTTGAGCGAAGTTTTTTACAAGTTGAGCGAAGTTGTTTACAAGTTATTTACAAGTTATATACAAGTTATATACAAGTTATTTACGTGATATTTACAAGTTTAGCGATGTTGTTTATAATTTATGTATAAGTTATTTACAAACTAAATTATTTTATTGACTATATACTTATTGATTTCCTATTAATACCAACTACAAGAAAGCAAGTAAAATACTAATTTTTTCTCTTTTACATATTCTATTTTTGATTCTTTTTGTTTTTTACCGATATGATTTTATTGTATACTAATATTCCTAACAAGCTTACCACTGCTGTTATTACAAAAACTATAATCGCCTTAGTATAATCTTTTTCTCCTATATATTGTCCGCCTATTGTGGAAGATAGTATTGATGGTATTCGAGCTATCATTGTAATTAATATAAATTCGGATAATTTGAGCCTTGTCAGTCCTGCAAAATAAGTTAACATATCTTTAGGCGTTCCAGGTATAAAATAAAGAATAAAAACCAACCTTTTTAATTTTTTTTCACTATTTATAAATTTAAAACTATTTAATTTGTCTATATCAAAAAATAATTCAACTAACTTAACGCCAAATTTTTTTGTCAATATAAAAATAATTACACTTCCTATTGTAACGCCGATTAAACAAATTAATGTGCCTTCTACTGCGCCGTAAACATATCCAGTGCCAATTTCCACAAGTTCTCCCGGAATAATCGCAATTATCACTTGTAAACACTGTAACCCCAACGCAACAAATTTTCCCTTCCAACCATATGATTCAAGCAATTGTTTAAATTTATGAATATCACCATTTATTAAATCAAACTTTTTTATTATAAAATATGCAAATATTCCCAAAATTACCGTAACTACCACAAGTGAAACAATCGCAATAATACGTCTACTTTTAATTTTACGCTTACTTTTTTTGTCATCTGTCGCTACTTCAATATCTTTTTTTGCAATATCTTTTTCATAAATATTAACATTATTTTCTACTTCGAAATTTTCATTATTTGTGGTGTTTTCTACTTCAAAATTTTCATTATTTATGGTGTTTTCCACTTCAAAATCTTTATTATTTATATTATTTTCTGCTTCGAAATTTTCATTATTGTTTAATCTATTTATTTCTTCAGTTTTTATAGTTTTATATTTTTTGCTGTTTTTTTTATTTTTAATTCTATTCATATGCACTCCGTTTAAATATTAATCTATATTTTATTAAAGCATCTATATTATATACAATAGGATAATTACAAGTCAATTAAATAAATTTAATATTGACAATTAAAATATATAATACTTTTTATATTTTAACATATATTCTTGATTTTAGCAATCGCATTATTCATTTTGCATTAATTTAATTTTAGTATGAAATATTTGTTAAAAATATTTATATTTTATCATTATAATATAATGAATATCGCTTAGTTTCTGATATTTAATTTGTACATTTTAATTTTTTCACGCATATACTATAAATAGAACACAATCACGCTATTTGCCGTATTAATCTGCATATAAAGGAGTACAATATGTCTTTGACTTTAAACTGTAATGATAGGTCCGAAAGAGTATGTATACAAACCAAAAAAGTATTCGACGCTTGCCAAAAGCAACTTACC
>JAVVUQ010000075.1:0-5568 GCA_036653075.1 Clostridia bacterium | reverse complement strand
AAATCCAATGTTGCCGCTTACTTATATAGGAGCTAAAAGTTCGTCCGCTTACGCTACTGTAAATAATTTAGTTGTAAAACCGCTCGAATGTGGCGAACTTGCTCGTTATACGGGTACTATTGTTATTCCCTTATTAGTGTATTACAAGGACGCAAACAACGTCAATGGCGTTGGAACATCAACATTGTCCTTACCATTTGATATAGTACTATGTTTGCCACAAAGCTCAATAATGCCTTATTTTATAGATGCGGTCGTTAGCGCTTCCAGTTCTATTGGAAATTATATTGGAACATCCGTTGTAAATGGCAATTTAGTATATAATTTTATTATTGATATTTGTATACTATTGATTCTAAAAGTTGTTATGGAAGTTGAATTAATTGTAGCCGCATATGGTTACGCTGCTATACCCGAATGTACTGATTTTGGTGAAAAAGTATGTGATGGATTCTTCTCTTTACCACTTTATCCCTAATAATCACTCTTTAATTATATCTAACATATCTAAAAATACGAATTTTTAAATCTATAATCATATAATTGGTTCTGCATTATATTTATGAATTGTTATGGTTATATAATATAATTGGTTTTGCATTATATTTATAAATTGTTATGGTTATATAATAATACAATTGGTTTTAAATAATCAATTATTTTATAAAATTGGAATATTGCACAGTCACTAAGCATAATAATACGATATGGAAGATTTAATTTATGAACGTGTTATACGTGAAGCAATTTACATAACCGAAAACAAAACTACCATTCGGGAAACTGCAAAAGCAATTGGTATATGCAAATCTACCGTACATAAGGACTTAACCCAACGGTTGCCCTATTATCATCCAACATTATATAAAGATGTGCGAAATTTACTCAATTTTAATTTATCGGTACGACATATTCGAGGAGGCGAAGCGCGCGCCAAAAAATTGAGAAAATTTAAAAACTAATATCCACATACTATGCAACTGTCGTGATTTTATTCATAGATAGTATTTTTATACATATCGACTGCATAATTATGCACAATTAACATAACTAACTCGCTATATTATTTGTAAATTCTTAATTTTTGTTAATTCAAATTGTTAATTTTTACAGCTATTAATATAGCTGCAATATTTATAAGGAAATTATGTAAATTATAGGTTTATTACCATTTAAGTATAATTATGTAATATATAGGTTTATTACCATTTAAGTGTTTAACTAAAATTTACCATTTTATACCTATCTTTAAATTAGATTTATTTAATGTAGGAATAATTAAGGGCAAAAAAAAGCGGCAGAGAATTCTTTGCCGCTAAGTTTATGTATAGTTATTTTATAGAGTCCAAAAACTCTTTAATTTTACTCATACCTAATTTTAAATTTTCCATTGAATAAGCGTAACTTATTCTGACGTTATTTTCGCCAAACTTACCAAAAGCGTCGCCTGGCACCATTGCAACTTTCTTTTCATCTAAAATTTTAAGCGCAAACTGTTGACCATTTAAGCCTGTTGAAGATACGTTCGGGAAGATATAGAAAGCTCCCTTAGGTTCAAAAGCGGATAATCCCATACCCGTAAGCTCATTATACACAAATTTTCTACGTTCGTCATATTTTTCTCTCATATACGCTATTTCTGCATAGTCATTTTCATATCCTTGTTCTAACGCTGCAACGCAAGCATATTGAGCCATTGTAGCTGGGCATACTGTTGAAAATTGATGGATTTTTATCATCTGTCTAAGTAAGGCATTTTCTGCGCAAACATAGCCCACACGCCATCCAGTCATTGCAAACGATTTGCTAAATCCCGAGATATAAACGGTACGTTCTTTCATTCCATCAATGTTAACTATTGAAGTATGTTTTTGTCCGTATGTCAACTCGCTATAAATTTCATCGCTTATACAAACCAAATTATGTTTAATAATAACTGTCGCAATAGCTTGAAGTTCATCTTTCGTCATAATTGCGCCCGTTGGATTACTTGGATAGGGCAAAACAAATATCTTTGACTTTGGCGTAATAGCCGCTTCTAAGTTTTCTGGCGTAACTTTAAATCCGTCTTTTTCAAATGTTTTTACTACTTTAGGGACTCCATAATTAAGTAAAGTACAAGGCGAATACGCAACATACGCTGGGTCTGGAATCAACACCTCATCATTAGGTTCAATTAATGCTCTACAAGCTAAATCAATTCCTTCGCTTGCGCCAATTGTTGCCATTATCTCACTGTTGTAATCATAAGATAAATTGTATCTATGCTCTAAATACTTTGAAATAGCTTTGCGCAGCTCCACAATTCCCCAATTTGACGTGTATTGCGTCTTGCCTTCATTGATAGCCTTAATCGCCGCTTGCCTAATATCACTTGGTGTAATAAAATCTGGCTCGCCTACCACTAATGGTATACAATCTTTGCTCTGTTGAACAAGTTCGAAAAATTTACGAATACCGCTTTGCGGTATAGCTACAACATTTTTTGATAAAAAGCTTTCCATCATATCCTTCACCTACTAATAAATTATTTGTAATCGCATATTCAAAATCGTCTTTAGATTTTTAAAGTTAATAATAACGAATATTTTTACGCTCATTAACTTATTTATTATATTATGACAAAAAATATGTGAATTTCAGTTAAACGCAATAAATAAAAAGTTACAATCAAAAACATAAGCAGAAATATTATTGTTTTTACTATTGTTTCTCAAATTCACATAAATGTCGATAATTAAAAATATTTAACGAGTACCTTGTAAATATTTTACTTTAATAGTATAACATATTAATTCTACTTTTTCAACTTTATTGCAAAGTTTTACAATATTATTCAATATATCAAGTTACCATAATAACGCAATAAATATTTTCATTATTTGTATTTTTTAAGATTATAATATAACCTTTATTCTTTTAAAGATTTAATCACACACATTTATTATAATAATATACTCATTAATTTCTCTTTAATCTTTCAATTTCATTTTGAATTTCTTCGACCACTTCTTGGTTTTTAATTACTCCGTCATCACAAAAAACAATAAATACTTTTCCACCATACTTTTCTTTAAATGATTCAAAATTTGATTGCATTCTTTCTGTTAAAGAATAATCACTAAAATTAGACTTAGCAGTTATGGGTTTAATTTGAATTCCAAAAGCTTTATTATTAATACGTGCAATGTAATCTACATCTCCTGCGTGATCTAAATCAGAATCGCTTTCTTCAAAACTTACTTCTCTAAATGTTTTTGCAAGATTATCATTTACAATAGATTTTTCTCTAATAAATCCATCATATGTTCTGTTAATTGTTAAATTATATATGTAATCAATACAATCTTGTTCTGTAAGTTCTGCAAAAATTGCCTGCCATTCTGGAATAACAACGGCGATAATTTTATCATAGAGCCTTATTCCTATTTTATTCAAGTCATCTCTACTGATTTTAAAATTTTGTTCTGCTTTTTTATTTGCTGTCATTGCATTTTCAAAATACCATTTTTCCCATTCATCAATTGTTTTAGGTTGACATTTTCTAATTAACGACATTACTTCACCAACTTTGTTTGGACGAGATAGCTGATATGTTTGACAAGCATAATTTAGCACTCTTTCTTTTTTTCCAAAGTTCTTTGAAAATTTCTTTTCATTGCTTAGAATATTATCATTCATTATTAATCAACTCCTTAAATTTATTTTTATATTTATAATGTGCTTTTGTATCAACACATACATATCCTGAGCGTATTAAATGAGAATTAATAAATGTTTTATTATCTAAATATAAATAACACATCAAATTGCTATCTAAATCATATTTCAATTCATCAAATCGTAAATATACTTTCTTTTTTAATGTTTTATGAATTAAAAAATCAATAGCGTCTTGTTCTTTTCCAATTTTACTTTTTATTCCAATAAGTCTTATTGATATACCATTATTTAAAATCATTATTTCAGGAGATAAAATATCTTTAACAGTGAACATTTCTTCTTTCTTGCAAGTATTTTCATCAATTCGTGATCCGAATGTTAATTTCTTGATATCTATCTTTTTATT
The DNA here is from genome assembly GCA_036653075.1 of Clostridia bacterium. Taxonomy (GTDB): domain Bacteria; phylum Bacillota; class Clostridia; order Christensenellales; family CAG-314; genus JAVVUQ01. Next base: position 1,499 of record JAVVUQ010000075.1, on the reverse strand, counting down.
TAATTTATGTGGATCGGTAAATATATATGGCAATCGGCCATATGACAAATCTTGTTCTTTGATATTATCTTCATAATAACCAATATATTTATTATCTGCATTAATTTGAACATTTGCTAATTTTGCTTCAATTAAATGTTTAAAATTATTATTTATTTCATAACCAATTGAATTTCTTTCTAAATTTATAGCTGCAAGTGATGTCGTTCCACTTCCTAAAAACGGATCAAATATAGTTTCATCAACAAAAGAAAACATTTTTATTAAACGCCTTGGAAGTTCTTCTGGAAACATTGCCACATGTTCCAATTGTTTAACTCCATTAAAATTCCAATGCGACGCAAAATACTGATTCCACTCCTCTTTTGTCATTACAGACTTTTCTTTTTGCTCATTCGATGGTTTCGGCGCATTTCCAAGTTTTTTAAATAATAGAATAAATTCATAATCCATTTTAAGAATTCCATTTCTAGGATAAGGAAAGCTACCCATAACTACCCCACCACCAGTTGTATTCATCGTAGTTGCTTTTTGCCAAATTATAGCACCCATATAATCCATTCCCAAAGCTTCACAAAAACGAATTATTTCCGTACGTATTGGTATTACTTTATATCGTCCATAATATACTGAACGAGCAAATTGATCGCCTATATTTATACACATTCTGCAGCCATCTGACAAAACTCTAAAGCACTCCTGCCAAACAAGATTCAAATTATTTATATATTCTTCATAAGTATTGTCAAAACCAATTTGATTTTTGATCCCATAATCTTTTAATTGCCAATATGGTGGCGATGTTATTATTAATTGAACTGACTTATCAGCTATTAAATTTAATTTTCGACTATCACCAATTACTATTTTATGATTGCTCATTATTCTCCTATGTTGTTTATATTGTGATTTACTATTAATCAAAATCAAAAAAATTACATTTTATGAACCAATATATTTATTATAATATCATTTATTAAAAACAATGTCAAATATTTAATGCATATTTCAATTTTCCATAGAGTTAATCTATATAATTAATAATCTCTCTATCGACAATTTTATAATTTAATGTATAGAAAAACAGACCACAATCAGTCTTGGGTAACCAATAGTAGTCCGTTTTTGGTGGGAAGAGGTGGATTCGAACCACCGAAGTCGAAGACGGCAGATTTACAGTCTGCTCCCTTTAGCCGCTCGGGAATCTTCCCTTTATAATATTAGAGCATATCAGCTACATTTTACCTTAATTAATACCTTAACTAGGTATATTTCGCTTCTATGCTTAACTTATCTATTTAGCATATTAACTTCTTTTATCTTGTTTTTGGAGCTAGTGGCCGGAATCGAACCGGCAACCTGCTGATTACAAATCAGCTGCTCTGCCTAGTTGAGCTACACTAGCATTTTCTTTTTCGTTTTTCGTTTTGTCACTCCAATTTTATTTGGTGCCTCGGGGCGGACTTGAACCACCGACACGGGGATTTTCAGTCCCCTGC
>JAVVUQ010000074.1:3791-7642 GCA_036653075.1 Clostridia bacterium | reverse complement strand
TGTTCTATACTTAATCTATACTTATAATGCTATTGTTTGGACATTAATCTATTTAAATTTTTGTTTTGAATTTTTATTTTGAATTTTTGTTTTAAAATATTTAAATAAAAATGGAAACCGCAAACTGCGGTTTCCATTTAATAGAGGAGTGTTCTATACTTAATCTATACTTATAATGCTATTGTTTGGACATTAATCTATTTAAATTTTTGTTTTGAATTTTTATTTTGAATTTTTGTTTTAAAATATTTAAATAAAAATGGAAACCGCAAACTGCGGTTTCCATTTAATAGAGGAGTGTTCTATACTTAATCTATACTTATAATGCTATTGTTTGGACATTAATCTATTTATTAAATAAATTATACAAGCATTAATTTTGATTAACTTCTATTAATTTATCAATTATATTTCTTTTACCAACATAATATTTATCTTTTCAAACTTAGATTATGCAGCTTTCTTTAAGCTTAATTTATAATCTGCAATTTTTGCTTTTGCTTTAGCAATCATTTCAGCAAATTCAGTTTCGTATTTAGCGAAGAATCCGTCTTTTGCATCGTTGATAGCTTTTTCAGCTTTATCTAAAACCGCTTTTGAATCGATTTCCGAACCAAACTCAGCTTCAAACTCAGAAAATTTGTCGATACAATCTTTTAAAGATGTAATACATCCATCAACTGCTTTAGCGGCAAGTTCAACTGCTGTATCAAAAATGTTAACGCCATTAATAATAACGACAACTGAGTTTACTTGAGCTTCAAGCAATTTCGTTTCAAGTTGATTTAACATATCCATTGCGCTTTGCATCGCTTTTAATGTAACTTTGAACATAGCAACTTTGATGCTGTTAATTCCATCAATAACTTTTGCCATTTCATCGTAATATTTAAATTTAAAGTGCGCTTCTTTCAATTTGTAAAACTGTTCTTCCATAGCGATTAATGGTAATTCCGCTTTTTCAAGCATATCGCCTTTAATAATATTGATAAGCTCAGTGTCTGTCATAGCTGTTAATGTTTTTTCGTCCATTTCAGGATGACAATGCATTACGCTCTGTACCAATACAGCGTGCGTTGTTGCCGCAGCTACGTTTAAAGCCATATTATAATGCGCCGTTAATTCTGCCATACCTGTTTCAAAAGCTGCATTGATTTTTTCGTTAAGCTTTGCGCTTTGAGTCGTAATATGCAATTTCATTTCTTGCGCTTTTTCAGCGCTTACATATTTAAGCTCAACTAACAATTCTGATATTTTCTTAGTAACTTCTTCAATACTCTTTCCTACATAGTTTTCACCGTTAATTAATGTTTTGCCATCATCATTCAATCCATTTATTGACAAAACCATACCGTTTCCATCTACAACAAGTTCAATCGAAGGATTAACCTCCATTGTAACATATGCAACATCCTTATCTGGATTGCTGCACCCCACCAATCCTATTACTAATACACATACGCACATAACTGCTGCAATTGCAGTCATAATCACTAATTTCTTTTTCATATCTTTTTCTCCTTTTTATATATTGTAGCCACCTATATTTTTTTAGCTACGCCATCTCAACTTATTCAAAACGATTTCATACACTAACATAATCACACTCAGATTTTTAAATTTACTCTCTATTGCATCTTATGCAAATTGAACCGTAATGTTAATTTTCCATCTGTAAATATCTCTTTATTTATCGTTTTCACAATTCTAACACATTACTTTCATTATGTCAACTTATTTTGAGCAAATTTTAAATATATTTTTAAATTATTTTATAATATTTTAAATTAGTTAATTTCTTTAATTTCTTTAATTTCTTTAATTTCTTTAATTTCTTTAATTAGTTTAAATGTTCAAATAAATTCAATAAAATTCAAACAGTTGTTATTTAGAAGTTACCGCATTAAATAAATAGTAAATGTTGCGTGTGTTTACAACCATTATTTACAATTGTAAATGCTATTAGTTTGACAATCACGTATTGTAGTATTATAATGTTTTTATAATTATTAATTGAATCGATACGCTTAGTTTATATAAGCGTTTTTATTATTACATATGCTTATCGCTAAATTTACAAAACTGTTTGTAGAAATGTTATGTAGCGTTTTTATTTATAATTTGTAAATAATGAAAGTAGTTATATACTATTTGATTTTAGTGAATGGCTCTATTATTATATTAATTAGGAGAATATTATGTTTTCAGAGAAAATGGCACAATTAGGAAAGGTACGTTCTGCAATACGAGAAATTTTTGAATATGCAAAAATTCGTAAAGAACAGATTGGAGATGATAAGGTTTTTGATTTTAGCATTGGTAATCCAAGTGTTCCAGCGCCGAAAGAAATCAATGAAACGCTTATTGATTTGCTCAAAAATGAAGATTCGGTTCAATTGCACGGATATACGTCTGCGCAAGGGGACAAACAAACAAGAGTCGCTATCGCTTCGTACATACGAAAAACTTTTTCAGCTTCAGCTGACGAAAATCTCATTTATATGACATCTGGCGCTGCTGCCGCATTATCCATTTGCTTTAATGCTTTAGGAACGGGAAATGATGAAATTATATTTTTCGCTCCATTTTTCCCAGAATACCGAGTATTTACAGAAAGCGCGCGTTGCAAATATGTAATAGTTAAACCCGATGCAGATTTGTTACCTGATTTAATTCAATTTGAGCAATCTATTACTTTGCATACCAAAGCAGTTATTATAAATTCGCCTAACAATCCAAGCGGCGTAGTGTATAAAGAAGAAACAATTATTAAAATTGTAGAAATTTTAAAAAGAAAATCAGAGCATTTTGGTCACCCAATTTTCTTAATTTCGGACGAACCTTATCGTGAACTTGTTTATGATAACACAAAAGTACCTTATATTCCCAATTATTATGAAAATTCCATCGTATGTTATTCCTTTTCAAAAGTTTGGTCTATACCAGGCGAAAGAATTGGATACATTTATTTAAATCCCAAAATGCAATGCGTTACTGATGTTTACGCAGCAATTTGCGGAGCTGGTCGTTCGCTTGGTTATGTATGCGCTTCTTCCCTTTTTCAAAAACTCATTGTTCGCTGCATAGGCGTTGGCGCTAATGTTTCTGCATACAAAGAAAATAGAGATATACTTTATAACGCTTTAACAGAATATGGATTTGATTGCGTTCACCCTGACGGCGCTTTTTATCTGTTTATGAAAACGCCCACAAAATCTGCAAGCGAATTTTGCGCAATTGCTAAAAAATATGAATTGCTGCTTGTTCCAGCAGACAGCTTTGGCTGTGATGGATACGTACGCATAGCCTACTGCGTAACTAAACAGCAAGTAATAAACTCATTACCATCTTTTAAACAACTATCAATTGAATGTAAAAACATTAACTAACTTTATGAGTTTATTTTAAATAAAAACATTTAATAATCACTATCTTTTGCATTATCAAATAAACTTAAAGTTGATATAAAAAAATCTAATAATCACTATCTTTTGCATTATCAAATAAACCTAAAATTGATATAAAAAAATACAAATAAGATTATAGCAAAACAACGTCGATACACTCGACGTTGTTTTTTCTCATTACGAACGTTACCCTAATATAAACTTACTAAATATACTTATATAGTAATTTATTTTCGTAAAATAATTTTAAAAGTTGTTAATGTTATATAATAATTATGAATTACAAATATTTTGTCGCATCATAATTTTGACAATTCAACGGCGATATCGGCTGCTAATCGAGCGTTATTGTATACTAATTCAATATTAGCTTTTAAACTTTTGCCTTGCGTCAATTTTTGAATTTTATCTTGATTATCTTTTACAGAATCTTCCGGAAGATTT
>JAVVUQ010000074.1:0-3781 GCA_036653075.1 Clostridia bacterium | reverse complement strand
ATTTTATCTAACAAAAATGGCGTAACGTCTTTACCTTTGATGCCTTTTTCGTTGCATTCATCAATAGCTAACATTATATTTTTATTAATATAATCGGCATTCATATCGTACTGTTTTGGAATTGGATTGACAATAAGCATTCCGCCTTTATAATGAAGATTATCTTTACACTTAATTGCAGCTGCGATATCGCTCGGATTATCCATTCTATAATTAACTTTAAATTCGCTTTTACTTGTATAAAACGCAGGTAAAACGTCCGTTTGATATCCAATAACAGCAACGCCTTTCGTTTCTAAATATTCCATCGTCAATCCTAAATCTAAAATTGATTTTGCTCCGGCGCACACAACATTAACATCAGTTTGTTGCAATTCTTCTAAGTCTGCTGAAATATCCATTGTTGTTTGAGCATTACGATGAACGCCGCCAATACCGCCAGTTGCAAAAATTTTGATTTTGGCGATTTTTGCAAGAATCATTGTAGCGGCTACCGTTGTTGCTCCGTTTAACTTTTGTGACATAATAATAGGTATATCTCGTCTACTAACTTTTGTAACTTTTAATCCTTCTTTTCCTAAATAGTCAATTTGACTTTCATTTATTCCAATGGTTGGCGCACCTTTAATTATAGCAATAGTCGCTGGAACAACGTTTTTTTCTCTTATTATTTTCTCCACATTTAAGGCGGTTTCAACGTTTTGAGGATAAGGCATACCGTGCGAAATAATCGTAGATTCTAACGCTACGACTGGTCGATTATTCTTTATGGCATCTTGCACTTCTTGAGATATATTTATACAATTACTGTAATCTACATCATTTTTCGCCATTTTACACTCCATAATTTATTACTTTAATATTACTATGCTTTTTTTAATTTGTTTATATATAATCAGCAATTTTAATAATGAATAATTAATTTAATCTAATAAAATTTTGTCAGTTAATTTATCTGAAACAGTTTTAGTATCTGACAAGCAAATTGCTGCCGCCTTCATTCCAGCCACTGCCGCCTGTCTTATATTTAAGCCATTAATAAACGCCCACACCAATGTGGCGGTAGTCTTATCTCCCTCTCCCGTTGTATTTACAATATCTTTTGCAACTGACGGAGCGAAGCCTGATACATTCTTGTTGAAATAATAAATACCAAAAGCTCCTAAAGAAATAAAAATATCTTTAACGCCCTTTTCCATCAATACAATTGCCGCTTTCTTAAGCGTATCTTCGTTAATAATCTTAATCTTTGACACAATTTCCGCTTCTATAATATTAGGTTTAAAGGTATGAATATTATGCATAATTTCCACAAGCTTTTCCGCTTTTTGCGTAGAAACCGGGTCTAAAAATAGGGGCGATTTTACGTTATCCATTAAAAAATTGAGTGTTTCTTTGGATAAATTTGTATCAATAACACAAGCGGCGGCATTATTAAGCACATCAATTTTTTCAATTAGATATTCACACGAAAGATGTTTTAAAATTTCCATATCAGATACAGCGTATTGCATCTCGCCTTTTTCATCCGTTAAATACAAATACATTGAAGTATTGCTCTCTACTTGTAACGCTTCAGATAAATCAATATTTAATTCTTCGCAATTGTATTTTATTGTTTCTGCATAACTATCCTTTCCAATAACAGTCAAAAATTTAACCTTTACGCCTAATCTTGACAAACTTTCAGATATATTGCGAGCCACTCCGCCAGCTGATACATACGCTCGTCCTGGAGCGCTATCATTTTTATTTAAATACAAAAAAGGCGTGCCGCAAATATCAATATTAGTTCCACCTACGACACACACATATTTTTCTTCCATATTGCTCCTTAATGTTAATCAATAATTCAATAAGCGTATACTATTATATTATGTCTAATATTAATATATCTATAAGTTCTATCTATCGTCATAATATATAACAATTTAAGTTTAAAACATCGCTAATTTTTTGCGTATTCCGTCAATTATCATATCCACTGCAACTACGTTATGTCCGCCTTCGGGAATAATAATATCCGCTCTACGTTTGCTCGGTTCAATAAACATTTCGTGCATAGGTTTCACAGTTGTCAAATACTGATTCATAACGGAGGTCATACTTCTATTCCTATTTTCAACATCACGTTTTAATCTTCTAATAAAACGCACGTCTGCGTCCGTATCTACAAATAATTTAATGTCAATTAAGTCACAAAGCGTAAGATTTTCGAAAATCAAAATTCCTTCAACTATAATAATTTTTGCGCTTTCAACTGTTTGGTATTCGTCGCTTCGTAAATGTTGTTTAAAATCATAAGTTGGATGCGTTATGGACTTGCCATTTTTTAAATCTTTAATATGTTCTATTAACATATCTGTATCAAAGGCATTAGGGTGATCATAATTTTGTTTTGAACGTTCTTCGTATGTTAATTCTGGAAAATTTTTATAATAATAATCGTGAGATAATAATACGGCGTCTGGATCAAAAGCTTCCATTAGCTTTTTTGCAATTGTTGTTTTTCCGCTACCTGTTCCACCGGCTACGCCAATAACTAAACTTTGCATATTAATCTTGTTGCTCCTGTTTTATCTTATTTTTGTAACATCTATAACACATCGCTTTATACGTATCATTTCCACCTATGTATACTTGTTCGCCGTGTGTGATAATTCTTCCATTTGCATCGATTCTTGCATTAACAGTGGCTTTTCGTCCGCATTTACATACATTCTTAATCTCGCTAATTGATTCCGCAATTTCAAAAAGACGCTTACTTCCTGGAAACATATGCGTTAAAAAATCTGTTTTTAACCCAAAACACAACACTGGAACATCAAAATCTAATGTTATGTCAGCAAGTTCGTCTACTTGTTTCTCTGTTAAAAACTGACATTCATCGATTATAATAACATCGCAAGCGTTTATTTTATTTTTATATAATTCGTAAATATTTTCGTCTGTACGCACTAAAGACGATGGCGCGCTCAAACCGACTCTTGATTTGACAATTTCTGCATTATCTCTTGTGTCGATTGATGGCTTGAATAACCAAACTTTCATTCCTTGTTCTTCATAGTTAAATTTCGTTATTAAAGCTTGCGCTGTTTTTGAACTCCCCATTGAACCATACTTAAAATAAAGTTTAGCCATTTTTTCCCTCCGACGTTGCTAATTCTATAATTTAAAGTGTTATTTGCATTTTTTATAAATCTAATTTAAATCTATATCATTCGCGATGTTTAAAAACTACTACTATAAAAGATCTCTTTTATCTACTGTCATATACACAACAGGTTGTAATTTCGGTTCTGTATCGCTATATTCTATTGAATTATGAAAAATTTCTTCGGCTTTAGTCAAGCTATTTTTATCATTTGTGTATAAAGTTGCTAAACTTTCGCCTTTATGGACTTTATCGCCTGGCTTTTTATTTAATATTATACCTGCGCTATGGTCAATGGCGTCTTCTTTTTTGAGTCTGCCTGCTCCCATCATTAATGATGCGATACCAACTTGTTCGGTTTGAATATGTTTAACATAGCCGTCAACTTCTGATAAAACTTCTATGCTATACTTTGCTTTTTCAAATTTATCCGTATCAAAAAGCACGCTTGTGTCGCCGCCTTGAGCCGCTATCATCTCCACAAATTTATTAAATGCGCTGCCATCTTCAATAGACTTAGCTGCGCTTTTTTTGCAATCTAATTCCTTGCCAAACCCTGCCAAATACAACATATTAGCCGATACATCTATACATAATTCAGTAAAATCTCTTGGCCCGTTACCTTTT
>JAVVUQ010000073.1:4091-7946 GCA_036653075.1 Clostridia bacterium | reverse complement strand
ATTGTACAGTAGGTGGTGATTCTCCGAAGATGGTATACTCTATTGGCAAAAACAATGAATTTATGATAATGGAAAATGAAATAATATATGACAATGCAAAAACCAAAATGTTTATGCAACCATATGGGGATTATGAAGGTACATTTGTTGTTCCAGAAACAATAAATGTTTTACAACAAGGGCAGTTTTCACACGGAGTTTATAAACTTAAATCTAATATCACTATTTATGAATATAGTAAAATTTCAATATCATTATTTACAACGTCAAGTTACTATACTTACGAAAAGAAGATAAGTGGTATTAAATTACACGCAGGAATTACAAAAATTCCAGATGCTTGTTTTTATGATTGCGTAGCATTGCAAGAAATTGATTATAACGGCGCAGAAATCGTTGAATTTGGAGCTTTGTCGCTTAGTAATTCCATACGAAATATTACGTTCCCTGATTCAGTTAAGATAATTAAAGATGTAACAGGGAATTGTCCAAACTTAGAAAGTTTTGTATTTCCGAAAAATTTAGAGCAAATGGTATATATTGATTTTAGCAATAGTAAAATAAAAGAAATTATCATTCCAGCATTGGCAGGAGCAATACCATCTGATTACTTAAATTTCCAAAATTGCTTACAGTTAGAAAAAGTAGTGTTTTTATACGATCGCGTAGAACGCATACTTAGCGAGTTTAATGGTTGTATAAATTTAAAAGTAATTGAAGGTATTGATCATTTAACGAATTTATTTGGCAATGGCTGTTTTTATAATTGCGGATTAGAAAAATTAGTTATCTCTAAAAAAATGGAAGGAATTTGGAATTATGATGCATTTGCAGGTTTGTATAATCTCAGAGAAATTTATATTGAAAAAGGCGCAAATCCAATGTGGAAAGTACCAAAGCATTACGGTATGGAAATTATGCAACCCGATTTTGCATTTTTATTACAATGGAATAAAAGATTAGAACGCATTGTTGTAGAAGATGGACACGAAATCTATGCATCAGATGATGGCGTACTTTATAAAAAAGCAAGTAAAGTTATTTCAGAGCTTGCATATTATCCACTTGGAAAAACAGATACTCATTTTGATGTTTATGAAAGTATTGAAATGATAAACGCTAATTGTTTTATAAACAATCAATATTTAAAGACAGTTTCAATGCCAAACGTGAAATATCTTTTACAATCGGTTTTTGAAGGGTCAGTAATTGAATCAATAAATGCTCCAAAATTAGAATACATTGGAAATTCAACATTTAAAAACTGCCAGAATTTAAAATCGTTTGATTTTTCAACAGTTAAGTATATAAGCGAAAATGCATTTGCAAATTCAGCTTTAGAGAGTATTAATATTGTGGGCGATGCTGAAATTAGAGTATTTGCTTTCGCTGATTGTATACAATTAACGAGCGTAACAATTGGTGAAAATGTGCCTGCGTTTGCATTTGATTTAGTGTTTTTCAACGGCGCAAAAATTAAATCAATTAATATAAATAATAATCCTAATTTCATATATGAAAATGATGTTTTATATAATTGTAACAAAACAATATTATACAAGTCATTACAATCAGATAAAACAATAAACGTTGTTGAAGGCGTTATTAAAATTGGCGCTGCAGCGTTTATAAATAACCTAACTCTTGAAAACGTGGTATTACCTACAACATTAAAAGCGATTGGCGATAAAGCGTTTTATGGAGATATAAATCTTAAATCAGTTAGAATAAACAGTGAAGTTGCTCCTATGCTTGAAAGTGTTTATATGGAAAACGAGAAATTGCAATATTCGAACTTTGTGGGCGTTATAGGAACAGAAATGAATTTAACATTATTCCACACAGCAAATATAAGCTATGAAACACCAATATGGAAAACATACTTTAAAAATCATTTTACTGTAAACGCTGATGGAAGCATTGAAGCAGATTCAATAAACGATAATAGTGAAAAAACTACAGTTGATAACAAACAATTATCTAAAGTTTCAAATGTAGTAGCTATTGCTGCAAACAACAATTTTCTTACCGTAGGTACATTGTTACTTATTCTAAGCAGTTTCTTTGCAACAGTTTGCAAAATTAAATTTAATTAATAACATAAAAAACTAATAACATAAACAAAATTAAAAACTAATAACATAAAAAACTAATAACATAAATAAAATTAAAAATCAATAACATAAACTTAAAAATGTTACGCTTAATTATTATAATATAATTAAGCGTAACGACAAAAAACTAAAGGTAAGTAATGCCCTTAGTTTTTTTATTTATATAATAATTTATAAATTAAAACACATAAAAAACCTATAAAAAACCTATAAAATACCTATAAAAACACAAAAAAATATGCTTATAACGTTATTTTAATTTAATGTAAATTTAAATTCTTACTATATAATTAAAGTGTAAATATTGGATATTTAACGTTATTACTACTATAATATGGTAACAGTTTAAGCAAAAAAAATACAAGCTTAATCAATTTACAAAAGAAGTTTAATATGTTATTATTAAATAATGAAACGTTGCATATTTGCATTTACAAAAGTATACAGGAGCATTTTAAAATGAAAAATTTAAAAATAACAGTTACTATATTTTCGCTTTTCGCTTTAGCGTTATCTTTTGTTTTAGTTGGACATATAAACAATATTTTACCATATCACATCGAAAAAGACGGTAGTGTTTATAATAATCAATCGCCAGTAATTTATGAAAATAATGATATAATCATTACACAAAATCAAGCTAATTTCGATTATAAAAAAGAGTTGATTAAAGGTTTAAAAATTATAGATGATAATGGAACAAAATCAATTGATGATGATATTTTTGTAGATGTTTCCAATGTAAAAATAAAAAACCAAAAATTCGAAACGTCGTCAATTAAACGAACAATTTTTGAACTTTCCGTAAATGACCCCAAGATATACAGATTAAAAACTAAATTTACACGAGTTATAGAAGTTGTAAATTATGATGAATTTTTACTTAAAAAAGGCATATTTTTAAATAACGCTCAGATTCCAGTTACAGAAATATTTAATATTGTTTCTAATCATATGAACAAAAAGGGAATTAAAAAGAATAAAGCTATCGTTTTAGGCGTCGATGGTATGAGAGCAGACGCTATTGCTTTATTAAATGAAAAAATAGGGATAAAAAGAATAGCCAAAACAGGTGGAATTTATAGAGCTTATAACAATGGCGATACGAATTATACTCAAATAACTATTACTGGACCATCTTGGACATCAATGCTTACGGGAGTTTGGGCGAATGTACACGGTGTTGTAAGTAATTCAACTTCAAAAAATGAAAACGTACCTACAATTATGACAACTATTGCTAAAAATGGATATAATACCTCATTTATCGCTTTATGGAGACCGCTCATTGATTATTCTTTAAAAGGCGAAATTCATTCTAAATTTAAGCCAATTTTAACTAATTCAGATAAAAAAAGTAAAGAAGAAGTTATTAATCGTATAGAATCAAACGATGATTTCATTTTTGTTGTATTTGATAATGTAGATGGAGCGGGACATTCAACTGCTTTTTCAACAGGAAGTTCAACGTATATGTCAGAAATTGAATGCGCTAATAATTATATCGAAGAAATTTTGCAAAAAATTGAAAATAGAACAACATACGCAGATGAAGATTGGTTGATTTTATCTACAACCGACCATGGTGGAGTTTTTAATAATCACGGTGGGCAAAGTAGAGAAGAATCTACATCATTTATTGCTATTAATGGCGCAATTGATTAATAAAAAAATTAATTTGATTATTTATATATATTTAGTTTTATATATATTTGGTTATATATATTTGATTATTTATATA
>JAVVUQ010000073.1:0-3991 GCA_036653075.1 Clostridia bacterium | reverse complement strand
TTATATATATTTAGTTTTATATATATTTGGTTATATATATTTGATTATTTATATATATTTGGTTTTATATATGTGTTGTATAATCAATAAAGGCAATTAGGAGAAATTTTATAAATTAACATTAAGGTGGTTAAATATGGAAATAGAGCAAGAACATAAACGACGTGTTAGATATAAAGGAACGCATCCGCATACTTTTCAAGAAAAATATAAAGAATTAAATCCCGAAAAATATCAATTAGACGTTGAAAAAATCATACAAAAAGGTAAGACGCCTGCTGGTATGCACATACCTATATGCGTTAACGAAATATTAGAATTTTTAAGTATTAAGCCTACGCAAATTGGATTAGACGTAACCTTAGGGTATGGCGGTCATACACAAAAAATGTTAGAGTGTTTACAAGGACAAGGACATTTATACGCTATTGATGTAGATCCTATTGAAATTGAAAAGACACAAGAAAGATTAAAGGCATTAGGTTATGGCTCTGAAATATTGACAATTTGCAAAATGAATTTTGCTAATATCGATAAAATATTACCGACGGGGAAATTTGATTTTGTTATAGCCGACCTTGGAGTTTCATCTATGCAAATAGATAATCCCGAACGTGGTTTCACATTTAAACGAGATGGAAAACTTGATTTGAGGTTAGATCCAACAACGGGAAAAACAGCAGCAGAAAGGTTACGAGAACTTAATTATATGGAATTAGTTGAAATGCTTACGGAAAATTCAGACGAACCTTACGCTGAAGCTATTGCAAAAGCAATTATGAGAATGTTCAATAAAGGCGAAGCTATTGAAAGGACGAAACAGTTATCTTTTGCAATAGAAGAAGCGCTTGCTTTTTTGCCTATTAAAGAAAGAGAAGATACAATAAAAAAATCGTGTCAACGAACATTTCAAGCTTTGCGCATAGATGTAAACAGCGAATTTCAAGCGCTAAGTGAATTTCTTGAGAAATTGCCAAATGTATTAAATAAAGGCGGAAAAGTAGCGATTTTAACTTTTCATTCGGGCGAAGATAGACTTGTAAAAAAATCGTTTAAAACATTAGCTGCGCAGGGGATTTATAGCGATGTAGCAAGAGATGTGATTCGTCCAACAGCGCAAGAATGTAACCAAAATCCACGAGCTCATTCAACAAAAATGCGGTGGGCTATTAAATCGTAAAATTATCGCAATTGCTATAATATTAATTTACAATGAGATGTAAACGGAGCAAGGCTTAAAACAAAAAAAATATTAAAAATATTATAAAATAAGGTTGTTGAAAATAATAAATTTACAGCAACCTTATTTTTTAAACATAAATAAAATAATGTAATTCTTAAGTTTTTGAAGCTTTAGCAACGGCGTTAGCGACAGCTAAATGAACAGATTTATCAAAAGCGTATGGAATAATAAAATCGTTTGAAAGTTTATCGCTTGAAACGCAATCAGCTATGGCAAAGGAAGCGGCAAGCATCATTTCAATAGTAATATCTTTTGCGCGAGCGTCAAGCGCTCCACGAAATAGACCAGGGAAAACGAGGACGTTGTTAATTTGGTTAGGATTAGCGGAGCTACCTGTTCCAACCACGGCAGCGCCAGAATTAATAGCGTCATCTCGGGTAATTTCAGATACAGGATTTGCAAGAGGAAAAACGATTGCGTTTGAGTTCATAGATTTAACCATATCATGAGTTACGCAATTAGGCGCAGAAACGCCAATAAATACATCGGCATTTTTCATAGCGACAGATAAATCGCCATTTATACAATTAAAGTTGGTGCAGTTAGCGATGGCGGTATGCGAGGAATTTAAGTCTTTAGAATTTTTAGAAATAATTCCAAATTTATCGCAAACAAGCATATCGTTAACTCCCATACGCAGTAAAAACTTAGCGATGGATATACCAGCAGCGCCAGCTCCATTAATAACGACTTTAATAGAATTAATGCTTTTATTAACAACTTTTAAAGCGTTAATTAGCGCAGCGCCAACGACAATAGCAGTGCCGTGCTGATCATCGTGAAAAACAGGAATATCGCAAATCTCTTTTAAACGTCTTTCAATTTCAAAACAACGAGGCGCAGAAATATCTTCAAGATTAATTCCGCCAAAGCTTCCGCATAATAGCGATATAGTACGAACAATTTCATCGGTATCTTTTGTACGCAAACAAAGCGGAAAAGCATCTACATTACCAAATGTTTTAAATAACAGACATTTACCTTCCATAACAGGCATAGCGGCTTCAGGACCTATATCGCCTAAACCAAGTACAGCAGTTCCATCAGTAATAACAGCAACCAAATTAGAACGGCGTGTATAAACGTAAGATAAATCTTTATTCTTCTCAATAGCCTTACAAGGCTCGGCAACTCCAGGAGTATACGCAAGCGATAAATCTTCACTGTTAGTAATATTTACACGCGCGCAAACTTCAATTTTTCCTTGCCATTGTTCGTGTAATTTTAAAGATTTTTCTTTTATTTCAGTTATATTCATAATAATTTTCTCCCATAGTATAAATCAACAATTACAACTTATATTAATTACAATTTGTAAATTTATTGTTAAATAATCAACCTTGTTAGTATACTATTATGAAAAAATATTGTCAAGGGATAGTTGACAAATTGAGATAATTGATATATAATTATGCCAATAATAAGAAGAAGATGAGGAGAACATAATGAAAATTGGAATTGTAGGCGCAGGAAACATAGGTACGGCATTTGCAAAAGGACTAATTTTATCAAAAATAGTTGACAATAGCGATATATACGCCACCGCAAAAACAGAAAGAAGTATGGAACGAATAAAAAATGAATTAAATGTGAACGTTGGAACGATAGAATATGTTTTAGAAAATGCAGATATAATAGTCTGGGCATTAAAAAGCGACGATTTTTACGAAATTATACGTAAAGATTTATATAAAACAGCGATAGGAAAAATCAATATTAGCTTTATGGCAAAAGTGTCAAAAGTTGAATTTGAATTGATTTTTAAAAATGGAGAATGTATTTTAGCTATGCCAACTATCGCAATGAGCGACCTTAAAGGCATAACAGGTTATACTCAAACAAAAAATGAATTTGTAATTAAAATGTTCAAAGCATTGGGAACAGCTGTGTGCGTCAACGAAGAAGGATTGCAAAAAATCGGAATTTATGCAGGCTGCGGCTTGGGTTTTGCTGCTTATATCTTGGAATGTTACAAAGAAGCAGGCGAAATGTTTGGGTTTTCTTCAAAAGACGCAGAAAATATAACTATTCAAAGCTTTTTAGCAGCAGCGAAAAAAGGCGATTTTTTGAAAACTATCGAACAAGTTGCAACAAAAGGCGGATTAACCGAAAAAGGCGTCGATTATCTAAGCAAAGAAAATTTAACTGACTTATTATACGAAACAATTATAACCGCTCAACAAGGATAGACAACTATTACACGCATAGTACTAAATATTTAGATACTATTTCACGCATAATATTGAAATATCGAGTGCTATTTCACACATAATAGTATAATAATCGATATATCGATGATATAATGTTAAAAAATGCATAATAATTATACAAAATACAAAAGCATATAAAAACAATAAAAAATAACGCTACTATGATATAATAGTGGCGTTTTTTAATAGTAATTATTAATTGTAGTTTAATAGTAATTATTAATCGTAGTTGAATTATAATTATAAATAGTGGTTTATTCATAATTATAAATAGTGGTTTATTTATAATTATTAATTATTTAATATTTTTCCAAGTTGAATGTATCGCAGCCGTTAAGAAGTTGATGTAATTTTTTTGTCTGTTCGTTAAAGATGCCTAAAAACAATAAATTTGATAAATCAATAATTGATAAATTGCAATCATAGCAAACTACTGTTTTAGATATGGTTATATTTGGAAAGCCGTTAATTAAATTTATAGTAAAATATCTATTATTTTCTTCGATGATATCATCTATCAATTTAAATGTCACACAAG
>JAVVUQ010000072.1:0-8159 GCA_036653075.1 Clostridia bacterium | reverse complement strand
AGTAACGTTGCCATTATTATAATAATCGTTAATTATTTTAGCAATCAGTATTTCAAAACTTGCCGAGCTACTGACTCCTGCGCCTTTAAATACCGTACTATTTATAACTGCATCAAACCCGCCAATTTGAAAATCTCTATCTTTAAACCCTTGAATTATGCCTTTAACTAAAGCCATTGAGGTAAACTTTTCATCTTGCTTTATTTCCGTTTTGTTTATATCAACTTTTATTGAAGCATAGCCATCTGATAATATGGTAATATAATTATTGTTTGTTTTTGCTGCGTAAGCTAAGGTATTACATTTAGTTGTTACAACTAAAGCTTTTCCGTAATTATGGTCAGTATGATTTCCGCATAGTTCAATTCGTCCAGAAGCGCAAAAAAATTTGGCTGTTTTGTTTCCAAAAGCAGTTTTAAATTTTTCTGTTAAAATTAGCATACGTTCTTGATCCATATTTTACTCCTTATTTGGTATAATATATCGGAAACTCAATTATTCCTATTAATAATTTTCTAATTAAACAGCTTAAATGACGAGTAATATATACATAATAAATTATATCACAAAAACTTTGTTTTTACTATTGTAATTAAGCATTTTTTGTGTTAAAATCATTATTATAATAAAATTATAGAATTTTGCAACTTAAAGGGAGCTTATTATGATTGAAATAAGTGATAAATTGTTTCATATTAGTACTGTAAACACTTCATATATATTTAAAATAATGCAATGTGGACAAGTTGAAAATTTATATTATGGAAAAAAAATAAAAATTGATAATACTTATCCGATTGAGGCTAAACAAGTTACGCCGATTGGGACGTCAGTTTATTATTCAATAAAATCTGGTTATGTTATATTGGATAACACTGCTTTAGAGTGTAGCGCAATTGGAAAAGGCGATTACAAAGAGCCTTTTATTATGATTAAAAACGCTGATGGTAGTATAATTAATGACTTTTTGTATGAAAGTTTTGAGATTTTTGAAAGCGACCACGTTATAAATGGTATGCCATCTGCTTATGGCGATAATGGACAAACATTAGAAATTACGCTTGTTGACAAAGCTAAAAAGCTAAAATTAAAATTATTTTATACTATTTTTAGCGACAGTGACGTTATAGTCAAAAGTAGTGAAATAATAAATGAAAGCGAAAACACTGTATCAATATTAAAAATTATGAGTAGTCAACTCGATTTACCCGATTGTAATTATGATTTTTTAACATTAGATGGAACGTGGATACGTGAACGATATATCAATATCCGCCCTCTTGCTGCTGGAATTGTTGTAAACGATAGCAAATGTGGCATTTCAAGTAGTTATCACAATCCTTATTGCTGCTTAATTGAACATAACGCTCAATTGGATAATGGTAATACTTATGGATTCAATCTAATATATTCGGGTAATCACTATACCGCAGTTGAAGTCAATTCACACGGAAAAACACATATTATTAACGGAATTAATCCGTTTAATTTTGAATGGAAGTTAGAACCTAATAAACACTTTGAATCTCCCGCCGCTGTAATATGTTATTCCGATTGCGGTTCAAACGGATTATCTCAATGTTGGCATAACTTTGTAAATAATCATATCGTTAGAGGAGAATGGCAAAATAAACCACGCCCGATTTTAATCAATAATTGGGAAGCTACTTATTTTGATTTTAATGAATCAAAAATTTTATCCTTGGCTCACTATGCAGCAAAAAATAATATTGAATTGTTTGTGTTAGATGATGGCTGGTTTGGCGATAGAACAGACGACACTAAGAGTTTAGGCGATTGGTTTGTTAATAAAAAAAAGCTGCCCTCTGGATTAAACGAATTATCTAAAAAAATAAATGCGATGGGTATGAAATTTGGATTGTGGTTTGAACCTGAAATGATAAACGAAAATAGCGACCTATGTAGAACGCATCCCGATTGGGCTGTAAAACACCCTGATTATGAAGCAAGTTTGTGCAGAAATCAAATGCTTTTGGATTACACTAATCCGCTTGTTACAGACTATATAAAGAAACAATTATCTATCATATTAGAAAGCGCTAATATTGATTACGTAAAATGGGACTTTAATCGCCCTATGTCCGATTTTTATTCCACAACTTTGTTTAATCAAGGAGAATTTTTCCATCGCTATATGCTTGGATTGTACGACGTTTTAGATTATTTAACGAAAAAATTTCCATACATTTTATTCGAATCTTGCGCTTCAGGCGGTAGTCGAGTTGACCTTGGTATGCTTTGCTTTATGCCTCAATTTTGGACAAGCGACAATACAGACAGCTTTGACCGCTTCTTAATTCAAGAAGGAACTTCACTATGCTATCCCCTTTCATCCATCGGAGCGCACGTATCCGCCTCTTTAAATCATCAAACATTACGCAAAAGCCGTATCAGCACTCGATTTAACACCGCTTGCTTTGGAGCGTTTGGCTATGAACTCAACCTCAATACACTATCAAATAAAGATATCTCAAATATAGAAAAACAAGTAGAGTTTTATAAACTCTATCGCCCTGTTTTTCAGTACGGCGATTTTTATCGGCTTGTAGACGTCTTTAAAGAGGATTATGGCGGCTGGATTGTCATCTCTAAAGACAAAACTATCGCTTTTGCGCTGCTACAAAACAAAATAGCCCCTACAAATCCTCCACTCAAAATATTGAAAACAAAAGGTTTAAACGACAACTTCCTTTATTCGTTTTCTGCTATTATAGAAGATATTAATATTAAAACCTTTGGCTCGCTAATCAATTTAGTTTCGCCAGTAAAATTAAAAGAAAACGGATTGATTCATAATATCGCTGATAAGTTTTATTACCTAAAAACTGAATCAGACTCTTTTACCGCTTATGGCAGCTTGTTAAATAACGCTGGCGTCAAGCTTTCACGAGAATGGAGCGGCAGCGGATATAACGACAACGTAAGACTAATGCAAGACTTTGGCTCTCGTCTTTATATAATAAAATCAATTAAACAAAATTAAATATACTCAAATAACAAATAATCATTATAATAAATCAACATAATATCCAATTTAATAAATCAACATAATATTCAATGTAATAAATAAGCATAATAATCAATGTAATAAATAAGCATAATAATCAATGTAATAAATAAGCATAATATCCAATTTAATATATCAACATAATATTCAATGTAATAAATAAGCATAATAATCAATGTAATACAAATTTTAAATTATATTAATTATACTAAATTAATTTGATTCATTAGTATTTCTAATCTTATGGCGGCAGCATAAATCTCTTTTTTTGTTGCTATACCTTTAAGTCGCTCTTGAGTTTTCAATATTGCTTCTTTTTTATTTGCGCCTTTCACAATTTCGTTTATCAAATATGCTTCCAAGCTTAATTCTTCTTTGTCTTTCTTTTTACTGTTTTTCTCAATAATAATCGTATATTCTCCCTTTTTTGCGTTTGCGTTGCTACTCAATTCAGCGATGACATTATCTATTGTTCCTCTGTAAATGCGTTCGTAGCGTTTTGTTAAATCATTACAAATCACTACATTTGATTGTGGAAATTTTTCTTTAATAAAATCTAAAGTATTTGCTATTCGTAAAGGCGATTCATAAAACACAGCGAGCGCTGCGCTATCGTTATATACGTTTTCCAATACCTCTTTTATATCTCCAGCTTTTCGTGGCAAAAAGCCAAAAAAGGAAAAAGATGCCGTAGGTAAGCCCGATACGCAAAGTCCCGCAATACACGCATTTGCGCCTGGTACAGCTATTACATCTATTCCTGCATCGATAGCAGTTTTAACCATTATGTACCCTGGATCAGAAATACAAGGCGTGCCAGCATCAGATACAAACGCACCGCTTTGTCCACTCATTAAATTGCCAATAACATCTTCGCTTTTCCGTTCTTCGCTGTAACTATTCATTGAAATTAGTCGTTTTTCTATTCCTAAACTTGTCAAAAGCGTTCGTGTAACCCTTGTATCTTCCGCTAAGACAAAATCCACTTCTTTTAAAATCCTTGCCGCTCTAAATGTTATATCCTCATAATTTCCTATCGGTGTTGCAATAACATATAATTTCCCTATCTCATTCATAAGTATCTCCTTATTTCAATACGTTTTAACATTATAACAAACAAAAAAATAAAGAAACTCTATATTTAAAGTTTCTTTATACTCTTTTAATTCTCATACTTATTTTAAATAATTATAGATTTATCACAATTTTATATTTAAATCTATTAAATAGCTTATTATAATTTTTTATTTAAACTTTATAAATATGTCAAATTTAAGAGCAAATGTCATTGATTACTTTTTGGATAGATTTTGAATCTAAGTTTGATTGTTCAATCTGTTCGTTTACGTTAGCGTGTAAAACCGTGGTATTTTTAACGCCCATAATTGCCATTTTAAATAATTTTTTATGCAGCACATTAGCCGACACTCCATTTATGTCTTCATTTGACGCAGTTTTTGCCGATAAATACTCTGCAACGCTCGATCCAAATCCGCCTTCTGCTGCGCCTTCTTCTATTGTAATTATTGGTAATCCGTATATTTTGTTCAAACAGTCCTCGTCAAGCGGTTTAATTGACGTACAATTATAAACAGCAACGTTGTAATTACTGTCAGCTGCTGCGGATAACGCATTTTCCACCATACGACTACCGCAAGCTAAAATAACGGCATCTGTTCCATTTTGGATTTGCTGCCATTTTAAAATATTATGTTGTGGTAACGCTTTTAAAATAGTTTGTGAAGACAATCTTGAAATATCGCCATTGTTATATCTTATTGCGACTGCATTGTCTGATTGCATAGCGAATGACAGAGCGTTATATAATTCCATTATTGTAGCGGGAACAAGTAATGTCATATTAGGTAATGTTCTAAGTAGCGGAATATCAAACATACCTTGATGAGTTTTACCATCGTTTCCAACAAAACCCGCGCGATCAATACAAAAAATAACAGGCAACCCGTCAAGGCATACCTCCTGTTCTATTTGGTCATAAGCGCGTTGCAAAAATGTTGAATATATACAAACTATTGGTTTTATTCCGTAAAGTGTCATTCCGCAAGCGAGAGATACGGCTGTTTGTTCGCAAATACCAACGTCAACAAAATCGTTGGGATAAGCTTTTTGAAATTCACGTAATCCCGTTCCCTCCGTCATAGCGGCAGTAATTGCAAAAATTCGGTCGTCGTTTTGTTTTAAATGAACTAAAATATCGCTTAAGCTATCCGAAAAGGTATTTACTGATGAAATAAATCCTTTTCCAATTCCGTGAAATAATTCAGGCGATTCTTCCGCTTGTTTATATCCTTTGCCTTTTATAGTTTTAACGTGCAAAAGCACGGGACAATCACAATTAACCACATCAGTAAGTAATTTAATTAGTTGCGGTATATTATGTCCATCGACAGCGCCTACGTATTTTATTCCCATTTGCTCAAACATATTATCACCGCCAGCAATGCGTTTAATAAAACGTTTTACACTTGATAAACATTTCAGAGCGCCTCGTCCAAAAGATGTTTTAATTAAAGCGTGTTTCCATTTGCTTTTGACATTACGATAAGTACGTTTAACCGTTAATTTTGAAAGTTGTCGATATAGTCCTCCGCTACTTTTTGAAATTGACATTCCGTTGTCATTAAGTAAAATTAGAAGTTGACCTTTGTATCCATTAAGTCCGTTAAGCGTTTCTAAAGCTTCGCCGCTACACAACGAACCATCTCCAATAACGCATACAATTTTTGAATTGCTTTTCACTTTATCTCGAGCAAGACACATTCCGTATGCCGCTGCAATAGCGCTCCCACTATGCCCGCTACCATAGCTATCGTATTCGCTTTCGGTAATATCACAAAAACCGCTAACTCCACCGCTATGTCGAAAATTTTCAAGCGTCCTACCCGACAATATTTTATGCGTGTAACATTGATGCCCTACATCAAACAAAAGTCTGTCACAAGGCAAATTTAAAACATAATGTAAAGCTATCGTCAATTCAACTGCGCCTAAATTAGACGCTAAATGTCCGCCGCTTTCTATAACATTATCAATAATGTTTTTACGTGTAGTTACCGCAAAATCTAATAGCTGCGTTAAACTCATACTTTTTAAATCGATTTTTTCCATAGTATCCTATTTTATGTCGTTTGCTTATATTGTGTGATTATATTTATTATATTAGTTAATCGTTAAATAATTTTGCCGCAACAAATCTGTTTTAATTTAAATAAGTTAATAATAAACAATGGAAAACTTTATATCCATATTTTAAATTTGTTAATTTTAAATATCACAATGTAGCAATTATAAAGAGTTTTAAGACACTTTAATTAAAGTGTCTTAAATTTAACCTCTATACATAAGAATTTCTTTTAGTATTATTAATTTTAAATTCACTCGCCATCATATAAATTATATATTATATATCTTTCCATATTTTTCTTTCAAGTAATTTACATAATACATAGCGTCAAATGGTTTGCCTACGGTATTTTCAAATAATTCTTTCGCTTCTTTGCTTGCGCCAAACTTATGCAAATGTTCTTTAAGCCAATTATTTACTTGTTTCATATTACCATTTTTCAAGCTTTCCAAAACGTCAAAATCTTTATTCATTGTATCAAAAATTTGCGCTGAGTAAGCCGACCCTAATGCGTATGTTGGAAAATATCCAAACATAGCGCCTGACCAATGCACGTCTTGTAAAACGCCTTCTTTATCCGATTTAACGTCAAGATTTAAATACTCTTTCATAAGTTCGTTCCATCTACGTGGTAAATCTGCAACTTTTAAACCTTCTTCAAATATTTCACGCTCAATTTGATAACGTAACATTATATGCAAAGAATATGTCAATTCATCAGCTTCTGTTCTAATAAAAGTATTTTCCGAAATATTGACAAATTTATACATCTGTTCAAGCGTAACATCTTTAAGTTCGTCAGCAAATATTTCTTTTAACTTGCCAAAATGCGTTTCCCAAAACTGATGGCTTCTACCTAAAATATTTTCATAAAACCGAGATTGAGATTCGTGTAACGCCAGCGAACGGCAACCACCCGACATTGTAAGTTCCAAATCATCGCTAACTTGCTGTTCATATGTTGCGTGTCCTAATTCGTGAATCGCCGAATAAATACTCGAAATAAATAATTCAGGATAATAATGTACTGTTACTCTAACATCGCTATTACCAAAACCACTTGTAAAAGGATGCTCGCTTTCTTTCATTATTCCACGAGTTTTATCAAAACACATAACATCCATAATGTATTTACAAAACTCACGTTGTTTTTCAATAGGGAAAGATTGATTTGCAAATCCAAAATCACCTTCAATCTTTTTTGATGTAACAGCTTTTACAAAAGGAACTAATTCACGTCGTAAATCATTAAAAAATACGTCGTACTGCGCCATATTCATTCCATAAGCAAACCTATTAAGCAATACATCATAACCTTTACATTTATCTGTTTCAAGATGCTTAATCATTTCTTTTTCAATTTCAATAATACGCTCTAAAGTTGGCGCAAATAATGTAAAATCACTTGAATTTTTAGCTTTAGCCCAAATTTGAGCGCTTTGACTGAGAATTTTGTCCATCTCAACTACGAGTTCCATAGGCATTTTTAATATGTCGTCTAATTCACGTTTTTCTACTTCAATTTCGTGTTTTAAAACAGCGTCTGTGATTTCATCTCTTCTTTCATAAAGCATATTAATTAATTCAACATTCTCTTTGGACGTTTGATACTTAAAATCTTTTTCAGATATTACACCCATACATTCGCTTCTACTACCAAAACAATTATCTGGCGCTTCTGTCGTAGAATCCCAGTTGATGAGATAACTAACAAATTGCATTGTTATTATCTCACGTCGGTATGCTTCGTACTTTTTCAGTAATTCTTTCATTGTAAATTCTCCTTTTATTATTTTATTCTTAAATTATATATAATAATTCTTCGTGTTTATTTAATAATCTTTGAACAAAAACGGGGAGCGGTTACCCGTTCCCCGCATTACGTTTGCGCCTATTTCTTTATTGTATATTTTAAAATTTATATTTTATATTTTATATTTTATATTTTATATTTTATATTTTATATTTTATATTTTAAAATTTATA
>JAVVUQ010000071.1:0-8186 GCA_036653075.1 Clostridia bacterium | reverse complement strand
ATAAAAATGTTAAATTATTAATAATAAATTATAAGAACACAATAAAAATGTTTTAAAGCAATAAAAATGTTGAAAATATTAAAAATGCAATAAAAATATTAAAAATGTAGTAAATAATGCAAGAAAAAGAAATAAATAATATTTATAATTATTATTTATAATGATTAGGAGAATTATTGAAAAAATTCTTTAAAAAATGCGATATTATAATTTATGCAATTATTCTTATAATAGTTGTAGTTTTATTTTTAGTTTTTTTATTGCCTAAAAATTCAAAAGTTAAGTATTTTGAAATTTATTATAAAAACGAAATGATTTATATTTATGATTGTGAATTAAAAAGTGGAAAGATATTATCTCCAAAATGTTTGCAAAGAGTGGAGGAAAATGGAAAAACTACTGTTACAGTACAGCATAGCGGATGTAAAAATGTTATATTAATAGAAAATAACACAGTTAAAATGGTTGAAAGCAATTGTTCAGGGCAAGAATGCGTACACAACTTTCAGCGCATTACATCAGTTGGAGATGTAATAATTTGTGTTCCCAATAATTTAAAAATTGTGGCAAAATCTGATTCAACAAATATTCCATTTATTCCAAGTGGAAAGAGAGATTGTAAAACATATTAAAAACTCAAAAAAATATAAATTTAAGTTAAATAATCGAATAAATTACATTATAAATTTAAGTTAAATAATCGAATAAATTACAATATAAATAGGTAATAGCAATATTATAAAAAGTACCATTCAATCGACGATGTCGTCGAATTTGCAATTAATTAATGTAGCAAGAATATACGGATTAAGCTCGATTTGGCAACCTATTTTGCCTGCGCTTACGCAAATAGTTGGTTGATTTTGCGCTGATGAATTTATTACTGTTATAAAAGGTTTTTTCATTGCAATTGGACTACAACCGCCGTGAATATAACCTGTCAGCGGTAATAATTCGCTTTGTTTTATCATTTCTATACTTTTAATGTTTACCGCTTTTGCGGCTTTTTTTAAATTAAGGCTTTTATTGACGGGAATAACAAATACATAATGTAAAAGATTGTTGCCTACTGTTACTAAAGTTTTAAAAACTTGAGTAGGTGGTTGGTTTAAAATTGCTGATACGCTTAATCCATCGACGATATTATTATCGTAATAGTGTGGAACATAGGTGATTTGTTTACTATCTAATATTCTCATTACGTTAGTTTTATCAAGTTGAATCATTATATAATCCTTATGCAGTGTTTTATTATATTTTTTAATATAGCATAAAATCGCAATGCAATGTTTTATTATATTTTTTATTATAGCATAAAATTGCAATGCAGTGTTTTATTACATTTTTTATTATAGCATAAAATCGCTTTTGTTTCAACTACACTTAATGAGCAATATTATATTATTTATAATCATTAAAAAATTAAAAAAGCATAATAGTAGAATTAGAATAATATATTATGAAGAATTCAAATTAAAATTTGTTTTATAAAGCCACAATGCAAAGGTATTAGCGTGTTCAAGTTGTAAAAAGTTAATTTAAAAAAATTTATTCAAAATATTGACATTTTAAGAATTATATGGTATACTATTACCATAGATGAGCTTTTATCTCATATATAAATCCATAAAGGAGAAAAAAAATGAAAACAAACAAATTGATCATAATATTTTTATCAGTTATGTTGGTTTTGACAGCAACTATAATGGTTGGTGTGAAGCCTGCGGCGGCTATGACAGAAACTCAAAAAATGACAATTGAAAATTTTGAGTTGAACAATGTTTCTGCAATGTTAGACAAGCACTTAGCGGGTGTTGAGTATCAAGAGGTTAAGGCGATTAATCCTGACCAAAAGGTAGATATTATCATTGAACTTGACGGATTGTCGCAGTTGCAACTTTCTCAAGAGAATGGTGTTGACGTAAGGGAATACGCAGATTCTAAAGAAGGATTAGCTATGGCAAAAACTATGGCTAATACGCAAGAAATGATAATGAATAAAATTAAGCAAGTGTGTAAAGATGTAAAATTTGAATACACGTATACAATGTTATTGTATGGGTTAGCGGCAAACGTACGTTATGGAGATATTGCAGCGATTGCAAAGGTTGATGAAATCAAAAAAATATCAATTTCTGAAGTATACTTAGTTCCACAAACCATAGCAAGCGCTAAGCAAATGAATTTGCAAATTGCTCGCGAGCAATACGGATATACAGGTAACGGTATGGTTATAGGCGTTATAGACTCAGGACTTGATAATAGGCATGAAGCGTTCCAAGTTGAGCCAAGTAAACAAAAAATAACCAAAGAATTTATTGCTAACAATATTGACAAGCTTATCGCTAAAAACGGATATAAGTTGGAAGCTTTTGGTGAAATTCATGATGCGCAATATATGCCAAATGGTTTTACGGCAGATGAAGTTTATGTCAATGGCAAAATACCTTTTGAATTTGACTATGCCGACAAAGATACAGATGCGATTGGATATAGTAGTGACCACGGCACACACGTTGCTGGAATAGCTGCTGGCAACAATGGCGATAAAGAGGTTAAGTTTAGAGGCGCTGCGTATGACGCGCAAATATTAGCGTTAAAAGTATTCAGTGATTTTACTGGCGGAGCAAGTACTATTGATATTATTGCGGCTTTAAGTGACGCAGTTACGCTTGGCGTAGATGCAGTTAACTTATCGCTTGGAAGCGCTGCTGGATTTTCTTGTGAAGATTATGCAGTTCCATATTACGATTTAGCGAGAAATGCGGGCGTTGAAATTTGTATCTCAGCGGGAAATGATTATTCGGCTGCTTATGCAAGTAAACTTGACCCGGGTAGCAGACCATTTGTAGTAAACTCTGATTTTGGAGTTGTTGCTACGCCGTCTACTTATATGCAAGCCATATCGGTAGCTTCAATTAACACTTATCAAAATTCAGAAAATTATGTAATGATTGGCGATAGAAAAATATTTTATAGTGAAATTCCTAATAGATTTTTCTATAACGAATTTTATATGAACAATCCAAGTTATATTGATCCGAGCGAAGTTGCGTATGTTGCTGTTCCTAACGTAGGTGATGTGACGGATTATATAGGATTAGATATTGTTGGAAAGATAGCGCTTGTTCAACGTGGCGTAATATCTTTTAGCGATAAGGTACAAATTGCAGCTGATGTTGGAGCAATTGGTTGCATTATATATGATAATGTAGATGGTCCATTGATTAGAATGGAAGTAACGAATTATACTATTCCAGGTATGTTTATATCGCTTAATGATGGCGAAACGATGAAAGCGGCTGAAAACAAAATGTTGAAGTTAGATAGGACGTTTTCGAAATTATTGCCATATGAAATGAGTGATTTCAGTAGTTGGGGACCAACTAACGATTTAAAAATTAAGCCTGAAATTACTGCGCCTGGCGGTGAAATAAATTCTTCAATAAGAGTACAAGACAATGGCGATGGCACATTTACAAGCCCGTATGGACTTATGTCAGGCACGTCAATGGCATCTCCTAATTTTGCTGGAGCGTCGGTTATTATTAGAGAGTATGTAAATGAAATGTTCCCGAATATGGCGGCGAAAGAAAAGGGAATAATGGTTTATAAATTAGCTATGAGCACAGCATCAATCGTTAAAGACGCTAACGACGTAGCGGCGTCGCCTCGTAAACAAGGCGCTGGATTGGTAGATGTTACAGCGGCAACAACGACAAAAGCGTATATTAATGTTCCTAATCAAGAAAAGCCTAAAATTGAGTTGGGCGATGATCCTGATATTTGTGGAATTTTTGATTTAGCGTTTGAAGTTATTAACTTTGGTGATAAAACTCTTACATATTATATTGACACTCAAGTTTTAACAGAAATGATAGATGAGCCATTCTTTGCATTAAAGGCTCAAGATATTACAAAAGACTGTTCATTTACAGTAACAGTTGATGGCATAGTTTATGATGCTATAAATAAAATTGAAGTTGAAGCTAATAAAGTATGTCAAATCAATATTCAACTCACATTAAACGAAGCAGTTAAGAATGAATTGTTGGCATATTCGACCTTTAATGGTGGAAACTTTGTAGAAGGATTCGTAGTATTGGAAGGCGTAGATACTCCAAAATTAAGTGTTCCGTTTATGGGATTTTTTGGTGATTGGACGTGCGCTCCGATATTCGATTTTACAATCTATGACGAATTTAATATGAATACGCAAACATATAATGGTATTATGTGGGGATTTTATGCAAACGTTGGCAATGTGTTTGCCATGGGTGATTATGCATTAAACAAATACGGAGTAGAAGGAATTCCAGCGCCAAGAGCGGATAGAATTGCTTTAGCGCCAGACGGAAATGGTTATTCAGTATTCCAAGAATCATATTTAGGATTACTTAGAAATATTGAAGAATTGACCTATACAATTGAAGATGCTATAACAGGTGAAATTTATTATAATGAAGTATATGATAAGCAGAAAAAATCCACTTACGATCCAGGTTATGGAATAATTTTACCAGATATTCAGCAGTGGCAATTTGATACAGCAGAAGCGAAAGCTTGCTATGAAAATTTACCTAATAACACACAATTAATAGTTACATTTACAGGTATAACTGAATTTGAAGCGCAACATTTAGATAGAGAAAGTAAATGTTGGAAACCTTCTATTTCATTGCCAATGTATATAGATAACCAAAAACCAGAAACGTTTGAACAAGATCTTAATATTTGGAAAACAGAAGATAATAGAATAATGTTTTCCGCATCAGTATATGACAATCATTATGTTATGGCGGCGTGGCCAGTAGAAATGATTGTAGACGAAGTTGGAAATCCGATTAGCACAGGCAGTGATCTTGCTCAACCTATTCCAGTTGATGCAGAAAATATAGGCGAAACGACACTATTGACGTGGGATATTACGGATAATATCGATTTGATTCATAACGGGTATATTGGCATAGCTATGTATGACTATGCAATGAACTCAACAATAATGATAATTAGCGGCGTAGATGTGCCTACATTACCAAGTCCAACTAAAGCTGAATTAGACACAATGTACGAAACTATTGGAGTTACAGAACGTAAACAGTTTGGAGTAAGGTTGTTTCCAAGGAATTTTGGATGGCAAAATGATTATACGATTTATTGGGACGCCATTGACAAAAATGTAGCTACAGTTGACCAAAATGGTATTGCCACAGGCGTTAGCGAAGGCGAAACGACTATTGTTGCGACAATAATGTGGCAAGAAAATGGTAAATTGCAAAGCTTGCAAGCAATGAGTCAGCTTAAAATTAAACCTGAACCTAAAGAAATTTATACATCTGATTTATATTTAATGATAAATGAAATAGCAGAAGTAGAAGTTATGTTAGGTAATTACGATGAATATGCGCCACAAGGCGAAACTACAATTGCATTTAAAGATTCAACTCAAACAGTAGCGTCTTTAATAAACGGAACATTTGTAATGGGTCTTGCGCAAGGCGAAACGGACTTAATTGTTACATATAAATACATAAATGGTAAAGGCGAAGAAGTTGTATTATCGGCTGAATCGCACGTTTCAGTAAGCTCAGAAATATATGATGGAGTATATGCTCCAACTTCAATTCGAGCGTATTATGGAGAAGGAGAAAATCGTCAAGAATTAGGATTTAATTTCCAATGTAACGTTGGAGATAGAATTGAATTTGTAGTTGAAGCAGATCCGTGGTATGCAAGCAACGAAGTAAAATGTTTTATTTCCGCAATAATGAGCGGACCAGAAGATTGCGCTTCGTTTGAAGGACAAACCTTTGTCGCTCGCACTGTGGGTAGTGGATTTATGTTTATTGAATCGTTATACGAACGATGGGCATACGTTGGAAGTATATTTACTATTATTGACCCTAACGGCGGCGATGGCGGCGGTGAAGTAACTCCACCTCCAACGGAAGAATTTGTTATTAGTCAAGGCATATTATATCAATATAACGGAATAGGCGGAGATATTGTTATTCCCGAAGGCGTTGTAGAAATCGGACCGTATGTATTTTATGAAAGAGAGATTACAAGCGTAGTATTCCCTTCAACATTAAAAAAGATTGGCGATTCAGCATTTTGCAGTAACTATAAACTTGAACAGTTGACTATAATAGAAGGCGTTACAACAATTGAAAAAAATGCCTTTAGTATGTGTTCTATTATGCAATTGACGCTCCCGAATAGCTTAAAATACATAGGAAAAAGAGCGTTTGCTAATAACGACTTAGAATGTAAAATATTGATTTTAAATGAAGGTTTGGAATATGTTGGCGAATATGCGTTTATGGAAAATTTAAATATTGAAACAATTGTTATTCCAAATAGCTTAGTCGGCGTAGATTTCGGATTGTATCAAATGACACAAGATTTGAATGTAAGATTTGAAATTGCGCAAGGACATAAAATATTTATTCAAAATGAAGACTCAATTACTAATATTTATGGCGAATATTTGCGTTATCAAGGCGATTCTCAAGCTAAAGTAATTAATATTCCTGACGGCATCGTTAGAATTGGCGCATGCGCTTTTGCAACATATGAAGATGATCTTGCAACAATTACTATAAATATTCCACAAAGCGTTAAATCTATCGGCGCAGTAGCATTTTATAAGAGAGAAGCTAATTTCATCTTTGAAGGGAAAGCTCCTATTTTGGAAAGCGAAATGGAAACGTATGGAAATTTCAGTATGGGAAGTGTTGCTTTTGTTAATAATGCAAACGCTGACGGATTCTTTACAAGAGAATGGATCAAAGCTTTCGGCAATGACATAATCATATTCGATGATGATAATATATTGGATGTTAATGATATTAACATTGCAAGGGGCGAAAAAGAAAACGAAGTATTGATTTGCGGTACGCTTTACCCGTGGGCACAAGGATTTATAACGTATAGAGCCCTAACTCAAATAAACGGAACACCTGTAACTCAACCAGTTTACACTGCAATTAGCGATATCGTTCGCACAACATATTCAAATGAAGTAGTTTTTGATAATGATATTGATTTAGAATATTATAATTCATATAGCTATTACGTTGTGGCTTGGAGAATTGTCAATGGCGAAAAAGTATTGGGCGAAAAGAGCGATATTGTCACAATCGACATTTTTTCTCAAGACGTATTCTTCTTGGAAAAAGCTATAGCTGAACTCGTTATAGTATCTGATGACGATAGCAAAGTTGAAGAATTAGAAAATATCTACAATTCGCTTGATGAAAATCTAAAACAATTTGTAAGCAGTATCGACATATTGAGAAATGCAAGAATTCTTGTAGAAGTTTATAAACTTAATACTACATTGGCAACTGTTAAAGTTGTTTCAATTCAGGACGAAGAAAAAATTACAGCTTTGCGCTCAGCTGTAAACGCTGTCAACGAAAACCAAAAAGCGCTACTCACAAATATCGATAAGTTGAACATCGCTGAAAAAGATTTACAAATATTGAAATTAATATCAAATATTGATAAACTTACAGCAGATATCACTCAACTCAATATTGATATTCCATCAGCAAAAATGCAAATTGAAAATTATAAAAAAGAACTATATGAATTACAACAACGCGCGTTTATTGCAGAAGATAAAGTTGATGAAATAGAAAAAGCTATAAAAGAAACAGAAAGACTCATCGAAGAAAGTAAGAAAGAATTAGATGAAGCAAAAAGTTGCGCAGGCACAGCAGCATCTACCATTTCAACAGGTAACAGCGGCGGCTTGGGCGGATTAATGCTTCTATGCCTTATGACTATCGCTGTCGCTTTAATAGTTAAACGTAAATCACACCAAATCTAATACCTTTATTACATAACGTAATTTTGGATTGTTGATCTTAAGGACAGCTTTAAGCTGTCCTTAAAATTTTAAATTCATAATCTTACATAATTTAATTTTATATAAATTAAATCTTATCATAATGTAATATAAATGTAAATTAAACTTATCATAACGTAATATAAATGTAATTTAAACTCATAATATTTAAACTTATCATATTTAAACTTATCATAACGTAATCTAAGTGTAATTTAAACTTATCATAACGTAATCTAAGTGTAATTTAATCTTATCATATTTATTCTTATCATAATTTAAACTCATCATAAATTATTCTTATCATAATTAAAACTCATCATAATTAAAT
>JAVVUQ010000070.1:0-8260 GCA_036653075.1 Clostridia bacterium | reverse complement strand
CTAATCCGCAATTATAAAAATAGCCATTTCCATGTAAACCTTTCAGATTATCAATTCCTTCAATTACTTTTAAATTTATACAACCATTAAACTGATCTGTTACTCTCTCAATACTATTAGATAAGAAAACAACTTTTTCCAATTGTAAACAGTTTTGGAAAGATATAGGTATATAAGTACGTACTATTTCAGGCACTATCATTTCTTTAATCTTACTATCATTAAACGATATCGAAAGCTCTATTTGTTCCAAATTTTTAGGAAATACAAAACTTTCAAGATTTGGACTTGATGAACCCAAAATATTTCCAAGAATTTTAACTGAATCAGGGAACGTAATATTTTTCATTGAGTTAGTCAATGATAATTCACCGAATTTTACTACTTCTGCGCCGTTATAATCAATTTCTTGCAATGCTGCGCAATCATAAAAGCAAAGAATTGGAATTTCTGTTATTCCCGCGTGTAATTGAACGCCACTCATTTTCTTTTCTTCAACATAAAATGCTTCTCTCGTTCTAACTGATGCGCTGCATTCTGTTTCATTTAATGTAATAGTTGAGTTTGTCACATATTTATAAATTCCGTGTGTAAACTGCCCTGGTCGTAAAACATTTACTGATTCTGGAACAATAAATTTTCCTTCATAATCCCAAGATGAATACATAAACATCTTTGTTTTTGCATTGTCATAAAGTACTCCATATTCCATTGTCATAAATTCATTTGTTTCGGTTATAGCATATTTCATATTAGGGGTTTCACCGCCTACTGAATAGCCAATTGAATTTACATTTTTATTAAATACTATTTCTGTTAAATTTGGACAGGAAGAAAATACTCCACTATTTAAACTTCCGACATTACCATTAAATACTACCTTTTTAAGTGATGGCAAATCAGCAATCGAATATACTAATCTGTTTTCGCTATTTCCAACAGATGTAATATCACTATTAAATGTAATATACTCCAAACTATCACATTTCATAAATTCACCATTATAAAAAACCACATTACCATTTATTACTACCTCTTTTAGTTTTTCGCAAAGTATAAATGATGAATTTAATTTTACGTCTCCATTAATTGTGAGTTTAGTTAATGATGATAATAGATAAAATGCTGGATAGAATGTTTGATATAGATCATCATAGCTTCCTAATCCGTTTGCCATATTTTCAAAATGCTTCGGAATGGTTAATTCAGTAAATCCGCATCTCATAAATGAATGCATACCTATTAGTTGTATATTTACTATTTTTTCAAAATTGACATCACTTAACGCTAAACAATTCATAAATGCTGATTCTTTTATTGTGATAAGTGTCGAAGGCAACACAACTTTTGTCATATTAGCAGCAAATGCAAATGCGCTATTTCCAATTTCAGTTAATCCTTCGGGCATTACAACACTTGTTATTGTTTTATTGCCATTAAATACATTATCCGCAATTGAAACTACTCCATCAGGAATCACTATATCTCCGCCAATTCCATTGTAAGATTTTAATATTCCATTTTCAATTACATAATCTTCTACGTTTAAAGTTTCAAATGAATTATTATTATGTAAATTATTCATATTGTTATTTTTATTTTTAATTGCTGTTGGATTTACTTTTTCTTCTAATGATTTCAAAGTAATTTCATAAGTATTATAATTGAATGCATAGTCGCTAAAATCTATAGCAATTTTATTATCTACAAGATTTCCTAAAAAATCAGTAATATCTAAAGAAACATAGTTTATTGAATTTTTAACAAAATTTGTAACTGGATACATTAAACTAAATACTAAATTTTCGCTTAAATTCCATAATTGCATATCTCTTAAATAATGATTATCATATACTTGCATATCTAAATATGTTCTACCATTTTCTACTCTTTCTTTGACATCAGTCATTATTGGAGCATCATTATCTATAAATATAGGGAAATTTATTGTCTCATAGATGTCATCTTCAATGCTACGATATACTTTTAATTGTAAATTAACACTTTGATTATTTGCCCATCTTAAATTTTCGTTTAT
Organism: Clostridia bacterium; assembly: GCA_036653075.1. Taxonomy (GTDB): domain Bacteria; phylum Bacillota; class Clostridia; order Christensenellales; family CAG-314; genus JAVVUQ01. Next base: position 6,222 of record JAVVUQ010000070.1, on the reverse strand, counting down.
TGGAAACATTTGGCTAAACAATATTCTTGATTCAAAATGTATAAATCCATTATAATAATAATCTTTTCTAATATCATAAAGTTTATCAAAACTATAAATTGTACCTGTTAATGAATCAATTACTGAAACTTCAATAAGTGGAACATTTCGCATTAGATTTAAATCTAAATAAAGTAATTCGGAATCGCTACGTAATGAAATATAGTCATATGACGCTTCCGGAGCTTCATAACCTTCAGGTAAAGTAAATGTAGGATACATTCCTAATCTATGCGCCATTGCCATTACATCTTGAATTAATATTACTTTTCCAACTAAAATCATACTTTCATTAATTGGTTCTTTATGATCCATATCTGTTGGTTCTAATGTTGGTACTTTATCCCAATCGCCATAAAAAGCAATCCAAGGAATTGAAAGGTCTACGCCATCACTATTTGAAGTTAAAACTGCATAACCTTCAACATATATACCATTTGCAAAATTATCGTCCATATATTGCTTATCTTCCGTAGATAAAGTAACTACTACTTTAATATTTGCTTTTTGTCCGCCTTCAACAGTTACTACATTTCCATCTATACTTGCATTTTTAGCGTCTACTGTAAATGTAGCATTTTCAAACAATCTTGCTTTATTCATCATATATCCATTTTCTGCAACTTCTGTTATCGCTATTGCTTTTACGTCATATGATAAAGCCTTATCGCTTGTATTGACTAAGTTGAAAGATAATGTATATATACCATCTTTATTTACATCACTACCTAAATTTAGTTTTGTTCTATCTTTTCCTGTTACTGTTAAGTACGCATCGGTACTTAAAGCTGCATTTATATCAACTATGCCTGAGCCTTGCGCTCTTGGAGTTACTGGTACTCCGTTTATATCAGTTATAATTTTTGCAGTACTCATAACGTACTGATATGTCAATGCAGTTCTTTCATCTCCTGATAACTGTGGATATTTTTCTTTAATCATTTGAGAAACAACCATTGACGCCGATGCAAAATTTGGTGACGCCATACTTGTTCCGCTCATATAATTATAAAGCAATGCTTCCCTTCCCTGTTGAATCCAATACTCATACATTTCATATAATAATGCGGAATAAATATTTCCACCAGGAGCCACGATATCAATTCCAATATCAAGATTATCTAACGCTCCCATAGAAGAAAATTCTGATATTGTATAAAGAATTTCATCTTTATCTAAACTTATTTTTTTGTTTGTTGATGCTTTCAATATTTCGCCGTATTGCATTTCAGTTGTAGCGGTTGGTAAATCAGTATCTACTAAAGCGTTTAATTGACCTTCTTCGTTATTACATATAATCAATGCTATCGCTCCATTCGCTTGAGCATTTGTTGCTATTTCAGTAAAACTAATACGGCGTTGACGTGTGACAACTGCGATTTTACCTTTTACGTCAACCGCTTTAAAATCTTCTTCTTTTCCAGAGCCGCCAACTATTTCATAATCAAATTCGCCTTTGTCTCCATTTAATAGCTTTAAAAAGTTTTGCGGATTTTGGATATAATGTTCATCTTCACGCATAACATTATTTAAGCTAATATTCATTCCATCAATTTTTGCAACTATGTTCATTCCATTATCAATTGAACCTACTGAAAAAGTACCTCTGTATGATGCAGGCGATCCTACAACTCCGTTATCAGGCGCTTCAGTTTTACTATATGGATTATCGTTATATGTACAATTTGTAGAATATGTATCGTTACCAGACGCTATACACATATTTATACCTAATTTTTCAATTAATTCATAACAGTTATTTATAATAGCGGCAGCTGGATCGTGTTCTTTGACTGGACCGCAACCATTGCCTAAACTCATATTGATTGCATCTACTCCAAGCATAGCTGAGTCGCTCAATGCTGCTAAAATAGAATCTGTATAACAATTTCCGTCTAAACTACTAAAAACTTTCATACAAGCAATTTGCGCTTTGCACGCAGCTGCTGAAATCACATCGTTATCGCCCGCTGCTATACCCGCAACGTGAGTGCCGTGTGTTAAATCAAATGGTAAACGATATGAAAAATCTTCGTGTGGAATAACGTTTGCATCATTATCTGCATAATCAAATCCGTATGGAACTTTTGCATTTACATACACTTCAGATGCTGCAAATGTTTTATTTCCTTTGTTTATCTGTAATGCAGGAACTATTTGTTCTAAGTAATTTTCTGTAATTGCGCCATTTTCTGGCATTGTTTGAAATGCAGGATTACGATAACTCAGTCCTGTATCAAGTATAGCGATTACCATTCCTTCGCCTTTATACTTAGAATTATTTTCAAGCAACCCTGTTTGAGCAAACATCATTTGCTTTTCTGCTGCCGTTGTTGTTGCTGGAACTGAATAAACTTGTGATACACTCACTCCTACGACGCCTTTTATCGCTTTAACTAATTTTATATCACCATATCTCACTACTGCCGAAAAACCGTTAAGTAATGTTGTAAAAGCGTTTTTATTATTGAAAATAATATTTGCGTTACGCATAGCGTTTTGCACGCTTGCTTGTTCTTGCTTCATTGCATTTTCAATTGCTTTGCCTTCACTGCTTTGCGCATATTCACTTAATGTGCCTTTTCCATTCTGAAAATAACTTTCTACTACTGAATCTGTACCTGTAACTACTGTAACCGATACCATATCATCAGCTTTGTAAAATTTGTTTTCAGGAATTTTTGTATCTGAATTTTCTAAGATTTCTGAAAGAGATTTTTGTCCTTCAACTTTACTAAAATCTAAACTTGTTGATTGCGATAATGTATTATCACCAACATTACTGATACTATCCATTTTTGCATTATTAAGTCCTGTTATGGCTAAAACCAATAACATAATTGCCATTAATGCAGAAACTATGTAAACTTTGTTTTTCATATTAGCCTCCTATGTATGTATTATAAATTTCAGTTATTGCCGTTATGGCATCACTGTAAGTTTTCGCTACCGCTGCTCGTCCATCAGCTTTATTTATTTTTGCAGTCCATTCAATTAACGCATTGTTTAACTGCGCAATTAACGCTTCCTTATCTCCCGCAGCTTTTTTTAATTCTTCTACTTTAAATTGCAAATCTTTACATTTTACAACCTTTTCATATTCTGCAAGTTTTCTGTCTTCTGCTTTTGTCGTTACTAAATCAATCGCCGCTATCGCATTTTTGTATAACATTTCTACCGACGGCGCTCCCGATACAAATAATCGAATATTTAATGCGGCTTCATTATAAATAATAGCTATTTCATTCCACTCCGCTTCAAAATAATCACTGCTTTTTAACGCTTCTTTATACCCTATTAATAGATCTATATAATGTAACTTGTTTTCTGTCAATAACTCAACTGCGCTTAATTCATTTATTACTGCCTGATACGCGTTGCCTATCGCCTTCGTCCCTTCAGCTTCATTAATTCTATTACGCCCATTTTCTAATATTGTATTAATTGTTTTCCAATTTTCAATCGAATATCTGTTTTCATTCAAATCTATTACATAATACTCTAATTCTTTTATTTTTCTACTTTTTTCGTAACTTCCTATCGCTATATCTTCAGCTTTTGTCAAAACTAATTCAATCCTTTCAATAGCTTGATTGTATATAGTTCTACGATCAGGCGCTCCGCCATTATATGACATCAACGCTTCATACGCTTCACCTTTTATTTCAATAATATCTTGCCATTGCCAATCAAAATATTCTTCTTTGTTTAGCTTTTCAATTCTTTCATTCAATAAATCCATTAAATTCTTTACGCTTGACTTTAATTTTTCGTATTCATCACAAGCCTTTTTAATCTCTATCTCATCTGCGCTACTTTCAAATAAATTAATTAACGCATTATATGCGCTATGCAACTTCATCGCATCCGATAGTTTAAATTTTTCATACTCAATCTCTTTAATCGTTTCCTTTTTTTCAGCTTTGTATCGCTCTAAATCGTAAGTAAATACAGCTTCAATTGTTAAATCTGACTTTACTACGTAAGGAAAAGATACAACCTTGCCCTCAATAACCCATTCGCTAAAATAATACGCCTCTGCCTTAATTGGTTCATTCGGCATCGGCATTGATTCACCATAAGCGTACGTAAATTGAGTTTTATCATCACCATTTTTTACTGTAACAATAAGTTGCTTTTTTAATACAACTTCATACGCAAGTTTAACCTTTTTGCTGCCATAACTTATGGTCAACTCAAACTCGCCGCATTTTTCTGTCGACATCCCAGTAACGAACCTCGGCTCAACTACTACATTTGCTTGCTTTCCGCCTTCAAACGTAATGTCCAATGTCAGTAATCCAACATCGAATTCTTCGCCAACTTCATACAATTGAGAAAATTCGCCTTTCGTTAACTCAATTTTCACTATTGGCTTAATATCGTTACACGAAACTGCTGCTACTAATAGCGCCAACAATAATATTGTGACTATTAATCTCTTTTTCATTGTACCTCCTTTTGTGTAATATCTACACATAGGCATTAAATATTGCATATTTTAACACCCTATTTTAATTAATTTATTGGATTATTATTTTATTTGAATTACTTTTTTATATGTATAAATTTCAATGTTAAATAAAAAGCAAATAACTTATTTAGTTATAACTTTGCCGACAATTAATTCGTAATTAATTTCATACCACCTTTCTTTTCAAGTCGATTAAATAGCTCATTCAATCGTTTAAAATGACTTTCAATTTCTATTAATTCATCGTCGTTATAATTATTCGACAATAACTCAATTGCGCCATTTAAACTAACATCTAAATATGCCATTATTAACTCGTGTCCCTTTTCAGTTAAATCAATTTGAACAAATCTACGATTTTCAGGCAATACATTTCTCTTAACATACCCTGATTCTTCCAATCCTTTAACTGTCTTGGATAAATTTGTATAAGAAAATATTGATAACTTTCCTAATTCAGCCATAGTCTGTATTCCATTAAAATGTAATACGGATATCAATCGTGTTTCAGATAATGGCATATTAGTCAGAACATCTCCCGCTTCTCTCGCTTGCTTCTTACACGCTTGAATATAAGTTTGAATAATCTGCAATCTCACCGTATCTATGACATTATCCAACTTTTTGTAAAATTCTCGATCCATTTTCATCCTTTTTTGATATGACAAATTTTAACTATTATAATTTAATATGAAAAATAATTGGTTATTTATAATATTGTTTTTTCCACATAAACTATATTAGTATCACACCAACAGTATTATCAATACTAATGTATTATATATACCACTATTAAAAAGTAAAGTCAATCATTTTAACAACATATTTTAAAAAAATTTTAGTTTTATTAGTCCAATTTTTAACAAAATTTTTGCAATAAAAAAAACAAACAACTTTAAAGCGATGTATAAAGTTATTTGTTTAAATAGTTATAATATTATTATTATTTTATTAAGTTATTATTGTATCATACAACCACAATAATATTGCAATTATAATTATTTTGCTATTATATCGTATTTTTATATAATATTATTTAATAAATAATTTAACGTTTTTTTCACAATCAAAATATTTCTATAATTCATCATTTCCATTATTTTTAACAGCAGCCAAATATAAACAACGAGCGAATAGAAACAATCCGACAAACATTGCAATATGCGCTATGGCTGCTAAAGATTGCGTTATAGCGTTAATGACAGAAAATTTAAAAATTTGCGCAAACCCTTTATATAGTAGCGTTGATATAAACAAGCCGAATCCACATAAAAATACTATGTAAAATGCCTTATAGAATTTAGCTTTAGTTATTTTAAAGGCTTTTTCAAGTAACATTTGCACTAAAAAAAATATAACACCTATCGTAAAGAGATGGACGTGTACAGCTGCTAAAAATGGTCTACCGCTAATAAAGTTATTCCATCCAGTCATTTTAGTTGTTATCAAAATTACCACTTCGATTAATAGCGCTAAAATAATAAACGCTAATACTGTTTTAAAAAGTTTTTTCATATTTCTCCTTATGTATATTATAATTATACCATTTAATTTAGAATAATCAAAATGTTTTTTACTACTGAAAAATATATTATTACAATTAACACTGCTATAAATATTATATTAATATAATTATTTTAAAGGGAGCTACAAATTGTAGCTCCCTAAGGAAGTAATGAATAATCAAACATTTGCCTAATTATTTATAT